>NZ_JBHXLC010000001.1:268942-458509 GCF_042721555.1 Gottfriedia sp. NPDC058432
GGAGCAGACGGAGCGACAGGCCCAGCAGGAGCAACAGGTCCAGCAGGAGCAACAGGAGCAGACGGAGCGACAGGCCCAGCAGGAGCAACAGGTCCAGCAGGAGCAACAGGAGCAGACGGAGCGACAGGCCCAGCGGGAGCAACAGGTCCAGCGGGGGCAACAGGAGCAGACGGAGCGACAGGCCCAGCAGGAGCAACAGGTCCAGCAGGAGCAACAGGAGCAGACGGAGCGACAGGCCCAGCAGGAGCAACAGGTCCAGCGGGAGCAACAGGTCCAGCGGGAGCAACAGGAGCAGACGGAGCGACAGGCCCAGCAGGAGCAACAGGTCCAGCGGGAGCAACAGGAGCAGACGGAGCGACAGGCCCAGCAGGAGCAACAGGTCCAGCGGGAGCAACAGGAGCAGTCGGAGCAACAGGAGCAACGGGTCCGAGTGTAACTTCAACTGGATTCTCAGCATTCATTCCAAGTGTAAATACTGCTGCTACAGCTCAATTAACTAACTGGAGTGTTGCTAGTCCACATTTCAGTTCACCAGCTTTTGATCCAACACTTGGTAATTTTACAGTACCTGCTACAGGAAGATATACTTTTGAAGCAACAATTAACTATTCTACAACTGCAACAATAACGGCTGCTATCGGAGCAGGGATCAATCCTTCTTTTGTAATACGTAGAACTGCTCCTACTACTGCTGACTTAATAAGTGGTTTAGTACCAATTTTAGATGTAAATATACTTGCAGTACTGAACTTAAGAGCAATTCTAGGAGATGGAGCTGTCACGATTACAGGTGATTTCGAATTAACTGCAGGAGATGTGATTGGCCTCTTCTATGAAGCAGACGGATTGACAGTTCAGCTTACTTTAGGTGGAAACAATACAGCTGGTATCACTTGGTCAGTTCACCGTATTTCTTAACAATCACTCTTAGAGATTAGTAGTCCAATATTAAGGTGATGACAGTCCTCATTAATTATTCAATAGTAATCTATTCGAATAAATTAATGAGGATTTTTTTATTAAACAATTAACACTGACCAAATATTTCCATCTTGAATATATTAATTATTGCATGGGTTATTTAGATACATGAATTTAAAAGAAATCATACTTGCTAATGCAGTGAGATACTAAGAAGGTGTTTAATGAATGAAAACTAGTATTATTATTTTGACCTATAATCAGCTCGAGGTATCGAAAAAATGCTTTGAAAGTCTTGCGAAGTATACAAATGAAGATGAAGTAGAAATTATTGTTATTGATAATGGTTCGACTGATAGCACAAGAGATTACTTAAAAAATAATCCTTCTTTTATTACAATCTTTAATGAAGTAAATTTGGGGTTTGCTAAAGGGTGTAATCAAGGAATTGAAGTAGCAACAGGTGATAGCTTGTTATTTTTAAATAATGACACAATCGTTACAGAAAATTGGTTAGATTCTATGCTTACCCTTTTATATAGTAATGATAAAATTGGCATGGTTGGACCTGTTAGTAATTATGTAAGTGGATTGCAGCGAATTAATGTTGATTATCAAAATGATCAAGAAATTAATGATTTTTCATTAAAATATTGTGCCAATGTGAAAGGAATGTCTAAGCAAGTATTAAGATTAGTAGGATTTTGTTTATTAGTTAGACGCGAATTAATTGATCGGTTAGTAGGATTTGATGAGAGATTTAAACTAGGTTCATTTGAGGATGATGATATTTGTTTAAGAACTATTTTAGAAGGATATGAATTGCATATTGCATTAGATTCATTTGTTCATCATTATGGCCACATGACATTTAATGGAAATAGTGATATTAACATAAATCACCTATATATTGAAAATAGAATGAAGTATATTGAGAAGTGGGGAAACAATCTAATTGATATTGGTTATCCGAAGACGGAAGTTATTGAAATGTTACCGGGTAACATAAATAATGTATTAGAAATTGGTTGCTTAGCAGGAGCTACAGGTCTAGAAATTAAAAATCTATACAAATGTGAATTATTTGGTACAGAAAGTGATTCAGAGTTATCCTCAATTGCATCACAATTTTATAAGAGGGTTGATACAATCGGTGTTGACGAAGTGCCCCACAGTTATCCTAAGGCGTTTTTTGATTTAATCATAATTGATAATATTGTAAACCATCTTGTAGATCCTTGGAGTTATGTAAAAGAAATCACTAATCTTTTAAAACCATCTGGCTCAATTATTTGTAGAGTTCCAAATGTTTCCCATGGTGAAGTTCTCTTTCAATTACTACAAGGCCAATGGAATTATATACACGCTGGGATATTGAAAAAAGAAAATATTAGATTTTTCACGCCTCAAACAATTAATACGCTATTTCCAACTGACCAATTTGAAATGACCACGAAAAAGAATGAAAATATAAATGTAGATTTAAATATTAAGTTGTTTTTTGAAGAAGTAGTTCACCTAGCTCATAGTTTTGGAATAAATCTTGAACAACTAACTTCAAATCTTGAAATATATAATATGCTCATGTTAATAAGGAAAAAATGATTAAAAGGCAGTTGAGAGATTCTCAGCTGCCTTCGTTATTTAATCGATCTGAAAAGTACTCTCTATTTGAAAGAATACTTGGGTGTGTTGGATAAAATTTATAAGCTAATTCATTGTGCTCATTTGCAAGTCGAAACTCACCTATTCGATCATAGCAAACAGCTAGCTGTAAATGTGGTAGCCAAGTAGTACATGATGGGTTGTGAAGAATCAAACGATTGTTAACCTTATTTAAGGTTGCTTCTTTATACCAATAAATAGCTGAATTGAAATTATTTTTTTCAAAAAATGTATAAGCCAATCTACAACATGTTTCTGGATGAGTATTACCATATTTAAGAGCTCTTAATAGCCAAGTAGTTTCCAAATCTCTTAAATTAAGCTCGTGATAACTATTAGCAATATAATGACAGGCAAGGATATTAAGTTCCTCAAATGGCTGATTTAATCTCAAAAATTTTAAAAAATACTTTATTGATCGATCATGTTGATGATCTGAACTTAACTCTTTTGCATAAAAAAATAAATCCATCGTAGAAAGATTAATGTGATTACTTAACATTTGTTCATATATTTCAATATTTTCTTTAGTATTTTGTGTAAAAGGAAGATCTGTAATAACGAGATTAGTAGAAAATGATTCAGAGATTTGTTCATTATTCGCATCCGGTGAATGACTATTTGAACTTAATCTTTTAAATAATCTACTAATTTTTTGTTTGCTTTTTACATTCCATCCAATCTGATAATCGACAGCTACATTATAAACTTCATTGTCTATTGAGTGTTTTAACTTAGACAATGTTAATCGATCATTTTCTAGTAAAATTTCACTATGGTTTAGTAAAAGTATAAAGTCTTTTGTTGCCAATGATTTTGAAAAATTTAATGCAGCTATTTCATCCACACCATCAAAGACATGTATTTGGTCTGTAAACTGTCTTGCTAGCTCTATCGTTCGATCGTGGGAATTCATATCAACGATGATAATTTCATCAACTATGCTACTAACTGAACTAAGACATCTTTCAATTGTGGCTTCATTATTTTGTACAACCATGCATAAACTGACTGTGATCAAGCTATCACCCTTTCTTTAATTTTGATTTTGTATAAAATGATTGATGTTATATTAATGTTGATTTTATTAAATAGTAGTTTCCAGATCATCTAATTTGGGATTGTATGTCTATTTCTTCTTAAACTAGTTAGTTTATCAATCAAAATAGAGTTTATTAAACAGATAGGATCCAGGCAGGAAAAAAACGTTAGAAGATAGTAAGGGTGAGTTATTGGTCTTTAAAATATGAGCGGAAATATTCTTGGTTGTGTAGAACGGAAGGATTATTCGGAACATAACTAGCAGCTATATCATTATATTTTCTAGCAGTAAGTTGATCGCCTAATCGACTATAGCATAGACATAACTGTAGATTAGGTAACCAAGTGTAACAAGCCTGATTTATAAAAGGACTACTTGTTGGAACATCAACAAGAGTAGCAAGTTTATACCATGAAATAGCGCGTGTAAAATCACCTTGTTGAAGATAGACAAATCCTAAACGACAGCAGTTTTCTCCACGTGGTCCATCATATGAAAAAGATCTTAGACAACTACTAATCGCTTTTTCCAATTCGTTTAGATTAAAATAGCAGTCTGCCATTTTTCCGCACGCTTGAATATTATCCTCGTACCAGCCCTTTCCTTCATCAAGAAATAATTCATACCATTCAATTGCCTTTTCAAACAGCTGATGATCTACGCATTCATTCGCATAATAGTATTTGTCACGAGGACTTAGTTCATTTCCTGAAGAAATCGCATTTTCATAAATCTTTAAATTACGATCAGAAAACTCTTTGTCTTTTTGATGAATAATTGCGGCATCCGATTGAATAATTTCGCCGTAAACCTCCAAATATTCATGAACGAATCCAATCCATTTAAAATTTCTCTCTCGTTTAACGATTCGATTGCGTACAGAACTAAAGCTAGGATTACCATTTTCATCGAAAGCTAGATGATATTTCATCCCGACAGCGTCGACCTTTTTAGTTAATGACTTTTTTAATTTAAGTAATTTTTTTGCATTTTCATCAGTGATAATATCATCTGCATCTAGCCACATAATATAATCCTTCGTTGCTTTAGAAAACGCAAAATTTCTTGCCGCAGAAAAATCATTGATCCAAGTAAAATCATAGATTGAATTTGTAAACTTTTTAGCTATTTCCTTTGTTTTGTCTGTTGAACCAGTATCAATAATGACAATTTCGTCTACTATATTAGATACAGAGGATAAACATCTGGAAAGTACAGCTTCTTCGTTTTTAACAATCATACAAAGGCTTAAAGTTATTGTTTTTTTTTTCATGAATTCCACCTCAATTTCTATGTTATTAAGGTTGTCAACAAATGGTGTCATTCATAAAGTTCAAAAAAAGATTAATGTTGAAATTCTACATTAGATATGATTAAATGGAAAAAATGAATATTGAAAATTTTTAGATGAAGAGAGTAATCTTATTTTGATTCTTGTAGAGAGTTGGGGATGGTGGAAGCCTAACAGAGCGAATAAGATGAAGCGCACTTCGGAGAAGCAGTCTGAATTGATAGTAGGACTTTGCCGGGGAAGACCTCGTTAACAAATTTTAAAGTTGGTTCAATATATTTGAACAATTAGAGTGGTACCGCGGATTATTTAAACCCGTCTCTTATGATAGAGACGGTTTTTTTATATTTTGGAGAGGATTGATCATAATGAATTATGTAAATATGTATAGTGAACAAATTGAAAAAGCTTTAAATGGATCACTAACTTTAACTGAAATTAACTCACTTATCGAAAAACCGAATTATGCAGATCAAGGTGATTTAGCATTTCCTTGTTTCCAATTAGCAAAAGCATTAAAAAAATCTCCAGTAATAATTGCAAAGGAAATAGCAGCACAGATTAACCATGATTTAATTGAAAAAGTAGAAGCAAACGGCCCATACGTAAACTGTTTTTTGAATAAAAAGCTAGTAAGTAAGCAAGTAATTGAATTAGTTCTTGGTCAGGGGAAGGAATATGGTAACCAAGTAATTGGAGAAGACAAAACGGTTGCGATCGATTGTTCCTCTCCAAATATTGCAAAGCCATTTTCGATGGGGCACTTGCGTTCAACAATGATTGGAAATTCAATTGCTAAAATAGCTGAAAAAAATGGGTATAAAGCAATAAAAATTAATCACCTTGGAGACTGGGGAACACAGTTTGGGAAATTAATTGTTGCTTATAAACTTTGGGGTAATCAAGACGAAGTAAAAGAAAATCCAATAAAAGAACTTTTAAAATTATATGTTAAATTTCATGAAGAAGTTGAAAAAGAGCCTCAACTTGAGGAAGAAGCTAGAAGCTGGTTTAAGCAATTAGAGGAAAAAAATGAAGAAGCTTTACACTTATGGAAGTGGTTCCGTGATGAGTCTCTAAAAGAATTCATGTTAGTATACGATTTATTAGGTGTTAACTTTGATAGCTTTAACGGAGAAGCATTTTACAATGATAAAATGGACCGAGTTATTGAACTTCTAGAGCAAAAAAACCTTTTAGTCGAATCTGATGGTGCAGATGTTGTTGAATTAACTGAAAAGGAATTACCACCATGCTTAATTAGAAAATCTGATGGAGCTACGCTATATGCTACAAGAGATCTAGCAGCTGCACTTTATCGTAAAGAAACATATGATTTTGATAAAGCAGTGTATGTTGTAGGTGGAGAACAAGCATTGCATTTTGAGCAAGTATTTACAGTTTTGAACAAAATGGGGTACGAATGGTCTAAAGATATGGTTCACGTACCATTCGGCTTAATCCTACAAAATGGTAAAAAAATGTCTACACGTAAAGGAAAAATTGTTCTTTTAGAAGAGGTAATTGAGGAAGCGATTAGTTTAGCTAGTCAAAATATTGCAGAAAAAAATCCTACATTAAAAAATAAAGAAGAAGTAGCAAAAATGGTTGGAGTCGGTGCAATCATTTTCCAAGATTTAAAAAATGATCGTATGAATAACATCGAATTTTCACTTGAGCAAATGCTAAAATTTGAAGGTGAGACAGGACCATATGTACAATACTCCATTGCGAGAACAAATTCAATATTAGATAAAGCTTCATCACAGGATTTAAATAAACAAGATGGGCTTGATGATTCATATAGTTGGGACATCATAAAACATATACTTGAGTTCCCAAATAAAGTAGCGCGTAGTTTTGAACAATTTGAACCATCTGTCATTGCTAAATATACAATCGATTTGGCACAAAGCTTCAATAAATATTATGGAAATACACATATTCTAACAAATGATGACCAATTAGAAAGTAGATTGGCATTAACTAAAATTGTTTCCATTGTTCTTGAAGAAGGACTAAGATTATTAGGAATTCGTGCTCCAAAAGAGATGTAATAAAAACAGGTATTGAAGAAAATTTATTCTTCAATACCTGGTTTCTTTTTTGATATAATCTGAGCTTAAACACAGTCTTTCCATTTTTTACTACATATAAATAGTTATATCATTCTGTAGGAAGTAATTAACGATTTCATAATCAAAATAACGAAGTCTAAGAAAATAATTAAAAAACCAAAAGATTTATTGAAAATGATTATCATTTCCATTTATAATGAATTTAGGGATATTTAGAGACTAAGGAGATAACGTTCAATGTCAATTTTAGATTTTATAAAAAATAGAAGAACAATAAGAGATACAAAAAAGGTTCCAATTAATATGGAAGAATTAATGGAGCTACTTGAAGCTGCATCTTATGCTCCTTTCCACAGCAAAGAAGAGCCTTGGCAATTTATTATGGTTTCCGAAGAAAAAGAAAAAGAATATTACGCTTCAAAAATTGTAGATAGCTACGAAAGAATGGAATTAACGGAAACATATACAGTAGAGAAAATTAAAAAATCAACGGAATTCTTTAAAACATATATCGTCGACACACCAATGCATTTAATCATAACGACAGACCACTCAGAAAATGAAAAGAAAAATTTAGAAGCGATTGGAGCAACCTGTGCATTTGTTCAAAATTTACAATTAGCAGCTTGGGAAAAAAATATAGGAATGGTATGGCGAACAAATCCTTATATTTTTGATAAACAATTTTATATAGAGATGGGCATTCCTGAAAATCGAAAAATTTTAGGAGCTCTTCATATCGGTTATATAAATACAATGCCAAAAGGAACAAAGAAAAGAAAACATCCAAGTGAATGGACTACTAAGTTAAGTCAAAATATTACACTTTAAAAACGAAGATAGGGCAAAATAAAAAGAGAGTACGAAAATTTTTCGTCTCTCTTTTTTAAATTAATTAAAACACTTTAGTAGTCCAGTTTTCGCCATTCCAAACGTCTGTAACTAATCCTTGATAAAATTCAGGTTCGTGACAAATAATTAAAAGGCTTCCTTTGTACTCTTTTAGTGCTCGTTTAAGTTCTTCTTTAGCATCTACATCTAAATGGTTAGTAGGCTCATCGAGAACAAGTAAGTTTGTTTCTTGATTAATTAATTTACATAAACGAACTTTCGCCTTTTCTCCACCACTTAAAACAGCAACTTTACTTTCAATATGCTTTGTCGTTAGTCCACATTTTGCAAGTGCAGAACGTACTTCATATTGAGTAAATGATGGGAATTCATCCCAAACTTCATCGATACATGTTTTATTATTATCACCTTTTACTTCTTGTTCGAAGTATCCGATGTGAAGGAATTCTCCGCGCTCAACTTCACCAGAAATTGGTTTAATATCGCCAAGTAAACTACGCATTAACGTCGTTTTACCGATACCGTTCGCCCCAACTAAGGCAATTTTTTGTCCACGTTCCATACGAAGATTTAACGGTTTAGATAGTGGTTCGTCGTATCCAATCACTAAATCTTTTGCTTCAAATATTAATTTACCTGAAGTGCGAGCTGGTTTAAAGTGGAATTCTGGTTTTGGCTTTTCACGTGCAAGTTCAATGACATCCATTTTATCAAGTTTCTTTTGGCGAGACATTGCCATGTTACGGGTAGAAACACGAGCTTTATTACGAGCAACGAAATCTTTTAGTTCAGAGATTTCTTGTTGTTGACGTTTATAAGCTGATTCTAATTGTGATTTTTTCATTTCATGAATTCCTTTGAAATTATCATAATCACCAACATAACGATTTAATTCTTGGTTTTCCATGTGGTAAATTAAGTTAATTACACTATTTAAAAACGGAATATCATGCGAAATTAAAATAAATGCATTTTCATACTCTTGTAAATAACGCTTTAACCATTCAATATGCTGCTCATCTAAATAGTTAGTAGGCTCATCGAGTAATAAGATATCTGGTTTTTCTAAAAGAAGCTTTGAAAGAAGAACCTTTGAACGTTGTCCACCAGAAAGTTCTGTTACATCTCGGTCAAGTCCGATATCTTCCAAACCTAAACCACGACCAATTTCTTCAACTTTAGCATCGATAATATAGAAATCATTATTTGTTAAAGTATCTTGAAGAACACCTACATCCTCAAGCATTTTCTCCATTTCTTCTGGAGTTGCATCAGCCATTTTTACATATAAATCATTAATTTCATTTTCCATATCAAACATATATTGGAATGCACTTTTCAATACGTCACGAATTGACATACCTGGCTGTAATACAGCATGCTGATCTAAGTAACCTACACGTACTTTTTTAGACCATTCAACCTTACCTTCATCAGGCTGTAGTTTTCCAGTAACGATATTCATGAAAGTTGATTTACCTTCACCATTTGCACCAATAAGACCGATATGCTCACCTTTTAATAGACGGAACGATACATCATTAAAAATTGCACGATCACCGAATCCATGACTTAAGTTTTTTACAGTTAAAATACTCATTTATCTACACCTTTTCTATTGTTTTCGTTTTATATAATAATGTTCTTTAAAATTGGCTATTCGACTTTTTTTATAGAAAAGCTATAAAAAAGAACGGAATTTAAGCAATCACCATCTAATTATAGTCTGCAATTGGGTATGTGTTCAATGGTAAAATTAAAATAGCAAAAAAGGGAAAAAACGGGAAAACAGGGAATAAGGAGGTAGAAGAATTATAGAAGTAAGAGATATAAGGAGGTAAATTTTTATTGAGAAAAAAATTTTTATTATTAGCCATATTTGTTTTTTTAATTAGTTGTGATCGAGAAGCAACAAGTAAACATTTAACTGCTAGTGGAAGAAATGTTGTTGAATCTTATAAAATGCTTAATTCTGAGAAAAACGTAATCAAAAGAATAGGAGAAAATCCTGACCAAATAGCACTATTTAAATTGAACTTTGGAAATGTTAGTCAGTTGAAAGAGATTAAAGTAAAAGTGAAAGTGTATGAAGATGGAAAACTAATTCAGACAATTTCAGATTCAGGCATGTATATAAGTAAAAATGATATTGGAAAACAATTTTATCTTTCATTTAAACGAAAACTTCAATTAGAAACAGAACGAACTTATGAATGGAATACAACTATTTCACAAAGCGCTAATAACAGTAGTACGATTCAAACGCTATACAAACAGCCTCAAATGACGAATATTTCAACAATTGGAACCATATTTAAGAAACAAGAAATCAAAAAGGATAAGGAAATTATTCTTGGGGCATTTGTAGATGCAGTTGACAGGATGGAAACAGTAGAAGTTTTTCCTGACATTCAAGATAATGAAAGACTATTTAAAAATAAATATGTATACTTATTATGTCTGGTAGTGAAATAGATAAAAAAGTGATAAAGGGATAAAGGGATTAGCTTTTCATTTCCTTCGTATAGATATCCCATACACAGATCCGACAAAAGAGGAGGAATTATATATGTTTGGTAAAGTTGCTGCAGATATGCTTGGTTTAAGTGATGTAGGTAGTGTGATTGAACCGAAAAATTATGACAAAGTTGATTCTGACGATTATGTAATGCATGAAGATAATGAAAAAATTTATTTTTTAATTAAATCAAAATCAGATGAGTATTGCTTTACGAATAAGGCTTTAATTCATTTAGACGGTACAAGTGCAATAAGTAAGAAGCGTACACTTCATCGTTATAATTATCACACTCATAAAATCACACATGTTTTACTTGAAACAGCTGGTACAATTGATTTAGATGTTGAAATTAAGTTCAACATAGGCGGTAGAGAGTTTTCGATTGATGTTCATAAAAAACATATTGAACAAGTAAAGGATTTATACAAAGCATTACTAATGATCGCTGAAATAAGTCATGAAAATGAAAAAGCACTTGACTATGCGAAAGAAAGCATTGAAATTGCTTCTACAACATTAGGCCGCGTAACTTCAAATGAAAATAATTTAGTGAACAGTTTTAAAGAAATTAATGAAGCTGCTTTTGAATGGTTAATGAAATCTAGAGAGCAATACAAAGTTAAAGATTTCGGATCAGTATTTGAGAAGTATATTAATAATTAATTATGTAAAGGGAAGTCTCGTAAGTCTAAGCACTTATGAGACTTTTTTTGTGTCGGTGAAACTTAGATTAGAGAAATGCGAATAAAAGGGTTCATGAGTAAGTGGAAAAGCAGAAAGATGGATTATAGTAACTCATGGGAGATTCATGAGTAAGTAAAAAAGCAAAAAGATGGATTATAGTAACTCATTAGAGGTTCATGAGTAAGTAAAAAAGCAAAAAGATGGATTATAGTAACTCATTAGAGGTTCAAAAGTAAGTGAAAAAGCAAAAAGATGGATTATAGTAACTCATGAGAGGTCCATGAGTAAGTAAAAAAGCAGAAAGATGGATTTTAGTAACTCATGAGAGGTTCATGAGTAAGTAAAAAAGTAGAAAGATTGAATAGAGTAACTCATAAAGGGTTCATGAGGTAGTAAAAAAGCAAAAAGATGAATTGTAGAACCTCATTAAGGGTTCATGCGGTAGTAAAATTTGGGGAGAAATCAAACTAAAAATCAATTATAAACACAAAAAACTCGCAAGGAACCTAATACCTTGCGAGTTTTTTAGGGAAAAGTCCTAATTAATTAAAACTTCTGCTTTTTGACGATTTAAAATAGTAGCATCGGGACATCGTTTTTTTATTTCTCGTAAAAAATTTTTTTCATCTTTAGGAAGTGAAAGTAAGGCAAATCCGTACTTGTTATATTCGATTTTTAAACGTTTGAAGGTCCATGCAGGTGATGAAACTGGATTATTCGAGAAATTAATTGTTCTGATTTCACTATATGGAATGTTAATTGTAATAAATCCAAATTTTGATTTGAATTCAGTTTCGGTTAATTCATGGTATGTGTTGAATAATGCCCAAACTAGAACAATTAATATCGGTAATAAAAAGACAAAGACTACTAAACTTATAATGATTCCCGAGCTATCAGTTTCAATAAAGCTGATGATGGGAACTGAAATAATGATGGGAATTAAGCTCAGAATTAGGACGACTAAAAGAGGATTTTTCTTCACTTTAAATTTCATGGCGACACCTTAATCCTATCCTAAAATTTGATTTAAATGGTGCTTCATATGGTCAATGTAATCAGTAAATAACCAGCTTAGTGTAACAGATTCTTCATTTTGACTATTATATTGTAATTTCCATTGGTCTTCTGAAATGTTTGAGATCACATTCATGAAACGAGAATTTAGAGCAGTCCATAAAGTAAGAATTTCTTCAATTGTATAGCTATTTTGATAATCATTTAATTCAACCCATGAATTTTGTTTATAAAGCTCCAAAACAAGTTCATCATTAGAGGACAATCGATCTATAAATCTTTTATGATTCATAGTCGCAGAATCGCATAGATGTCCAAGGATTTCTTTTTTAGACCATTTAGTAGGACTTGGTTTATAATCTGTATTCGATAAAGCTCTAATGATTTTTGGAACGGATTGGATTAGACTACTAAATTCGTTTATTAAATTATTCATCTAAATATTCCTCCTTCGTTTCTACATGTTATGAATATGTTTAAACATTTTTCTTTATGAGTCTTTAGACAAGCCATAGCTGAATAGGTTATTAGTAGGACAATCTTGGAGGTGGCTTCATGTTAATCTTTTTACTTTATGTCGGATTGTTGGTTGGAGTCTTAGCTGTTTATAAAGATGCCATTAAGCGGGATGTTAGTAATCTTGGGTTTCAAATGATCGGTTATTATGTACTAGCTTCTTTACCATTTAGGTTATTTTGGTTACCGATCCCTTTTGGATTTTTGATTTGTTTATTTTTATTATCTAAACCGATGCTTCGATATAAAAAACAAAAACAAGTTGCTAGCTTATTAGGTTTCATTGTATTTATAGTAGATGCTTTATTCTAAATGAATTTTTCATTTAGAATAAAGCTTTTTTATTTTATTTCTTTGAAATCTTTAATGCCTTTTCGGTATTAGCAAAATGTAATTTCGTTAAACTTCGTAAAGCTTCAAAACCTTTTGATTTAATTAGCTTTGCAGCGGCTTGATCAACTTTTGCCCCAGCACCTTTTGGTAAGGTCATGCCAGCTTTTTCACTTAATTGATCCATTTGTTGTAGGAAAGCATATCGGGCTAAAATAGAAGAAACTGCAACTGAGAGATGCAAACCTTCTGCTTTTGTAGCGAATTGAACTTTATCACGAATAACTTCTTTTGTTCCTTTTAAATATCCGTAGTATAAATTTGGAGGAGTAAATTGATCAATTAAGATTGCATCATATTTTTTATCTTCTAATTTTGCAATAGTATTTCGAATTGCTTGATTATGTAATAGCGCCTTTAGTTTATTCATGTTATATCCTTTTTCTTGCATAGCATTGTATTTCTCATTGTGCAGTACTAAGAGGCTGTAAGTTACGACATGAACAATTTTTTTTGCTATGCTGCATATGGCATCGTCAGTTAGTTCTTTGGAATCTTTTACGCCTAATTCTTTAAGTAATTCGAATTGACTTGGTTCTACAAAGGAAGCTACTACTGTCATCGGCCCAAAGTAATCACCTGTACCAACTTCATCACTACCTATAACTGCAAGACTTGAAAAGTTTTTTGGTAAAGTTGAATTCGTATTTGTAGAGTTTACCTTTTTAGGAGTTTGGCTAGCCGATTTACCTTGCCATTTACTTACTTCGGTATCACAATTTGAGCCTTGAAACATTACTTTACCTGATTTGTATGCAGTGATTGTACAGCCACTAGGTTTAGCCATAAATACTCCACCTTGTGGTACTTTTGATTGAAGGCTGCTTTGGTAGTGTGCTTTCATCTTTATGAGAGTATCTTCAGAAACTGTTAATACAGTGTTTGACATAAATTTCTCCTTTATAAATGGATATTTTCCTATACTTTTGTTTGTATTGAATTTCATGTTATAGTTAAGGTTAGAATGTTTATAGCTGAATGGAGGTATGAAGTTGTCCAATTCTTCATCGAAACAAAAACTAAATGTAACTATTTATGGGCAACATTATGCAATTACTGGTGACGAGTCAACAAATCATATTCGCCATGTTGCCTCAATTGTAGATGATAAAATGAAAGAAATAAATAAAAAAAATCCATTATTAGATACTAATAAATTAGCTGTATTGACAGCAATAAATATTGTAAGTGATTATGTAAAATTAAAAGAAAGAGCTGAGATGCTCGAAAAATTATTAGAAAAACAAACGAAAAGTGAGCAGAAAGAAAATGATTGATTTAATTATACTTATTATTTTTATTTTAGGAATTTTGACAGGTTGGAAAAGAGGATTTGTTAGCAGCCTTGTACGATTACTAGGTTTTTTACTTTCCATATACCTAGCTTATCATTATTATGAGCAGACCGCTACTTCGCTTAAAAAAATATTTCCAATTCATATAAGCGGAGGACAAACCGTTAATGCAGAACAGTTCGTATATGAAATTATAGCTTTTGCTTTGCTATTTATTGGGACAAGGCTAGTTATTTCATTTATTGGTTCGTTATTAAATGGAGTTTTCCAATTACCTGTTTTAAAGCAGATGAACTCTTTCTTAGGTGGTATTTTTGGTTTTATAGAAGTTTATTTATTTGCGGTTTTGGCGCTTTTTATAGCTTTAATTATACCAATTGATACGCTTCATGTTTTATTACATAAATCAAATATCGCGTATTTTATGGTTCAACATACACCATTTATATCAAATCAATTAATGGAATTATGGAACGGATTTTCTAGTTCTGAAATACTTTAACCTGAGTTTAAGTGAAAAAAATTTCTATGTTAAGTAGGTGACTTAAAATGCACAAAAAAGAGTTAATTAAATTGTTAGAACAAATTGCTACTTATTTAGAACTAAAAGGTGAGAATGCTTTTAAAATATCAGCATTTCGTAAAGCGGCAAATGCATTAGAAACTGATGAAAGAAGTCTTGAGCAAATCGACGACTTTACTGCTATAAAAGGGATCGGAAAAGGGACTTCTGCTGTAATTTTAGAATATATCGAAACTGGTAAAAGTACGGTTTTGGAAGAACTACAAGAGTCATTGCCTAAAACTTTACTTCCTTTACTCAGACTACCAGGATTAGGTGGAAAAAAAGTAGCTAAGCTTTATCAATCATTACAAATTGAGAGCATGGAGCAGTTAAAAGAAGCATGCTTAAATGGTAAGTTACAAGGGTTAGCTGGATTCGGTAAAAAGACAGAGAAAAATATTTTAGAATCAATCGAGGAATTTGGTAAGCAGCCTGAACGCTTGCCACTTGCAGATGTATTACCGATTGCTGATAAAATTGAAGCATATTTAGCAAAGATGAAGGATGTTGAAAAGTTTTCAAGAGCAGGAAGCTTACGAAGAGTACGTGAAACTGTTAAAGATTTAGACTTCATCGTTTCATCAAATAAACCTGAAAGTATTAAAGAACAATTACTTTCGATGCCAGAAATCGTTCGAATAATTGCACAAGGGGATACAAAAGTTTCTCTTGTTTTAAAAGGTGTTGAGTATGAGATTTCAGTTGACTTCCGAATTATTCAACCAAAAGAGTTTGCTACAACGCTGCATCATTTTACTGGTTCCAAGGATCATAATGTAGCTATGCGTCAATTGGCTAAAGATCGTGATGAAAAAATTAGTGAGTACGGTGTTGAGAATGTTAATACTGGTGAGGTTTTAACATTTGAAAATGAAGAAGATTTTTATGCTCACTTTAATTTACCTTGTTTTCCTCCTGAAATTAGAGAGGATGGAAAGGAAGTTTCAACTTTTACAAACAATTATCCATTAATTCGTTTAGAAGATATGGTATCTGATTTGCATATGCACTCTACTTGGAGTGATGGTGGCTATTCAATCGAAGAAATGGCAGATGCATGCCGTGCTAAGGGATATAAATATATTGTCATCACAGACCATTCACAATATTTAAAAGTTGCGAACGGTTTAACTCCTGAGCGTCTATGGAAACAAAAAGAAGAAATTCAGCGTGTAAATGAAAAATACACTGATTTTACAATTCTACATGGGGTAGAAATGGATATTTTACCTGATGGTTCGTTAGATTATGAAGATGATGTTTTACGTTCACTTGATTTTGTTATTGCGTCAATTCATTCTAGCTTTAGTCAAGATGAAGAGACAATTATGATGCGTTTAAAAAATGCAATGAGAAATCCTTATGTTAGCATGATTGGGCATCCAACAGGTCGCAAAATAGGTAGAAGAGCTGGGTACAAAGTAAATGCTGAAGAATTAATTTCTGTAGCAAAAGAAACAGGTACAATTTTAGAATTAAATGCAAATCCAAATCGATTAGATTTAAATAAAGAAATGTTAATGATGGCTGCGGAAGCTGGTGTGATGCTATCAATTAATACTGATGCACATAACATTGATATGCTAGAGCATATGACTGTTGGGGTTAGTGCTGCCAAGAAGGCTTGGTTAAAAAGAGAAAATATAGTAAATACATTTGAATTACACGAACTTTTAAGCTTGATTGAAAGGAAACGTAATCGAGTGTAAGGAGGATTACGGGGTATGCAACGTACATTAAGAGTTTTAGAGTACGATAAAATAAAAGAACAATTACTTAAACACGCTTCATCTTCACTAGGTAAGGAACGTATAAAAAACCTTTTACCAAGTACTAGTTATGATGAAGTTGTTGAACTACATGAATCAACTGACGAAGCTGTGAAAGTTATTCGACTACGAGGAAATGTACCTCTTGGTGGTTTATCAGATATAAGAATGCAAGTAAAAAGGGCAGATATTGGTGGGATGCTATCTCCTTCTGAACTAATTGCGATTTCGGGTGTTACATATGCTGGACGTCAAATGATTCGATTTATTGAAGGCTTAATTGAGAGTGAAGTAGAAATTCCATATTTAGAATCATTAAGTGAGCAAATCATTCCTTTATTAGAATTAGATAAAAATATAAAGGCTGCTATTGGTGATAATGGAGAAGTTTTAGATGACGCTAGTGTGACACTTCGAACGATTCGCGGACAAGTTCGAACAGCTGAAGCTCGAATTCGTGAAAAATTAGAGAGTCTAACTAGAGGTACAAATGCACAAAAAATGTTATCAGATTCAATCGTAACGATTCGTAATGATCGTTTCGTTATTCCAGTAAAACAAGAATATCGACATGTTTATGGTGGTATTGTTCATGATCAATCTTCTTCTGGTCAAACATTATTTATTGAGCCACAAGCTGTCGTTACATTAAACAATAGTTTACAAGAAGCAAAAGTTAAAGAAGAACAAGAAATTGAGAAAATTTTAATGGCATTAACAGGCCAAGTAGCTGAGGCTTCAGCGGATTTATTGCAAAATGTTGAAATTTTAGCTGAAATGGATTTCTTATTTGCAAAAGCTAACTATTCGCACTCAATTAAGGCAAGTAAACCAATTTTAAATAACGATCGATATTTTAAATTAAAAAAAGCACGTCATCCACTAATTCCAAGGGATGTAGTAGTAGCTAATGATATTGAATTAGGTAAGGACTTTACTACGATTGTCATTACTGGTCCAAATACAGGTGGTAAGACGGTTACTTTAAAAACGATTGGTATTTGTGTTTTAATGGCACAATCTGGTCTACAAATTCCTGCACTAGACGGTTCAGAAATCTGTGTGTTTGAGCAAATATTCGCTGATATTGGTGATGAGCAATCAATCGAACAGAGCTTAAGTACATTCTCTTCTCATATGGTGAACATTGTAGATATTTTAAAACATGTTAATCATAGTAGTCTTGTATTATTTGATGAATTAGGAGCTGGAACTGACCCTCAGGAAGGTGCAGCTTTAGCAATCTCAATCTTAGATGAAGTAAGTGAATACGGTGCAAGAGTAGTAGCGACAACGCATTATCCTGAATTAAAAGCATATAGTTACAATCGAGAGCACGTTATGAATGCTAGTGTTGAATTTGATGTAGAAACATTAAGTCCGACTTATCGACTATTAATTGGTGTTCCAGGTAGAAGTAATGCATTTGAGATTTCTAGAAGACTAGGACTTTCAAATCGTGTAATTGAAAAAGCAAGAAATCATGTAAGTGAAGAAAGTAATGAAGTTGAAAATATGATTGCATCTTTAGAAACGAGTAGAAAAGGTGCAGAAACAGAATGGAAAGAAGCAGAAGATTTCCGTAAAGAATCCGAGCGTGTTTTCAAAGACTTACAAAAGCAAATGATGGAATTTTATGAGCACCGTGATGAATTATATCGTGGAGCACAAGAAGAAGCGAAAAAGCGTGTCAAGGTAGCGCAACAAGAGGCTGAGGAAATTATTAAAGAGTTGAGAGAGCTAAAAGCTGGCCAATTAGCTTCAATTAAAGATCATGAATTAATAGAGGCAAGAACGCGCTTGGAAGGGGCAATTCCTTATGCTCCTAAGAAAACAATTCCTCAAGCTGCACCAAAGAAACAAAGAAAACTTCGTGAAGGTGACGAAGTAAAAGTAATTAGCTTTAACCAAAAAGGAACACTACTTGATAAAATTAGTGAAGGTGAATGGCAAGTTCAGCTCGGTATTATAAAGATGAAGGTTAAAGAAAAAGATATCGAATATGTAAGTTCACCTAAAGAAGTAAAAGAACGTACTGTTACAGCTGTAAAAGGTAAGGATTTTCATGTTAATCTTGAGCTGGATCTTAGAGGTGAAAGATATGAAGATGCGCTAATACGGGTTGAAAAATATATCGATGATGCATTATTAGCCGGTTATCCTCGAATTAATATCATTCATGGAAAAGGAACTGGCGCACTGAGACAAGGGGTACAGGAATACTTAAAAAAACACAGATCAGTTAAATCCTATCGATATGGAGCAGCCTCCGAGGGCGGAATAGGTGTTACTGTTGTCGATTTAAAATAAGGTAATAGGGGATCTAAGATGGAAAAGTTGGCAAAAATCTTATTTGCGGTTTGTGCAGTATTTTTAATTTGGGGAATTTTGTATGTAACAGTTATTAAATAAAGTAATTGAGGCTAGCATCATTAATGTATTTCTATTAAATTATGTAGACGTTAAAATCTTACATAATAATGAACTTAGAAGACATAACCTGAGTTAGTCTCTTTTTTGTTAGAAAGGTGAATTGGCTTGAAGAAAATCATTTTAGCATTAGTCATCTTTGTTATTGTCTTTGTTGGTTTTAATGGTTTTCAACATAAACACCATAAGAAGATAAATGATGTAAGTAAAGATATTATTGTGCAAAGAGATGTACGTTACACAAATCCTGCCCAGGTTCCACAAACCTTTGATGTATACCGATCTAAAAATTCACATGGTCCATCACCAACGTTGATATTTGTTCATGGTGGTTCTTGGAGATATGGAAGTAAAGCGTTAAATAAGCGTTGGAGTACGGTCTTTAACGAAATTGTAAAAGATGGATATACAGCAATTAGTATAGACTATACACTTTATTCAAAAGAAAATTATTCATATAACTTTCCAGTTCGTGACGTGAAAACGGCAATCGACTTTATTTACAGAAATTCTACTGAGTTAGGGATTGATCGAAATCAAATCGGGATAGCTGGTGCTTCTGCCGGTGGACACTTAGCTTTATTAACTGGTCTTCAGCCAGATATACAAAACAAAATAAAATATATAATTGCTTGGTATCCAATATCAGACTTAACGACCATGAATCAATCCCCTTCTTCAAGGAGTTCAGAAATTGTAGATAAATATATGAATAGTACTGTAGATCAAATGACAGATGAGTATAATCGAATGAGTCCAATTCAATATGTAGAAACGACAAAAGTCCCAATCTTTATCGTACATGGAACTGGAGATAAGCTTGTTCCGTTCAGTCAATCTAAGCGTTTTGCTAAAAAAAATCCAAAAATGGTTACGTTGATTGCACTTAAAAATGGAAACCATGGATTTACAAATCTTTCGGTACAAAAATCTACCAATGATACGATAAACTATTTAAAGGCAAGATTAAAAAAGTAAGGAGTATCAATGAAGCATATTAATAAAATTCAATTTTTAACAAAAGAGCATTGGAATCTATTGTTATTAGCTGATCCATCAAAAGAAATGGTAGATAAATATATTCAAAAGAGTAACATTTATGAAATACTAGACCAAAATTTACTCGTCGGTGTATTAGTATTAATGGAGAATTCAAGTGAAGAGATTGAAATTAAAAATATTGCAATTGATCCGGCCTTCCAAGGACAAGGATTTGGAAAAAATTTAATCCACTATGGAATTAATGAATCTAAAAAACTTGGTTACTCTAAAATTTCGATCTGCACAGGTAACTCAAGTACATATCAACTAGCATTATATAAAAATTGCGGATTTCAAATCAGTACTGTTTATCACAATTTCTTTATTGATCATTATGATGAAGAAATTTGGGAAAATGGCATACAGTGTAAGGATTTAATCAAGCTGGAACAATATTTATAAAAAAAGCTACCTATGAAGATTTAGGTAGCTTTTTGTTTATTCATTATACGGTTTGACATACATTACATAAGTATTACGGTCTTGATCAACTTCATTTGAAGTTTGCTCATAAATTTGATGATTTATAGTTAGATAAGTTGATTGGAGCCATGAAAGTAAATCCAATTCATCTCCGCTCTCATAGAAATGAATTTCATCAAAAGAATCGACATCTCTAATTTCAATGCCTAACGGTCTGTTTAAATGGTAAAAAGGAGTATTTTCCATATCTGATTCAATAACCTCAATTACATATCGATCTTCTTCGATATAAGAGCCTCTATTCTCGTAAACGAAACCATTTAAAATAAAGTAATCGCAATATCTTCTTGTAAAGATTTGGACCTTTGATAAAAATGGAAAATGGTAAATAGGTCGTGTAGATTCTCCATCAAGTAATCGATATTCAAGAACAAAGATGTTGTCTGTATTAAACATTGTTCAAACTCCTTTTAATAATTGTATATACATTAGTATATAACACAGTTTAGGATAGAAATGTATGTATTTATATATTGAATTAGGAGAATACAATGTCAAAAACATCAAAATTAATGAAAAAAGTGAGTATTGCCTTAACAAGTGGTATTGTAATAAGTTCATTAACCGGGTGTGGATCTGAACCAGAGTTTATTGAGACAACTGATAATTCTCAAGATTATTATGAATCAAGTCAACCGGTTTATGATGAGGGGAAGACGACTGAAGATCGTTCAGATGAGACTGATTACACTGATCCTATTTACGAACAAACTGAAAGTGACGAAACAGAGTTTGCGTATACAGATACCGAAATGCCTGATGACGAAAATTGTAGTGATTGGGAATTTGACTATGAAGATAATATTTGGATTTGTGATGATAGTTCAAGCTCATATTACCGAAATTTCTTCTTTTTAGGCTCATTCTTTGCAACAAAAAATATGTTATATAGCAACAATGAATTTAATCAATATAAATCCTCAGGCATTATTAAAGGAACAAATTCCTCGGTTAAAAAAAGTGGTTTTGGTAGTGGCGTTTCTGGGGGATTTGGAGGTTAATTTAAAAGATAACAAGAGTAAGAGGGATAGCTAAAGCTAATTTCTATATACTTTAAGAGAAGGATTAGTTTAGAATAGAATAATTCAATACTCGAAAGGAGATCCCAATGTCAAAAACATCAATATTAATGAAAAAAGTTAGTATCGCATTAACGAGTGGATTAGCAGTAAGTGCATTAGCTGGCTGCGGTTCTCAAAATGCTGACAGACCAGAAAAACCGAAAAATGACGATTGTCGTGATTGGGAGTTTGATGATGACGAAGGTGTTTGGGTTTGTGATGATAGCACTAGTCATTACTACCATAGTTATTATCATGGCGGAATATTTTATCCAACAATAAGGGCACTTCATGGAAGTAGTTCTTATAAGAGCTATAAATCTTCTAGTAAATATGCAGGGCATACTTCGTCTTCAAGTAAAAGTGGTTTTGGAAAAGGTTCATCTGGAGGATTTGGTGGTTAATAATGGATAATGTGAATTTACAGAATCATAGACGAAAACGTAAAGAAGTATATCAAAAACTTCCAGATTTTTGGGCGGATTTACAAGATTCATATTATGCTTTATTAGATTATTATCCATTGACTGAAAGTGAAGTTGATGAAATTCATTCAATAACGGAACAAATTGGGAAAATCTATGATAAGACAGCTCGGTTAATGAGACAGTTACCAGAGGATATTTTTTATATGCTCGGTTATTCAAAAGAAATCGTACCATTTTTACGTCATAAAACGATTGAAAGTGAAGGAATCATCAGAAGAATTGATCTCGTTCGTACAGTAGATGGTTGGAAACATTATGAATGCAATAGTGACACTCCAACTTTTATTATGGAGACCCATCATATCAATGGCTATATTACAGATTATTTTAACTTGAAAAATCCAAATGCTGATAGTGAAATGAAACTTTCTAACGTCATAAATCTTGTTGTCAATAAAAGTATAAAAGGGCTAGATGAACCAATTATTGTTTTTACAGCTCATGGTGATCATGAAGAAGATTGGAAGACAGTTAAATATATCCAATCCCTATACGATGGTAAGAGCCAATTAATATCACTAGAAGATTTACAGATTATCGAAAACGATGGACTTTATACACCTAAAGGGGAAAGAATACACATTCTTTACCGACAAACCTATCCAATTGAACACCTAGAGCTTGATCAATCTTCAGATGGAACAAAAATTGGTCTTGCACTATTAGAACTTGTAAAGAACGGTAAATTGATTATTTTCAATCCATTATCTTCATTCTTACTACAGTCAAAAGCAGTTCAAGCATTAATTTGGAATTTACATATAGAGCAATCAGATGTTTATACTGACGAAGAACATGATGTCATTAGAAAACATTTTCTACCAACATTTTTAGAGCCAGACTTCTTTATTGAGCACAACCTTCCGTATGTTGAGAAACCTGCTTTTGGTCGTGAAGGAGATTCAATTAAGATTATTAACGGGGAAAATCGTCAACAAAGCAAACAAAATAACTATCATGATCAAGTTATGGTATTTCAACAATATTCACCTTTACCTATGAGCAAGGTTATGACACCTGATGGAATGTTAGATTTACATGTATTAATAGGTAGTTTTTTGATTCGAGAAGATTACGGCGCAATTGGTGTACGTGCCGGGAATATTATTACAGGAAACGAAAGTTGTTTTTTACCAGTAGGGATCGTTGAAGAGAAAAATTAATTAGTGAGGGGATGAGAAGATAAATGGATAGTATTGTTAGTACTTTGATGTATTTAGGATCGGGACTTATTCTTTTATTTATTGGATTTTTAGCTTTTACTTTTACCACTAAGATGAGTGAACAAAAATTAATTTTAGAGGATGGTAATATTGCCGTAGCACTGAAATTAGCAGGAAAATTAGTAGGGTTAGCAATTGTTATTATGTCAGCAGCAAAGTATTCGGTTAACTATAGTGACTTCTTTATTTGGAGCTTAGTTGGTATTATAGCTCAAATGGTTACTTATTGGATTGCAGAATTTGTATTATTTCCAAAAATATCGTTTGCTAAGAAGGTTGAAGAAGGAAATATTGCCGTAGCTACTTTATTGTTTACTTTAAGTGTAACAGTTGGGTTATTAATTTCAGGTAGTATTTCATATTAATCAGACTGCCCGCCAGTCGCTCGCTTTCTTCGTTGCTTCTCCTGCCTGCGCGGTGCTCATTACCTTCTAGGGTAACCCCGCTCCTCAAAAGACAAGCGCTTGCAATCAGTCTGAAAATCCGGTTTTTAGAACTTTGTTAACACACTGAAATGAGAATGCTAGAGTGGCATTCTCATTTTTTCCTTTCTGTCTTAAGTATAACTATTTACTATTTTTACCTTTTATTAAAATTCTTTTAAATGTATGCTTAATGTATAGGAATTACATTTAAGTATACTTTTACTTAAACTTCAAAAAGGGGGAAGAGCGTTGACTTTAGAAATAAAACAGCTTTCTAAAAATTTTGGAGATACTATTGCAGTTAACGAATTGTCATTAACTTTGCCTACAGGAAGAGTACTAGGTTTACTAGGTAGAAATGGAGCAGGAAAAACGACCACCATTAAAATGTTATTAGGTCTTCTTACACCTACAAAAGGAGAAATAACTTGGAAAGGGAGCCCATTTAAACCCGATCAAGTTAAGGTAGGCTATTTGCCAGAAGAAAGAGGATTATTTACCAAAAGCAAGGTTGTTGATCAACTTAAATATTTTGGAAAGTTAGAAGGTATGTCTAATAAAGAGGTTGATGTAGCAATAACATATTGGTTAGACCGTCTTGAAATACCACATTATCGAAATAAAAAGGCAGGGGAGCTTTCAAAAGGTAACCAACAAAAAATTCAACTAATTGTAACTTTATTACATAACCCTGAGTTGATTATTTTAGATGAGCCATTTAGTGGACTAGATCCAGTTAATGCGGAGTTAATGGCTTCAATTATTACCGAACAAATCCAGAAAGGGAAAACGGTAATTTTATCAAGCCACCGTATGGATCAAGTGGAAGCTTTTTGCGAGCATGTTTGTATACTTAAGAACGGTAATGTAGTAGCGGAAGGTAGTTTAAGTGGATTAAAAGAAGACTATGGGTATAGAAATTTAATTTTAGAAGATATAGAATCAATTAAACAAATACTAGATTCCAATAATGTAAGTTATGAACAAAAGCAATTAGGAATTTACGTAAAGGTAAAAAGTGATGAGGAAGCTTTTACGATATTAAATCATATTAAGTCAGACTTGGGTTCTATTAGGAAGTTTCAATTATTAGAGCCTACACTAAATGATATCTTTATAGAGAGGGCGAAATAAATGAAGAAGTTTAGTACTGTCTTTTTATTTCATTTACGTGAAGGTCTTTTGGCAAGAGCAACGTTAATTATGAGTGTTATTTTATTTGTATTAGTCGTTGGAATATTTGGCGTACAAAAATATTTTGCTGGTACAGAAAAGAGCAATAAGGATAAAGATAAAATTGTTTTGATAAATAATTCGAATAACTATTCGGTAGATATTGCTAGTTTAAATAAAACGATTAAATCCGCAAAGATCGAGCAAAGCGATGCATCGAAAGAAAAAGATTTAAAAAAACAAGTTGAAGATGGATCAAAAGATGGACTGATTATTCTTTCCGAAAAGAACAATGTCCCGTCAATTCAATATACGTATAAAAAGTTTTCAAATAGTGAAATGTTTTCGGTCGTAAATATGACATTGCAGCAAAATTACTTAAATAAAACTGCCCAAGATTTAAAGCTATCGCCTGAATCTGCAACAAAGTTATTGCAAAAAGTAGAAGTAAATGAAAATGTTCTAAAAAATCCTATGGCTACATTCGGAATTGCTTACTTTTTTGGTTTCTTACTGTATATGTTTCTATTAATTTATGGAAACTCAATTGCAACAGGAATAGTTGCTGAAAAGTCTTCTAGGGTTATGGAAGTATTACTACCAAAAGTTAGTCCGATCGTGACTCTTTATGGAAGAGTCATTGCGGTATTTTTTGTAGCTTGTGCACAATTAGTTGTATTAGGATTAGGATTTCTTTTTGCCAATTTATTAGGCTGGGTTAATACTAGTGCGATATCTTTTTTGGGAATGAAAATAGATTTAGAGGCATTAGATACGACAACAATCATTGCATTTGTAGTTTATTTCTTACTAGGCTATTTGCTTTATGGATTACTTTACGCTGCAATTGGATCAGTCGTTTCAAGAACAGAAGAGCTTCAAATGGTTCTGATGCCAATTACTTTTTTAGTCGTAGCGGCATTCTTTATTAGTATTAATGCATTAGTAAATCCAGGTGGTACATTTGTCCAAATTAGCTCATATATTCCATTCTTTGCTCCGCTTGTAGCATTTTCTAGATTTGTAAGTGGAGAAATGAATTTTATAGAAATTAGCACTAGTATATTAATTTTAATCGTTTCAATTTGGATTTTAACTCGTGTTGCTAGCCGTATTTATGTTAATGGGGTAATGTATTACAGTGATAAGGTAAAGTGGAAAGATGTAGCTAGATTATTAAAAAGACAATAAAAAAATAGATCTCATAGGTCAAATTGCTGACTTTTGAGATCTATTTTTTAGCTGTTTTTATTGTCTAAGTTTCAGTTTTATGATCATTGTCCTCTTGTTCAATTCTACATTTAACATCCTGCTGTAGAACCTCTAACTCTCCAATTACAATCTCCGAAACTCGTTTATATCCTCTTGTTTTATTTGGATGCATACTATCAATTAAATAATATTCACCGTTCATTCTATTCCACCCAACATTAGAGTATAGGTCGATGCATGGCAATGCGTAAAATGCAGCTACATCTTTTACAGCACTAGCATAATCAGATGTTAAATAACCGACTTTATTTTTATCTTCATATTTTCCGTTGTGATATCTAGGTACAGGCGTCATAAGAATAATCCTGCAATTTGGTAACCTTGTTTGTATTTTTTCAATCATTGAACATAAAGCACCGATAAAAGTAGATTCGTCTAAATTGGGTCGTTCATTTGTTGGGAACCCTTTTCCTAAAGGAAGACCTCTACCAAAGTCATTTGTTCCACCCATTATTGTTAAAAGCTGAGTATCAAGTGGAATCGTAGCATTGATCCTTTGACTGTTACACATACTTGATAAAATTTCAGTCGTTCCATTTGGCTGTGGTTGAGGTGGTTGACCTTTGTAATTTCCATTTTTATCAATCCAGGCAATCGACCCATTTTCAGTTATAGTTGTTCCGCCAATCCCTCTATTTACATGAGTCAAGCCTAACCTTTCTGCTACAGCCGGCTGCCATCCGTTAGACGAAGTGATACTATCTCCGTAACTAATCCATTTTTTTGATTTGTAACCGGTTATTTTTTTTCCTTTTTCCATAGTTTTATTTATTAAAAATGAATTGAAAATACGTTTTACATACGATGTTAATCTAACCATAGAAATCACCCTTTTTACATATTTACTTCATAAACATGTAAAGCGTTTTTCTAAAAATGAAATTCCAATGACAGTACAGGATTTTGTAGTATGTAACATTTTATATGTGAAAATTATGACATATTACATTTATTCAAATAAAAATCAACTTAACAAAACTTTAAATCAATTGTAAAAACTGCTTATTAAAAGAAATTTGCACTTCGATAGTTAGTAAAACAACAAAAAAGCCTGTATCTTATAATTCTAGTCTAAGATACAGGCTATACTTTTCGGTGACTAATGGTGCTTATAAATATTTTTATCGGAGCTTTTTTTCATGAAGATCCCTATAATTAGCTGAATGAGACCAATAAGAAATATGATTGGATACAATACCCACATCAACATCCCTGCCCAGCCATCTCCTTTGATAATAGCATACGTAATTCCAATGGCAAATGACAAAAATGGACCAATGGCTACCATATTCGTGATACCCCATATGATATATTTTCGTTTTCTAGATTGCCCTATAGTAAAAACGAAAGCAAGAGATGCGCCAAAAAAGGCGATTAAAATAGCTATAAAAATTGCCAAATCCAGTCACTCCTCACTAAGGTAAAGCAATAAATTTTAATGCAGTTTTAGAATGCTAGTGAAAGTCTAGTTAGTTGACTGATCTTGCGGAATTTTATCAATTAAATTAGTGTATGAATCTTGAATTCTCTTTGTTATTTCTCCACGCTTTCCTAAACCAATAGTGTAGGACTTTTCACCAATTAGAACCGAAGTAACAGGTAGTATGTCAGAAACTGATGCTGTTGTAAAAGCTTCATCTGCATTTAAAAGCTCATCAATTGAGAATGGAATCTCTTTTACTTCGAGTCTTTCTTTTTTGGCAATTTCAAGTACTACTTTTCGGGTAATACCATTTAGAATTAAGTGATTCGCAGGATGAGTGAATAGAGTAGAGTTTTTTACGATAAAGACGTTTGTCGCTGATCCTTCTGTAATGATTCCATCTCTATGCAAAATAGCTTCTTTCGCTCCTTTAGCGTAAGCCTCATTTTTTACTAAAACACTTCCTAATAAGTTTAAACTTTTTATATCACAGCGGAGCCATCGAATATCATTTGTTACATAAGCAGTTATTCCTTTTTCCATTAGCTGTAATGGTCTATGATCTTCTCTTACTGTGTAAGCAATCAGTTGTGGCTTTAAATTAGCTTCGTCTTGATAAATATGATTGCGATTCATTACACCTCTACTAATTTGGATATAAACATATCCATTATCGTAATCGCAAGTATTCATTAAATAAACTAAATCACTTTCAAGTTTTTTGAGGTGCATTTTAAAAGGTATTAATATTTTTTCACAGCTTTCCTTCAATCGAATTAAATGTGCATCGAGTTCAAAGTACGACTTATTGAAAAAGCGAATAACTTCATAAACGCCATCTCCAAATTGATAACCCCGATCTAAAATATTTACATTTGCAGATTTTAAATCGACAATACGGTTGTTTAAAAGAACCTTTGTTTTCATATCATCCCCACTCCCTGTTATCATTTAAGTCTGTTTGACATAAGCCTTGAAATAGTCTGGACTTTAAATTTATGACCTTTGTAATCACTGTTAATTATGATACATTCAATATATCACAAGTTTATTAAATATTTTGTAAAAAGGAGAGAGACAATGAAATTATTAATTTTAGGTGCTAGCGGACTAGTTGGAAAGGCTTTAATAAAAGAATTTTCTCCTGATTATGACGTTTATGGAACGTTTAATCAAACAAAATTAGATTTGAAAAATGATCATCAATTACAATGGGATATTAATAACTCAGAGGAAATTTTGACCTGGATCGATCGTATTTGCCCAGATATAATTGTTTCTTGTTTACGTGGCGATTTTACTGTTCAATTCGAGGCGCATTCTAGAATAGTAGAAAAAATAAAATCAACTTCAACGAAATTTTTATTTTGTTCTACAACAAATGTTTTTGATGGAGAAGTTTCAAAGCATCACGCTGAAAACGATCTTCCCGTTGCAGAATCAGATTATGGACAATTTAAAATAAAATGTGAAAAATTAATTAAGAATGAGCTTGGTGATAACGGGATCGTATTAAGGTTACCAATGGTTTGGGGTAAACAATCACCAAGATTAAATGAATTAAAAGATAAAATAGAAAAGGGTCAAGAAATTGACGCATATGACAATATTTTTTTAAATCATGCCATCGACACAGGTATTGCTAAGCAAGTAAGAAAAATTGTTGAAAATGATTTAAAAGGAATATTTCATCTTGCAACAACCGATATAGACTCACAATATTCATTTATATTAAAACTTATAAAAAGGTTATCAAATGAGGGGAAAGTCAAATCTCTCTCTTTAGAAAACTTTGATGAATACAATTTTGGATTATTGACTAATCGCAGCGATTTGCCACCTAATTTTTACTACGATAGCGATGAAGTAATTGATCAATTAGTTCATTAATTCCCAAAACAAATTTGAAAACCACTATTGATTAAATATTCTTAATATTTTGATTGTATAGCTGAAATTTGTAACATATACTAATTTTAGTATGAACATACTTTTAAAATACTGGTGGTGAATGGTATGGAGGAACCAAGAGTAAAGCCTTGGGTGAGTCAGTATCCAGAGCAAATACCAGCTACATTAGAAGAAGATTTTGATTTATTACCAACATATTTAAAGCAAACAGCTTCAAAATATCCAGCTAAGAAAGCCCTTAATTTCCTTGGGAAATCGATGACCTTTAATGAAATTTATATTCAGTCTTTAAGATTTGCAAATTTTTTAAGGAATGTGGGAATTAAAAAAGGCGATCGAGTAGCAATTATGCTTCCTAATTGCCCTCAAGCAGTGATTGCTTATTATGGGATTCTTTTTGCAGAAGCAATTATCGTCCAAACAAATCCTCTATATACTGAACGCGAGCTTGAATATCAAATGAATGATAGTGGTGCAACAGCTATTATTTGTTTAGATTTATTAATTAATAGAGTGCACAAAGTAAAAAAATCTACTAATCTACAACATATTTTTGTTACTGCGATTAAGGACTATTTACCATTTTTTAAAAGGCTGCTATATCCTTATTCAAAACAGCCAAAGGCACCTGCGATTCCTGAAGATCATTCGATTCATCAATTTAGTTTTATTATGCAAATATCTGCACCTATCGAACAGGATCTTTCAAGTAGCAGTGTAGAAGATGTAGCAATACTTCAATATACTGGAGGAACTACTGGATTTCCTAAAGGTGTAATGCTTACACATAAAAATTTAGCATCAAATACGTTAATGGCAGAAAAATGGTTATATAAAAGCAAGAAGGGCCAAGAAAAGATTTTGACTGTATTACCATTTTTTCATGTATATGGAATGACGACATGTATGAATTTATCAATCATGTGTGCGTATGAAATGATTATTGTTCCAAGATTTGATGCAACTCAAATGCTTAAGGCGATCAATAAATATCGACCTACATTATTTCCAGGTGCACCAACAATGTATATTGCATTATTAAATCATCCTGATTTAAAGAAGAACGATATCTCATGTATTCATGCTTGCCTAAGTGGCTCCGCAGCATTACCTGTTGAAGTTCAAGATCAATTTGAAAAGGTGACAGGTGGAAAATTAGTAGAGGGCTACGGTTTATCAGAAGCTTCTCCAGTTACACATAGTAATTTCCTATGGGATAAGCGAGTAACAGGAAGCATTGGTGTTCCTTGGCCAAGTACAGATGCTAAAATTGTATCTCTAGAAACTGATGAAGAGTTACCTTATCGTGAAATTGGTGAATTAATCGTTTCAGGACCACAAGTAATGAAGGGGTATTGGAATCGTCCAGAGGAAACCGCAACGACGTTAAAAGATGGCTGGTTATATACAGGTGATTTAGGCTATATGGATGAAGAAGGCTTCTTTTATATCGTTGACCGTAAGAAAGATATGATTAATGCAGGAGGATTTAATGTTTACCCTAGAGACATTGAGGAAGTATTATATGAACACGAGGCTATTAAAGAAGCAGTTATAGTCGGTATTCCTGATGCTTATCGAGGAGAAACAGTTAAAGCTTACATTGTATTAAAAGAAGGAAAATCGGTAACTGAGGCTGAACTTGATGATTTTTGTAGAAAATATTTAGCAGCTTATAAAGTACCGAGATTTTATGAGTTTAGGAATGAATTGCCAAAAACAATGATCGGTAAAATATTAAGAAGAACATTACTTGAAGAAGAAAAACAAAAGGAAACGAAACCTGAGAATTCAGATGAAAATTTAATATAATAATATAGGGGGGATGATCATATAAGCATCCCTCTTTATTTTACGAACTGATATAAAAATACTATGTTAAAATAAATTTTAAGATTGATTAAAAAAGAAGTCTGATAAAATTTAAAGAAAGTACAAAGATTAAAAAGAAATTTAAAAGATTTTTTATAAAGAAACTTTATACATAAAAATATTACGGGACAATTGACAATTTTCTGATAAATTTGTATTATGAGAATATGAATGATTATTCATTCACTGTAAGAAGGGGTAAATAACAATGAAAAGAGATAAACCAAAATATAAACAAATAATTGATGCTGCAGTTGTCGTAATTGCTGAAAATGGTTACCATCAGGCGCAGGTTTCTAAGATTGCAAAACAGGCTGGTGTAGCTGACGGGACAATCTATTTGTATTTTAAAAATAAAGAATCCATCTTAATTTCACTGTTTGAAGAGAAGATGGGAAATTTTACTGAAAAAATTCGTGAAAAAATTGAAGGTAAACCGGACGCGATATCGAAATTATTAATGTTGGTAAAAACTCACTTTTATGAAATGTCTAAAGATTCGCATTTAGCAATCGTTATGCAATTGGAAGTAAGACAAACAAATATTGACCTTAGATTAAGAATAAATGAGGTACTGAAAGAGTATCTACATATCATTGATTCAATTTTAAATGAAGGGATCAATAGTGGTTTGTTCGACAAACAATTGGATATTCGTACAGCTAGACAAATGATCTTCGGCACGATTGATGAAGTGATGACCCATTGGGTAATGACAGGTCAAAAACAAGATTTAGAGTCAAAAGCCGATAAAGTTCACCAACTATTAATAAGAGGATGCGGGTACCAAAATTAACGTCCTAGTACATTTTGAAAAATAGGGAGGAATAGTTGTGAGTTTAATTCAATGTAAAATATCCGATGGTATAGCATTATTAACAATTCAAAATCCACCAGCAAATGCAATGTCTTCGGTTGTATTTGCTGATTTAGTTAAGCGTTTAGATGAATTAGAAAGTAACAATGATGTAAGCGTTTTAGTTGTTCATGGAGAAGGTAGATTTTTCTCTGCAGGTGCAGATATTAAAGAATTTACTTCTTTCAAAAATGCTGAAGATGCAGCAGCTGTTGCAAGAAGAGGTCAACTAGTATTTGATCGTGTTGAAAATTATTCTAAACCGATTATCGCAGCAATCCACGGAGCTGCATTAGGTGGCGGACTAGAATTTGCGATGAGCTGTCATATTCGAGTTGTTGCAGAAAACGCAAAACTTGGTTTACCTGAATTAAACTTAGGAATTATTCCTGGTTTTGCTGGAACACAACGATTACCACGTTATGTAGGTAAAGATAAGGCGTTAGTTATGCTTGCGACTTCTGAACCAATTTCTGGTGTTGAAGCTGGTAAAATTGGATTAGCTACAATTGTAGTGCCAGAAGAAACTTTATTAGATGAAGCAAATGCTTTAGCAGCTAAAATTGCTAATAAAAGTATGCAATCAATTCAATATATTCTACAACTACTATCATCTACTAGAACTACTTCATATCATGAAGCGGTGGAAGAAGAGTCTAAATTATTTGGAGAAATTTTTACAACTGAAAATGCAAAAGAGGGTATTTCGGCATTTTTAGAAAAAAGAAAACCAGTGTTTAATAAATAAGTAGTTTAATATTTTAAAAAAATAGATGTAGTTACATTTCCTGGGAGGGTATAACAATGAACATTTATGTACTATTAAAAAGAACATTTGACACTGAAGAAAAAATTACAATTTCAAATGGTGTAATCCAAGAGGATGGCGCTGAATTTATTATAAATCCATACGATGAGTATGCAGTTGAAGAAGCGATTCAAATTCGTGACGCTCATGGTGGCGAAGTAACTGTCATAACAATTGGTAACGAAGATAGTGAAAAAGAACTTCGTACAGCATTAGCTATGGGTGCTGATAAAGCAGTATTAATTAACGTTGAAGATGACGTTACAAATGCTGACCAATATACAACTTCTAGACTGATTGCTAAATACTTAGAAGATAAAGATCCTTCAATTATTTTAGCAGGTAATGTTGCAATTGATGGTGGTACTGGTCAAGTAGGTCCACGCGTTGCTGAATTATTAAATATTCCTTACGTGACAACAATTACTAAAATTGATATTAATGGTACGACAGCTACAATCGAACGTGATGTAGAGGGTGACACAGAAATCATCGAAACATCTTTACCATTATTAATCACTGCACAACAAGGCTTAAATGAACCAAGATATCCATCTTTACCTGGTATTATGAAAGCTAAGAAAAAGCCTTTAGATGAATTAGAATTAGATGATCTAGATTTAGAAGAAGATGAAGTTCAAGCAAAAACGAAAACAATTGAAATTTACCTACCTGCGAAGAAAGAAGCAGGCAAAGTTTTAGCTGGTGAATTAAAAGATCAAGTAAAAGAATTAGTTTCTCTACTACGTTCTGAAGCAAAAGTAATCTAATTTTATTGAATATTAGAACTTAAATAATAGATTAATATCGTAATAGAAAATTTTGGAGGGAAATAACATGTCACGTAAAGTATTAGTATTAGGCGAAGTTCGTGAAGGATCACTACGAAATGTTTCATTTGAGGCAGTAAGTACGGCTAAAACAGTTGCTGAGGGCGGAGAAGTAGTTGCTGTTTTAGTAGGTAAATCAGTTAGTGCATTAGCTACTGAAATGATTCAATACGGTGCAGACCGTGCAATCGTTGTTGAAGATGAAAAATTAGCATCATATACTTCTGATGGATATTCTCAAGCACTTTTAGCAGTTATTGACCAAGAAAAACCAGAAGGTCTAGTATTCGGTCATACAGCTTTAGGTAAGGATTTATCTCCGAAACTTGCTGCTCGTATGCAAAGTGGTCTTATTTCAGATGTTACAGCAATCGAAGTAGCTGGTGGTAATATCGTTTTCACTCGTCCGATTTACTCAGGTAAAGCATTCGAGAAAAAAGTTATGGTTGATCCATTTATTTTTGCGACAATCCGTCCAAATAACATTTCAGCATTAGAAAAAGATGCTACTCGCACTGGTGATGTGGCAACTGTTTCAGTTGAAATTAAAGACTTACGTTCAATCGTAAAAGATGTTGTGCGTAAAGCGAGTGAAGGTGTAGACCTTTCAGAAGCGAAAGTGGTCGTTGCTGGTGGCCGTGGAGTTAAGAGTGAAGAAGGCTTTAATCCATTAAAAGAATTAGCTACAGTATTAGGTGCTGCTGTAGGTGCATCTCGTGGTGCGTGTGATGCTAACTATTGTGACTACTCTTTACAAATTGGTCAAACTGGTAAAGTTGTAACGCCTGATTTATATATTGCATGTGGTATTTCAGGAGCTATTCAACATTTAGCTGGTATGTCAAACTCTAAAGTAATCGTTGCAATTAACAAAGATCCAGAAGCTAATATCTTCAAAGTAGCTGACTATGGAATCGTTGGTGACTTATTCGAAGTATTACCTTTATTAACAGAAGAATTTAAAGCTGTATTAGTTAACTCTTAATATAGAAGTTATAAATGATGCCCACAAGGTTAGTATCTTGTGGGTTTTTTATGTTTTTTCAAGTGGTCGTCATATAAAAAAGAGGGTTCAAAAGTACTTTAACTTTTGATACACCTCCTTTATAGTTCTTCTATTCGTTTACAAGCCATTGTCATTACATCCTAACAATGACTGATCCACCGCCACTTGTTACAACTTGATTTTGCTTTTGTTCAAGTTGTCTAAGTAATTCATTATTTGCTTCGATTGCTTTTACAAGGTTCGTAATTTGATTTTCAAGATTCATGAACATTTGCATAATTGATTGATGATCAGTTTGCACATGACCTTGAATACCGTTTCTCATAGGAAGATGGGGATGATGCGGATGTGAATTCCAAAAAGGATGATGCATACTTTTACCTCCAATTTCTAGACCAATGTACTATATAGTACGTCTATATTATTGTAAGAGTTCGCCTATTTTAGTTGGTTCAGTAATTATTGCTACTTATATCTATATGAGAAGATTATAGTCAAATTTAATTTCGTTTTTATAAACTTTAGTGAAGAAATATTAGAGCATATATATAAGAAAGAAGGAGTTTTTGTTTTTACCTTAGGTGTTCGGATGTATGGGGGACGTTGAACATGAACTAATAGGAGATTCAAGGGAAAGGAACAAATCCTTTTAGAACAAAACAAAAAAAGTAATCCCTCTTAAGGATTACTAAAAATTTATGATATAGCTTTGCCTAGTTTATTTTTTTCGGATAATAAATCGTGGCGTTTTTCAATTTTTCTTTCAATTTTTTCAATTTCTTCTTTGTTTCGTAATAAAGATTGTTTATTCTCATTAACTAATTGATTAAACGATTTACGTAAAGGTTTTCTCATAACTGCCACTCCATTCGTGATAAATTTTTTGAATATTATTATTATATTCAATAATATATTAACATAAAAAAAATACAATAATCGGCTGAAATTTTACAAAATTGTGACAAAAGCGGTGGATGTGTCATTACTCATGAACTTGATGTTTTCATGGAGCAACAATCACTAATTTAACATTTAAATATGAAAATCTGATGAAAAAACTTTTTCATAAACTTCTACTTCAATTCCATCTGCATTCGTTTTATTTTCAACATATTTAAATCCGTGAGTTTTCCAAAAAGATTTTGCTTGTTGGTTAGTAATTAACACGCCTAATCTTAACCGATGAATATTTCTTTTTATAAGTATCTCTTCAAATAAAATAAATGCGTTTGTTCCAAATCCAAATCCATGGTAATCATTATGGATCATTAAAAGACCTAGCCAAGGAAAACCATCTTTAGGATTTAGTGCTAAAAAATCAATTAATCCTATATAAGTATCATCTAATTTAATAAAATAAGTTTCTGTTTGGTGTGAAGAAGAATAATATTCCTTCATTAGTTCTTCTTTTGTTCGCGTTAAACGACCATTCTCCATTAAATTGTAATTTTGATTCGAATTTGTAATTTCTTCAATTACTTCTATTAAGTCAGTTGTAATTCTTTCAAATGTTATCACTTTTTTAGTCCTTTCATTGGTATATCAACTATTTGTTTGGAAATAGTAAGTTTGAGCAAATAAATAGAAAATGCTAATTCTCATATGGTATACTTTCTTTAAAATTATAACAAATTATGTCAATCTACATATTTTACTTATGTAGCTTGCGCAGGTAGGAGGAAAAATAAATGGCAATTGTTAATGCAACAAACGCAACGTTCGCAGAAGAAACAAAAGAAGGTGTAGTATTAGTTGATTTTTGGGCAACTTGGTGTGGTCCTTGTAAAATGATTGCTCCTGTATTAGAAGAATTAGCTTCTGAATATGGAGAAAAAGTTAAAATTGTTAAAGTTGATGTTGATGAAAACCAAGAAACAGCAGCTAAATTTGAAGTTATGAGCATTCCATCATTATTCGTTCTTAAAGACGGAGAAGTAGTTGAAAAAACTTTAGGTTTCAAACCTAAAGAAGCTTTAGAAGAATTAATTACTCCACATATTGGTTAATTATAATTTGTAAGAAATGCACTCATAATATGAGTGCATTTCTTTTTTTTGCATTTTTAACTAAAAAAGTCTTGGCTGAAACAATCTATTTAAAAACCTATTCCTTAAGCCAATGTAAATGTTTTCATTATAATTAGCAATTTTCTCAATTAGAGTAGTGTTAAAAATTTCTAATGTAAATTAGATTGACTATTTTTCTGTCACGTTTTATATTTAATAAGCATTAATATTTAACATACATTAAATATTTATTTTGATTAATTGTTAAAGGAGGTTAACTTTCTTGGGAAACAAAAATGAGTACATTGAACGGATTCAAATCGCACTTCAAAGTGCTATTCATAAAATGCAACCAAAAGTGACAGAAAGTATGAATAGTCATGGTGTAACGGCCACTCAATTTTTTGTTTTGATGTACTTACGAAAAAAAGAAAGCTGTAAAATATCTGAAATAGCAGAGATGATGGGTGTAAAACCAAGTGCGGTATCATTTATGATTGATCGACTTGAACATAATGACTTTGTATATAGAGAACATGATAAAAAGGACCGAAGAGTTGTAAATATTATGTTAACTGAGGAAGGTATAAAAAAATTAGAATCAGTGATAAAAGATCGAAAAGAAATTTTTGAAAGTTTCTTGTTTAACCTTTCTGACGAAGAGTTATTACAATTTGCAAAGATTACTGAAAAGCTTGCAAATGCTGCAGCAGATTTATAGAAATTTTTACAAGATACTTTTTGGTATTAGTAATTATAAAAAGAAAAAAGATATGGTAGAGAAGGGAGAAATATATTTTGACTACAAATACAAATACAGTTGTACAAAAAGATAGCAATCGTAAACTATTGCTAATTGGTCTAATTATTGCAATGTTTTTCTCGGCATTAGATGGCACGATCGTTGGTACTGCAATGCCTAAAATCGTTGGGGACCTTGGTGGTTTAAGTATGATGACTTGGCTTACAACAGCATACTTATTAACTTCAACTACTGTAGTGCCAATCGCAGGTAAATTAGCAGACTTATTAGGTCGTAGAAGTGTTTATATAGCTGGTTTAGTTATATTTATGGCAGCATCAGCATTATGTGGTATTGCCCATAACATGACTGAATTAATTATTTACCGTGGTATTCAAGGTATCGGTGGCGGTGTAATGATGCCGATGGCGATGATAGTAATTGGGGATTTATTTACAGGTAAAGAACGTGCGAAATTCCAAGGGGTTTTCGGTGGTATTTACGGTTTAGCTTCAGTAATCGGTCCACAAATCGGTGGGTGGATTGTTGACTCATTAAACTGGAAATGGGTATTCTACATTAACCTTCCAGTAGGTATTATCGCAACAATTTTTATTGCATTAGGTTTAAAAGGAAGAAAAAATACAGGACCAATCAATTTCGATATCGCTGGTATGGTGACTATGATTGTCGGTGTTGTAAGCTTACTCCTTGCTCTAAGTTTAGGTGGAGTTAAATATGATTGGAATTCTTGGCAAATCATTGGTTTATTTGTATTAGCAGTAGTTGGAATCATTAGCTTCGTTATTGTTGAAAATAAAGCTAAAGAGCCAATTCTACCAATGCATTTATTCAAAAATAGAACTTTCGTAACATTAAACTTAATTGGTTTCTTTATGACAATAGCGATGTTTGGTGCAATTATGTTCGTACCATTCTTCATGCAAGGTATTGTTGGAGTAAGTGCAACACAATCGGGGACAATTATGACTCCAATGATGGTCACAATGATTATTGCAAGTATTATTGGTGGTCAGGTTGTATTTAAAGTCGGTATTAAACCACAAATTATTACGGGAATGTTCGTAATTGCATTAGGTTTATACTTATTAACAACTTTAGATATGAATTCAAGTAAAACAATTGCAACAATCTTTATGGGAGTTATGGGTCTAGGTATTGGTTTAGTAATGCCGACAATTACACTAGCTCTTCAAGAAGTATTCGATAAGAAGGAATTAGGGATTGTAACATCTTCTAGCCAATTCTTCCGTTCAATCGGTGGTACTTTTGGGGCAACTGTTTTAGGTGCTGTAATGAATAGTAAATCAGGAACACTTCTAAACCATGATTTAGTTCCATTTTTAAATAAATTACCAGCTCAAGCTGCACCATTAGTAGACAAATTTAAAGACATGATTAATACAACTCCTCAATCTGTATTTACAATGTTATTTAATGCTGATGCTAAGAAGCTAATTCCAAAGCCAATTTTAGACGGTATGTTACCGATCATTAAAACATCTTTAATGGATTCATTACACCAAGTATTCTTTGTTGGTTTAGGATTCATTATAATTGGTGCAGTCGTAACATTTTTCCTAACACCAATTAAATTAACAAATAAAAAAGCCGGAGATAAAGAAGGTAATGAGCAAGAACAAGTAGAAGTAGAAACTGCGACTTCTTAATTTCTCAAGCTACAATAAAAGTGAAAACCATCCAGAATTATTTGGATGGTTTTTGTTTTGTGTAGTGTGAGGATGTGCGAAAAAAAAAGAGAGGTTTCATATAAAAAGTTTACCTTTTTAGGAACACCCTCTTTATTTTTTAAATAGCCATGGATACTTTTTCTTTTCTTTTTCTCATTTTTCGTTTATTACTCCACAAGATCCAAGATAAAGCTAATCCTGTTCCATTAAGGATAAAAAGACCGATACCACTTATTAGACCAATTATGCCGGTATGTAAGCTTTTCACTGAAAATGCAGACTGCTCAGGTCTTTTTCCAAAATTTTGAAATGGGGTTTGAGTATTGTCCCCACTTTGTTCATTTTGTTGGGTTGTGTTTTGATCGCTATTTTGAGATTGTTGGTTTCCGTTAAATTGTCCACCTGATGGAAACTGACCTTGCATTGAAAATCTTCCTTTTTCTTCGCCACCTTTATTGAAATACAAGATAATACCTGTAGTAGATTCGATTAGTAGGAAAACTGAAACAATCACACCAATCCAAAAATGAACTAATCTTACTTTTTTCATTTTGACATTGCTCCTTTTCTTCTTTTGATGAAATTAAAGTTACAATAGAAAGCTTAATTTTTACTTAATATCATTAAAGTATTTTCAGTTTTTGAATGTGGGGATTATAATATTAGTGTACAATTGCACGAAAGAGGTGAGAGGAAATGGACAATCACTTAAAAGAAAAATTAGCGCTTCTACCAGATCAGCCTGGTTGCTATTTAATGAAAGATATTCAAGGGACGATCATTTACGTAGGAAAAGCTAAAGTATTAAAAAATAGGGTTAGATCTTATTTCACGGGGTCCCATGATGGTAAAACCTACCGATTAGTTCAAGAGATAACTGATTTTGAATATATTGTTACTTCTTCAAATATGGAAGCATTAATTCTTGAGATGAATTTAATTAAGAAATATGATCCGAAATATAACATCATGTTGAAGGATGATAAATCATACCCCTTTATTAAAATAACTGCTGAAAAACATCCTCGCTTATTGATTACGCGAAATGTAAAAAAAGATAAAGGAAAATATTTTGGCCCATTCCCAAATGCTACTGCCGCTAATGAAACAAAAAAATTATTAGATCGTTTATATCCATTACGAAAATGTACTTCAATACCAGATAAAGTTTGTTTATATTATCATATTGGTCAATGTCTTGCGCCTTGCGTAAAAGAAGTAACTGATGATCAAAATCAAGAGATAGTTACTGAAATTGTCCGTTTTCTAAACGGAGGGGAAGACCAAATACGAAAAGAGTTAGAGGCAAAAATGCTTGCGGCATCTGAACAATTAGATTTCGAGCGCGCGAAAGAGTATCGAGACCAAATTGTATCAATTGAAGCCACTATGGAAAAGCAGAAAATGATGAGTAGTGATTTAGTAGATCGAGATGTATTTGGATATGCGGTTGACAAGGGATGGATGTGTGTTCAAGTATTTTTTGTTCGAAGAGGAAAATTAATTGAGCGAGATGTATCATATTTTCCAATTTACGATGAACCAGAGGAAGAGTTCCTATCATTTATTGGGCAATTTTATGAAAAACCACATAATATAAAACCAAAAGAAATTTTTGTACCAGATAAAGTTGATACAGAAATTTTAAAAGATTTATTAAAAATCCCTGTATTCCAACCAAAAAGAGGCCAAAAAAAGGAACTTGTTGTATTAGCAAATAAAAATGCCAAAATTGGACTCGGAGAGAAATTTAAATTAATCGAGCGAGATGAAGAAAGAACAGTTAAAGCAATCGAAAAACTAGGGGATATTTTAAATATTGAAACTCCGTATCGAATTGAAGCATTTGATAATTCAAATATTCAAGGAACAAATCCTGTTTCAGCTATGGTTGTCTTTATAGACGGTAAACCTTCAAAAAAAGATTACCGCAAATATAAAATCAAAACTGTTGTAGGACCCGACGATTATGATTCAATGCGTGAGGTAGTACGTAGAAGATATTCAAGAGCATTAAAAGAGAATTTACCTTTACCGAACTTGATAATTGTGGATGGTGGGAAAGGACATCTAGCTGCTGTTGAAGATGTACTTCAAAATGAATTAGGTTTATTCATCCCAACAGCTGGACTTGTTAAAGATGAGAAGCACCGTACTTCAGAGTTATTAATAGGACAACCACCTCAAATTGTCCAACTTGGTAGACAAAGCCAAGAATTCTTTTTATTACAAAGAATTCAAGACGAAGTACACAGATTTGCGATTGAATTCTATCGTCAACTCCATAGTAAATCAATGGTTCAATCTGCTTTAGATGGCATAGCTGGTGTTGGTGGTACAAGAAAGAAAGCATTGCTTAAACATTTTGGATCAGTCAAAAAAATAAAAGAAGCTTCAGTCGATGAATTAATGGCAGCTAAAATGCCCAAAAATGTGGCAGAAGAGATTTATCAGCATTTCCATAAAGAGTGACAGAGTTACCAAAAATTTTATCTTGACACTATTTTCAAAATAATTTATATTTTAGTTAAAATTAAATGATTTTCTCTCGTAATAGAGGTGCAAAACTTAAGAGTATGCTGTCATAGACGTGTGGCGTTGTGATGGACAGTTGAAAGGAAGTTTTGCCGAAATAAAATGAATCCACAATTCATTTTGTTGGGACTGCATTTAAGAAATGTAGTACTGTCGCATAATAATTATGCGGGGAGCTATTGAAGAGATGTTGATGATTTGTCTATTTTATTTTGTAAATTAGGCGCGTGAACATTGCTTCACGCGCTTTTTTGTATTCTTTTTTAAGTAAACAGGTGAGGATGAGAAAAATGGGAATTATTGTTCAGAAATTCGGTGGTACTTCAGTAGGCTCAATTGAACGAATTCAGCATGTTGCTGAAACAGTAACCAAATCATATAAAGAAGGAAACCAAGTAGTTACAGTTGTATCTGCGATGGGACATCATACAGACGAACTAGTTAGTTTAGCAGCTCAAATTAGTCCACAAAACAGTAAACGTGAATTAGATATGTTACTTACTACAGGGGAACAAGTTTCGATTTCTTTACTAGCAATGGCAATCCAAGCAAAAGGTTTTAAAGCAATTTCACTAACAGGTTGGCAAGCTGGAATTCAAACTGAACCTGTCCATGGTAATGCGCGTATAGATACAATTCATACAGAAAGAATTCAACAATTACTTGATGAAGGATATATCGTAATTGTTGCTGGTTTCCAAGGTTTAAGTGACAACAATGAAATTACGACATTAGGTCGTGGAGGTTCAGATACAACAGCAGTAGCATTGGCTGCGAGCTTAAATGCAGAACGTTGTGATATTTATACGGACGTATTAGGGGTTTATACTACGGATCCAAGAGTTGAACCAAGTGCATCTAAATTAAGCCATGTCTCTTATGATGAAATGTTAGAGCTTGCAGCTTTAGGAGCAGCAGTTTTACATCCAAGAGCAGTAGAATTCGCAAAAAATTATAATTTAATTATTCAAGTTCGTTCAAGTCAACATGATGAAATCGGTACATTTATTGGGGAGGAAACACAAATGGAACAACAATCAGTCGTAAGAGGAATCGCATTCGAATCTAATGTAACAAGGATGACTTTAAATGGTTTAAATAACCATGTTGATTTATTACCTAAAATTTTTACTTTACTAGCAAGTGAAGGTATTGATGTTGATATTATTATCCAAAGTGTAACATCAGATAACTTAGTAAATCTTTCATTCTCGATCAAATCTGAAAATATGATGGAAGCAATAACGCTTCTAGAATCGAAGAAAGAATTTTTAGGATACCGTTCATTTGATTTTGAAAGTGAACTTGCTAAAGTTTCAATTGTAGGTAGTGGAATGGTTTCGAATCCAGGAGTTGCTGCAAAAATGTTTAAATTTTTAGCTGAAAGTGAAATTCCTGTAAAAATGGTAAGTACTTCTGAAATTAAAGTATCAACAGTGGTACCAAAATCAAAATTACAAGAAGCAGTTCATGCTCTTCATAAAGGATATGAATTAGATCGTATTAATGAAGAAGTAGTAGTAGAAAACTAAATATTTTAATAAACCCTTTTAGGCGTACAAATTCTTATATATAGGCTTTGAAATATTGATTTTATCAATATTCATCACGTTCAGAGTTACTGAGCCGTATAGTATTGAGATGGAGCTTAAAAGGGTTTTTTATTCGTTAAGCGAATAAATTATATAAAGATTCTGTAAATTTAAAATAAGTAAGGCGAACGGCTAAATGGTAATTAAAAGAAGGAGGTATTAATAATGAGGCATAGTTTAATTGCCTACGGATATGGAGAAATTGTGCTACAGTTCGTTCTATTAATACTCGCCATTTTGTTTTTTGTTTGTATATGTTTATTCTTGTTAAATTCTATTATTAAAGGAGTTAAAAGAAACAAGAATTTTGAGGTAATTAGAAGGCAGGATCAAAGTAATGAAAAGAAAGAGAAGGGGTAGGAAATGAAAGATAATATCATGTCCTTAACTGAACTATTCTTAAATTAAAGTAAAAATTGAACTTGATCATTTATTTATAAATACTCAATTTATAAACTAGTTGTACCTGTATTTGAACTTATAATTCAATATTTCAAGAAAAAATCATTCAAATGAAAACACCACAAGGGACTTAAACCTTGTGGTGATTTTCATTTTATCTCCTTGTAATAGGATCCTTTAAATCCCATTTTACTTGGAACTTTACTTTGTCGCCTCTTTTGCTTTGCTCTTCATACGTTTCAGCTATAACATCGATTTGCTGTTGAATTTGCATCGCTAGAAATCCAGCTTCTAATTGGTAGGATACGTTCTTTTTTTGTTGATTTCTGTATGTAATTAATTCAGAAGATAGAGTTAAATGAACTTCTTGCTTCTTTTCTTCTTCTACAGTAAGAGTACCCCAACCAGCCTGATCAAAAAATTCTATAATTTCTTCAAAGGTTGCTAAAGGATATTTTCTGGCAATCATTTTACCCGCCCAATATAAAATATCATTTTGCTCTTTTCCTAATAAATCATTCAATAAGTCGTTACGTATTAGCTCATAGCCAAAACCAGAAATATTTCCCGGAATATTTAAATCTTCAATGCCGTTCGTCATGGTCGGATAACTCTCCCTTTCCTAAAAAACATGTTTTTATTATATACAATATTTAATAGTAAAAACAATAATTCGACACTTGTAGATTACAAGGATTACCAATTTAAATGAGAAGTTTTTTCAGTAAAGAAAAATGTACGCGTTTTCTTGACCTGCTATATTATCAGGAGTAAAATGGGTTGTAGATAAATGTCATAAAAATTTCGACTTTTTATGCGTCTTACTTATTTATTCTATTTTTTTAGAATAATAGAAGAGTTAAATTTTCATGTGCACAAACTAAAGGGGGCAGGGGTTTACATGAGCAACAAGAATGGAAGGGAGTTTTTCTTTAGAAAACTTCATTCATTGCTAGGAGTTATTCCGGTTGGAATCTTTTTAACACAGCACTTAGTTGTCAATCATTTTGCGACAAATGGAGCATCATCGTTCAACAAGGCTGCTGAATTTATGGCGAACTTACCATTTCGCTATTTTTTAGAAGTTTTTGTCATTTTCTTACCAATTTTATACCATGCAATTTACGGACTATACATTGCGTTCACAGGAACTAGCAATGTTAAAAATTATGGATACTTACGTAACTGGTTATATTTATTCCAACGTATTTCTGGTGTAATTACTTTAATTTTTATTACTTGGCACGTATGGCAAACACGTATCGCTGCTCAACTAGGAGCAACGGTTGATTATAATATGATGGCTGATATTTTTCATTCAAAATTTATGTTAGTTTTCTATATAGTAGGTGTTATTTCAACAATATTCCACTTTGCTAATGGATTATGGTCTTTCTTCGTATCTTGGGGAATTACTGTAACACCTAGATCACAACGTATTTCAACATATGTTACATTAGGTATTTTCGTTGTATTATCATTCGTTGGATTAACTGCTATCTTTGCATTCATTGATCCACAACTAGCGAATTTGTAAGGAGAGAGAGTCATGAGTGGGAAAATAATTATCGTCGGTGGCGGATTAGCTGGTCTTATGGCAACAATTAAAGCTGCTGAAGCTGGCACAAAAGTAGACTTATTTTCATTAGTTCCCGTAAAACGATCACATTCAGTATGTGCTCAAGGTGGAATTAATGGTGCGGTAAATACAAAAGGTGAAGGTGACTCTCCTTGGGAGCACTTTGATGATACAATTTATGGTGGAGATTTCTTAGCAAACCAACCACCAGTAAAGGCAATGGCAGAAGCAGCACCTGGCATCATTCATATGATGGACCGTATGGGTGTAATGTTCAACCGTACGCCTGAAGGATTATTAGACTTCCGTCGTTTCGGTGGAACGCAACATCACCGTACAGCATTTGCTGGTGCTACGACTGGTCAACAATTATTATACGCATTAGATGAGCAAGTTCGTCGTTACGAATCTGAAGGTCTTGTTCAAAAGTATGAAGGCTGGGAATTTTTAAGAGTTGTTGTTGATGATGAAGGAGTATGTCGTGGTATTGTTGGACAAAACCTAACATCAATGGAAATCGTAAGCTTCCCTGCGGATGCTGTAATTATGGCATCTGGTGGCCCTGGTATTATCTTTGGTAAAACTACAAACTCAATTATCAACACTGGTTCAGCTGCTGCAGCTGTATATCGTCAAGGTGCAGTTTATTCAAATGGTGAATTTATTCAAATCCATCCAACTGCAATTCCTGGAGATGATAAAAACCGTTTAATGAGTGAAAGTGCTCGTGGTGAAGGTGGACGAGTTTGGACGTATAAAGATGGTAAACCATGGTATTTCTTAGAAGAGAAATATCCTGCATATGGAAACCTTGTACCAAGGGATATTGCTACACGTGAGATTTTCTCTGTATGTGTTGACCATAAGCTTGGTATCAATGGTGAAAACATGGTTTATTTAGATCTTTCACACAAAGATCCACATGAACTTGATGTAAAACTTGGTGGAATCATCGAGATCTATGAAAAATTCACAGGTGATGATCCGAAAAAAGTTCCAATGAAGATATTCCCAGCAGTTCACTACTCAATGGGTGGATTATGGGTTGACTATGACCAAATGACTACAATTCCTGGTTTATTTGCTGCTGGTGAGTGTGATTACTCAATGCACGGAGCTAACCGTTTAGGAGCTAACTCATTACTTTCTGCTATTTATGGTGGAATGGTTGCTGGACCAAATGCTGTAAGATACGTAAATGGTTTAGCTAAATCTTCAGATGATGTTTCAAGTTCTGTATTTGAATCAAATGCAAATGAAGAAAAAGAAAAAATGAATCGTATTTATAAAATGGACGGTAAAGAAAATGCATACCTTCTTCATAAAGAGCTTGGAGAGTGGATGACAGACAACGTTACTGTAGTTCGATTTAATGATCGCTTATTAAAAACTGATGAAAAAATTCAAGAGCTTTATGAGCGCTATCAAAACATTAATATTAATGATACAGCTAAATGGAGTAACCAAGGTGCTTCATTTACTCGTCAACTTGAAAACATGCTTCACTTATCACGTGTGATCACATTAGGTGCATATAACCGTAATGAAAGCCGTGGAGCTCACTATAAACCTGAATTCCCAGAACGTAATGACGAGGAATTCTTAAAAACTACAATGGCTAAATTTGATGAGAAATCAAATTCACCATTATTCCATTACGTAGATGTTGATACATCATTAATTCAACCTAGAAAACGTGATTATTCTAAGAAGAAGGAGGACAAAGCAAATGCATAATGGAACAATGACTGCTGAAAAGACAATTACTGTAATCGTTAAACGTCAAGATTCACCAAATACTGCGCCATATGAAGAAACATTTACTGTCCCTTATCGTCCGAATATGAACGTAATCTCGGCGTTAATGGAAATTCGTAAAAATCCAGTTAATTCAAATGGAAAAGAAACGACTGCAATTTCTTGGGATATGAACTGTCTTGAGGAAGTTTGTGGAGCATGTTCTATGGTTATCAATGGTAAACCAAGACAATCATGTTCAGCGCTTATCGACAAATTGGAACAACCAATCCGTCTTGAGCCAATGAGCACATTCCCTGTAGTACGTGACTTACAAGTTGATCGTAGTCGTATGTTCGATTCTTTAAAACGCGTTAAAGCATGGATTCCAATTGATGGAACGCATGACCTAGGTCCTGGACCAAGAATGCCTGAAAGAAAACGTCAATGGGCTTATGAATTATCAAAATGTATGACTTGTGGTGTATGTTTAGAAGCTTGTCCAAACGTTAATAGTAAATCTAACTTTATTGGCCCAGCACCACTTTCACAAGTGCGTTTATTTAATGCTCATCCAACTGGAGAAATGAATAAGGAAGAACGTCTACATGCAATTATGGGAGACGGTGGACTATCAAACTGTGGTAACTCACAAAACTGTGTACAATCTTGTCCAAAAGGTATTCCTTTAACAACTTCAATTGCAGCATTAAACCGCGCAACTACAATCCAATCTTTCAAAGACTTCTTTGGAAGCGACGAAATTTAATAATTATAAAAGCATGTTCCTTAGGGACATGCTTTTTTTAATACTAAATGACATGGTATATAAAAATAAGTGACATGTATTAACTATTGGAAAGCACTTTTACTTTAGCTACATGGAAACATGTGAGTGCACCATTTTTCAATTTGACAAAGGTATTAGAGAGAACAAATTAAGTGGAACTTTATTGATGTTAAAATTCATATTTTGACGATTTATTAATGATTTTAATTAATGTGTTTCAACAATTTAAATAAACAAATTATAGTAAATATTTTTTCAGAAGGTAAAAATTTTAAGTGGAAATTTAGATAAATAATTTTTAATTAATTAGTTTGTATGTTGATGTTCAGATTTTAATTGACTTACAACCTGATTAATAAACTGTTATTTTACGCTAAGTAAAGGTATTAAGATAGCTTTTATCGCACCACTTTTTTTGATGAATAAGTTGATTGGAATGGAGGGGTGCTCGACTCCTATGGGAAATGCGGGAAGGCTGAGACCCCGCAGGAACGAGGAGGCTCAGGTCTCGCCCCATGGAAAGCGAGCATCCTGTAATGGAAATCAACCACACTCTACTCCTTTTACAAAAATTTGGTTATTATTTGACAAGACTATATTTCAACAGCGTGAAAAGCATATTCCTTAGGACATGCTTTTTCTATTTGCATTAAAATAAATATCTTCTAATAAACTCGCATTTCAAATCATATCAATAGTAAAGGCAGCAAAGTGAAGTGTCTTACCCCACTCACTGCTTTCGAACGGAGGTTGATTGGAATGCAACAGTCTGAAGTGACATTTGAAACGAAATGCTATGAAAAAGATTGGGAAATTCTCTTAAAGACAGATCGTTTAGAAAAAATGATTGAATATAATCAATTTCAATTTAAAGAAAAAATTTTATATATTAATAACGTACAAGATGTAAGGGAAGTCAGTCGTCATGCAGACAATCTTATCGCAAGAAATGTTTTATCCTCATATGTAATAGTTGATGATTTTTCAAAAGAAGCCCTTAATTATTTTGATGTTACTAAGGAGAGTTTCAAAGGCGGTTATTACTATTCTATCTCGGAGCTTGTTAGTATTTATCTTTGCAACACAGAGTATTTACTTCATTTTTCAAGCGATTCTATTTTAGAAAAGCCTTTTAATTGGATTGATTTATCACTATTAAAACTTCAAGTAGATGAAAGAATCAAAGTAGCAAATCCAGTATGGAATGGAAATATTTTTGAGGCAAAACAAGAATCAATAGATGAAGATGAAAATTTTTATATTGGTTATGGATTTTCAGATCAATGTTACTTAATCAGGACAAATGATTTTAAAAATAAAATATATAATGAAAAAAATCCTATATCAGAAAGGTACCCAATTTATGGGGGAGAGCTTTTTGAAAAACGTGTTGATGCTTGGATGCGAAACAATCATTTCAAAAGAATCACATTCAAACATGGAAATTATATTCATCAAAATTATTGAATCTACTAGGTTAGGGTAAAGAAAGGGAGAGCAGAAGATAGAAAAGGCTAGTAGAGAAGATATTAGACATTTCTCTAAATGGTACCTTTTACTATTTTATAATCCATTATTTTTCCTTCATCCTGCCTCCTTGAAAACTGAATGAATACTCATTCTTTAATGGAATTAATGATATAATAAAGAAAGTAAGGGGGCAAATTCGATGGGGAAAATGAATTATGTATCTAATTTACAGGAATGGCAATCTGAGTTTTCATTTAAGATTACAATTAAAGTTCGATTTAGTGAAACCGATATGTTTGGACATATGAATAATACAGTTCCATTCGTTTATTTTGAAGAGGCACGTATTGAGTATTTAAAATATTTAGGACTTATGCAAGAATGGACGGCAAATCATAGTGAATTTATTCCAGTTGTCGCTGATTTACAATGTGATTACCTAAGACAAGTATTTTTTAATGAAATACTTGATGTGTACGTAAAAATTGCTAAAGTAGGAAATTCATCGATTGATTTACACTATATGGGAATTAATCCTCAAAATGAAATTTGCTTTACTGGACGAAATTCATTAGTAAATATAAATCGTCATACAGGACGAAGTGAACAATGGAAAAGTGAATGGAAAGAAAAATTATTAAATGAAACAATGAATACAGTAGTTAATGTTTAAAACAAGTAAAATTGTCACATACTGATTGAAGATTGAATAGAATGATCAAACAATTAAATTTATCTTAAGAGTACTTGAAGAATTCAATGACATTCTATATAATACTTTTATACGAATAAGGAAAAGCAAAGATCAAGGACACGAGCGTTCAAGACGATAGTAAGAGAGGAATTCATTTGGTGCGAGAATTCTCTATACGTTGAATGACTTACCACCTTGTAGCTATAGTGGGGAACGTAATTTATTTACAAGTAACTACTATCGGTGTAGACCGTTAAAACGTTGAGATTTTGTATACTTATTTATGTGTACATTAAATTAGGGTGGAACCACGAGCACATTCGTCCCTACGAGTGTGCTCTTTTTTTATTGTCAAAATTAATATGAAAAAGGAGTGAACTTAAATGATTTCAATTAAATTACCAGATGGATCAATTCGCGAGGTGGAACAAAATACAACAGTTGAAGATTTCGCGGGTTCAATCTCCATTAGCTTAAAGAAAAAAGCGCTTGGTGGAAAAATTAATGGAAAGTTAGTGGATTTAAATACACCTATTACTGAAGATTGCGAAGTTCAAATAATTACTCAAGACGATCAAGACGGCTTAGAAATGATGCGTCATAGTTCAGCACATATTTTAGCTCAAGCGGTAAAACGTCTATATAAAGGCGAAAAAGCTGCATTTGGAGTTGGACCAGTAACTGCAGACGGATTCTATTATGATATTGATCTTCCAGTTTCAATTAAAGTAGAAGACCTACCGAAAATTGAAAAAGAAATGGAAAAAATTATTAAAGAAAACTTACCGATTACTCGTTCAGAGGTTAGTCGTGAAGAGGCAATTAAATTCTTCACTGAATTAGAAGATGAGTTTAAACTAGAATTAATTCGTGATTTACCAGAAGATGCAGTTATTTCAATGTATACTCAAGGTGAATTCGTAGACCTTTGCCGTGGACCACATGTTCCTACAACTGGCCGTGTAAAAGCGATTAAATTATTATCTGTTGCTGGTGCATATTGGAGAGGCGATGCGAATAATAAAATGCTTCAACGTGTTTATGGTACTGCTTTCCCAAGTAAGAAGGAATTAGAAGAGCATTTATACTTATTAGAAGAAGCTAAAAAACGTGATCACCGTAAATTAGGTAAAGAGCTTGAGTTATTCATGTTCTCTGAAGAAGCACCTGGTATGCCATTCTTCTTACCAAAAGGTACTATTATCCGTAATGAATTAGAACATTATGAGCGTGGATTACAAACTTCAAAAGATTATAAAGAAGTTCGTACACCATTCATTATGAATCAAAGATTATGGGAGCAATCAGGTCACTGGCATCACTACCATGAAAACATGTACTTTACTGAAGTTGATGAAACAAAATTCGCATTAAAACCGATGAACTGCCCAGGTCATATGTTAGTTTATAAAAATAAATTACATTCATATCGTGATCTACCGGTTCGTATGTGTGAAAATGGTCAAGTTCACCGTCATGAATACTCTGGTGCCTTAAATGGTATGATGCGTGTTCGTACTTTTACTCAAGATGATGCACATATCTTCTGTCGTCCGGACCAAATTGAAGGCGAAATTATTGAAGTAATTAACTTAATTAAAGAAATTTACGGCGTATTCGGATTCACTTACAAAGTAGAATTATCAACTCGTCCAGAAGATTCAATGGGTTCAGAAGAGTTATGGAACTCAGCAGAACAGGCGTTAGAAAATGTTCTAAAATCTGAGAACTTAGACTTTAAATTAAACCCAGGCGATGGCGCATTCTATGGTCCAAAAATCGATTTCCATATTCAAGATGCATTAAAACGTAGTTGGCAATGTGCTACAATTCAATTAGATTTCCAAATGCCTGAGAAATTTGATTTAACTTATGTTAATGAAGATAACCAAAAAGAACGTCCAGTTGTTATCCATCGTGCAATTTATGGTTCAATTGACCGTTTCTTAGGAATCTTAACTGAACATTTTGCTGGAGCATTCCCATTATGGTTAGCACCAGTTCAAGTTGCAGTATTACCAATTTCAAGTGTTCACAATGAATATGCACAAAAACTTGCTGATCAATTAAAAGCTGCAGGAATCCGTGTTGAAGCTGATTTACGTGGCGAAAAAATTGGATATAAAATCCGTGAAGCACAACTTCAAAAATTACCTTATATGTTAGTAGTTGGTGATCAAGAGGTTGAAAATAAAACTGTAGCTATTCGTAAACGTGGCGAAGGTGATATCGGTACTCAACCATTCGAGAGCTTCTTAGAAATGGTCAAACAACAAAAATTAGAAAAAGTTCTATTTTAATTTTAAAAATCCTCTATTTTTATAATAGAGGATTTTTTTATTTGACCGATATAATTAAAAACGATTGTTTTTATTTTCTGGGAAATATGACGAAATTTGCAAAAACATACTTCAAAAAAAAATTTAGTAGGATAATACTCAATAATATCGAACTTATATGAAGGATGTCTTTTTTGTTATTTAGTCTTATTAAAATACATAGTTATGTTAAGAGGTGATGCAGTTGGATAATCAGAATCAAGATCTTCAAAAAAAGGTAGAAAAGCTTGAAGAAGAAGTTAGAGCAATGAAGAAACAAATTGAATTTCTCTTAATTACGAAGGAAACTTCAAACGAGACTAAACAAATAAGCCGAACTAAAGTAAATAATCCTAAACCACAAATAACAGTTAGTAGACAGGTTAAAGTAACAGTCGAAAATGAAAAGGTTGACTATGAAGCACTTATTTTCCAAAAGTGGTTACCTAGATTTTTTATATTTATTTTCATACTTGGAGTAATGTGGGGATTTAAAGCGGCATCAGATTATGGGGTATTAAACAAGTATGCAAAAGTAGGAATTGGATTTATTATCGCCATTGCTTTATTCTGGTACGGAAATCGTCAAATGAAAGCTAAGAGATCAGCACTTGGCCAATCATTAATTGGTGGCGTGTTGCCAGTATTATTTTTAACTACGTTTGCTATGCATCATTTATATCTCATGGTTGGATCAACGATTGCATTTGTCCTTTTAATTATTTGGGTATGTATTGGTTTTTATTCTATGAATAGATACAAGTCAGAAGTAATTGGATTAATAAGTATAATAGGAGCCGTTTTTGTACCATTCCTAGTTAAAAGTGATTCGCCAAACTATTTATTTTTCTCTATCTATGAAACAGTGATTTATTTATGCTTTATGTTTTATGCAACATTTAAGAAATACAAATTCATCTATCTTTCGTCTGCAATATTATTGCATTTATCTTATTTAATAGTTGCTTTAGTTAATTTTAATACGAATGGAATTGAATATTTCGCACTAAGTATTCTCGTTCAGCATATTAGTTTGCTAGCTAAATTGATTAAATCTAAGTTTGCTATTAAAAAGCAAGTATTAATTCTTCACACTAGTTTTATTTTAACAATCGGTTGGATCTTTAGTGCATTTGAAGATCTGAATAGAACAATGATTTTAATCTTTTTATGTGTAGGATACTTATTCCTGACTTTTTATTATAAAAAGAAATCGGATTTTTTCTTTGGATTTTCGACTAATTTTATATTGGCCATTTCATTCCTATGTTTGGATAGTGTTTCAGAAAACTTACTATGTACAGTATTAATAATTCAAGCAGTATCATCTTATTTATTTTATTTAAAATTTCGAGATCTGCCGAAATTAATTATAGCTGCTCTTACATTTATTCCTGTAGGGATATCGATTTTATCAGTTGGAATAGATTCATTTTGGTCTTTTGAAACATTGAATTGGTTGGTGCTAATTGTAGCGCTAGTTACGATTGGAATTTTGGCTTATAAAAATGGAGATGAAAAGCAATTTATCTTATTAAGCAGTTCTTTATTAATAACGGTTATATTGATTGCTTTTATAACACAAATTGTTCAAATAATTGCGGTAGATCAGTCTGACAATATGATTCGATTATTAATTAATATAAGTTGGATCTTGCTTTCGATTTTAGCTATGATACTTGGTAACATTAAGAAGTTTAAAGTTTGGACATATACTGGGATAGGTTTATTATTACTGACACTCGGAAAACTTGTATTAATAGATTTACCAAATATTACATTAATGGTTAGAGCTGGTTTATTTATACTGCTTGGCTTGATTGGTTTAGTAATTTCTAGAATATTTTTTAAGGGAAGTAGTAGTCAAAAAATCGAAAAAATTTAGTATACAGGAGTCAGTTAATGCTAATCACTGAAACTAAAAACTTATTATTAATGACTTTTACAGCAGATGCCATGGTTTCTGTTTTAAGTGGAAATAAAGAGTTAGAATTTGAAAATCAATTTTATACATTCGCTAATGGATGGCCAATTCTTGTATATAAAAATCTTTTCCCTTATAAAATCTCTCGTTTTCAAACTCATCCAACTGAGGAAAAATATGAAGGAATAATTATTCATAAAAAAGATCGAGTAATTATTGGGGACATGGGATTTAAAGGTGGTCCTGATGAAACTGGAATTATGGAAATAAGTTATAGTATCGCACCTAGATATCAAGGTAAAGGATATGCAACTGAAATGGGTAGGGCTTTTTGTGAGTGGGGAATGAAGCAAAAGCATGTTACAAGAATAACTGCAATTTGTTCCATTTATAATCACGCCTCTATTAGAGTTTTAGAGAAAATTGGAATGATAAAAGTAAAAGAAGAAATTGAAAAATATTATTGGATGTTAGATAAAAAATAAATTAGTGATTTTCACTTATTAGAATGATTAATTTTTCTAGAAGAAGGTGGGCTTATTCTTACAACAAGAAATACATCTATCATCTTTATGGTCATAACTAAACGTGAATTTGGTCGATTCGTTTTGTACGATCTTATGATAAGCAGCTTAGTATATGGCTCTCTAAAAAAATACTACTCAAGTGACCTAATCGCAATTTTTGGTAGCTTTACAATACCGACAGTTTTAAAAAGAGTGGCTGTATTATTAGAACGGAAATAAAAAGAAGCACTAAATTGAGCATTCTTTCTCAGCTTGTTGAAATATAAAAAGGCTTATAGGGAAAAAATATTAATTAGAACATTATTGATGTTAAAATTCATTTTTTGGATGATCTATCTATTAATGGTTTTAAATTTTAATATGGTTGAGCAATTTTATGATTCAAATAACACTAGTAATGGTTTTTGAAGTTAAAAATATTATGAGCTAATTTTTAGAAGAACAATTTCAATTGATTAGTTTATTAAATAATGTTCGATATTAATTGACCTACAAACTGATTAATAAACAACTGATAGGATACTCTAAGTAAATGCTATTTGAATAGGTTTTAATGGAGACTTTTTTTGATGAATAAGTTGATTGGAACGGAGGGTTGCTCGACTCCTATGGGAAATGCGGGAAGGCTGAGACCCCACAGGAACGAACGTGACGAGGAGGCTCAGGTCTCGCCCCATGGAAAGCGAGCATCCTGTAGTGGAAATCAACATCATTCTACTTCTTTTACGAAAATTTGGTAATTTAAGTAACAAAGTTGTTTTTCAACAGCGTAAAAAAAGGATGCTCATTGAGCATCCTTTCTAAATATTAACCTTGTTGTACTGGACTTTTAGGTTCTGTGTCTAAACTCATTGCTGGTCCGAAGAATTCATAATGAATTTGTGTATCTTTAATACCTAATTCTTTTAAACTAGTAATAATTGCTTTTAAAAACGGTACTGGTCCACATACGTAATAATCTGCATTGTCTGATTTAATATTGTTATTTAACCATTCGGCATCAATATAGCCTTGCTTTTTAAAGTTATTGTTTTGAAGATCTTCCTCAGAAGGATTCTCATAAACAAATGATAAATTGTAATTTGTTAATTGCTCTTTTAATTGGTTTAATTCATTTTCAAATGCTTGTAATTTACCGTTTCTTGAAGCACTAATGAAGTTAACTCGACGTTGTGGTTGATTACTTGCAATTGACTTAGCCATACTGATCAATGGTGTAATTCCAACACCACCACTTAAGAAAACAACATCTGAATCAATTTCAGTATTTAAAGTAAATTCACCTGCTGGGGCAGTAATTTCTAACGTATCACCAACATTTACTTGATTGTGTAGATAGTTTGAGAATTTACCTAGAGGTTGGTTTTCTTCAGCTTCTCTTTTTACTGAAATTCTAAAGTGATTTTTACCTGGTGCCTCAGATAAACTATATTGTCTGTTAGATAGATATTCTTCACCAGGAATTTGTGAACGAACAGTAATATATTGACCTGGTAAGAAAGTAGGCACTGAAGAATCATCTTTAGGAACTAAGTAGAATGATGTTATTACATCGCTTTCTTCAACTTTTTCGATGACTTTAAATTCTTTAAATTCAGACCATCCGCCTTCTTGAGATGAAGCTGCTTCATACATTTCTTTTTCGATATCGATAAATACTTGAGCAATAATTCCATATGCTTCAGCCCAAGCACCTAGTATTTCATCAGTTGCAGCATCACCAAGTACTTCTTTAATTGCCCCTAGTAGATGTTGCCCTACGATTGGATAGTGTTCTGCTTTAACTTGAAGACTGCGGTGCTTTTGCGCAATTTGTTTTACAACCGGAATAATTGTTGCTAGTTTATCAATGTTTTGTGCTGCAGCTAAAACAGTATTTGCAAGAGCCGTTTGTTGTCTACCTTTTTGTTGATTTGTATGATTGAATACATTTAATAATTCAGGATGATTAGTAAATAAATTTTTATAGAATACTTTAGTGATCTCTGTACCCTTTACTTCTAAGACCGGAACTGTTGACTTAATAATATCAATTGTTTTTTGAGATAGCATGAAAAATCCCCCTAATCACGTTTCAAAGTAGTATTGTAAATACATCTTTATCTTAGACCTAGAAATTATTTAAAGCAATATGTAAAATACTTCTTTTGTGATTTTTTTCGCAAAAATACATAAAAGTTTAAAAAATGTTCACAATTATGCTATGATTAAATTTAAATAAAACAGTGAGGACAAGTTATGCGTTTAACAACTTATTCGGATTACTCTCTTCGTGTACTAATATTTCTAAGCTCTGAGCCACGTGAAAAATTAGTTAATATTAAAGACATCGCTGAAGCTTATGGTATTTCTAAAAACCATTTAATGAAAATAATTTATAATTTAGGAAAGATGGGCTATATCGAAACGATACGTGGTAGAAACGGTGGAATCCGTTTAGCTAAATTGCCTACAGAAATAAATATTGGTGAAATAATTCGTAAAACTGAAGAAGACTTTAATATTGTAGAATGTTTTGAGCACGGCAATACTTGTGTAATCACACCAGTTTGCTCTTTAAAACATATATTTAATAAAGCGTTGGATCAATTTTTACAAGTTTTAGATCAATATACATTGGATGATATTGTAAAGAACAATGCCATGCTAAAAGATTATTTTTCCATTAATACAAAGGAATAATATAACATTGAAGAGCGCACGCAATTAAAAAACACAAAAACCAACAAAGGATTACTTTGTTGGTTTTTTCATTTAGAATGGTCTATAGTTTTATATATTTTACGTTTTCCATCGGTTCTTGGAATAAAGATGACGCTATTTTACTAAAAATGGTTGGATCCCCAGTTGTAAAAAATTCATGTGAAGTGATTTCGGAGGTAGATAAGATATTTTGTTGATCTAGTATTGCACTTACCTCTAAAGCTGTTTCATCGCCAGAGCTAATAAGTTGGATCGATGGTCCCATCACTTTTTGAATGATTGGACCGAGTAATGGGTAATGAGTACACCCTAGTATTAGAGTATCAATATTTGAATCAATAAGCGGTGCAAGAGTGTGCTTAACAATATCAAATATTTCAGGTTTATTGTAGTCTCCATTTTCAACAATCCCAGCAAACTCTGGACATGCCAAACCTTCGATTAAAACTTTGTCGTTAATCCGCTTTAATGCAGAATGATATGCTTTACTATTAATAGTAGCATTCGTTCCGATGACACCGATTTGGTCATTTTGTGTTAATTTTATTGCTGCTCTGGCACCTGGGCGAACAACACCAATGACCGGGATATGAAGTTTTTCCCGCATTTCATTTAAGACGACTGAAGTTGCAGTATTACAGGCGATGACTAACATTTTTATATCTTTTTCCAGTAGAAAATTAGTCATTTCCCAAGTGAATTCCCTAATTTCCGTATATGGTCGTGATCCGTATGGACATCTTGCTGTATCGCCTAAGTATAAAATGTCCTCTTTAGGTAATTGTCTTATAATTTGTTTGGCAACTGTTAAGCCCCCAACACCTGAGTCAATGACTCCGATTGGTTTATTCAAAAAATCCCCTCATTTTACTTAAATATTGTTGATGTAGTATATTCTTTATTCATATAAGATTTTACTATAAGAAATGATATTTTTGTTTATCATTCTCTTTTTAAAAATGTTATAATTTCATAGTTTTATTACGCCTATTAACTGAGTATTAAAACAATTAAACGCAAGTTAAAAATAATTCGTAAATTCAACCATTATCTGTTATATTAATGAGGAAAAGTTTATATATGAGAAAAATGTGGAGGAGCCGGTGTTGCTGGCTGAGATAGCGTCCTTAAGATGTTGACTCTTAGAACCTGATCTGGGTGATGCCAGCGTAGGGAACAGTATCTCTTTTAAGATATGTTTTTTACAGCGCATTCACGTCCGGGTTAATATCCGGGCGTTTTCTTTTTGTATAAACAAAGAACAAAAAGGAGATATAGATAATGAAAAAATTAGTAGTATTTTTAGTGGCTATTTGTTTAATGTTAACTGGATGTGGTCAAAACAAAACTACCACTACTAAAAAGACAAAGCAATTAAAAAAGGTGACTGTCGTACTAGACTGGACCCCGAATACAAATCATACTGGGTTATTTGTTGCTAAGGATAAAGGTTACTTTAAGGAACAAGGACTTGATGTAGATATAATCAACCCGGGAGAAACAGGAGCAGACCAATTGGTGGCATCTGGTAAAGCAGATTTTGGGGTTTCTTATCAAGAGTCAATTACACAAGCAAGAGTTCAAAATGTACCGATTGTTTCAATTGCAGCAATTATTCAACATAATACTTCTGGGTTTGCATCACCAGTGAAAAAAGAAATTAAATCTCCAAAAGATTTCGTTGGAAAAACTTATGGTGGATGGGGTTCACCGGTTGAAAAGGCTATTTTAAAATCACTTATGTCAGAAGAAAATGCGAATGTTAATAAGTTAAATATCGTTAATATGGGCGATGCAGATTTCTTTACTGCAGTAAAAAGAGATATCGATTTTGCGTGGATTTATCAAGGATGGACAGGAATTGAAGCTGAGCTTCGTGGAGAAAAATTAAACATGATTTATTTAACAGATTATAGTAAAAAGCTAGATTACTATACTCCAGTTTTAGCTACGAATGAAAAAATGATTAGTAAAAATCCTAAAATTGTAAAAGCGTTTGTTGCTGCAGCGTCAAAAGGATATAATTTTGCGATTGATAACCCAAAAGAAGCTGCATCAATTTTAATAAAGGATAATCCGGATTTAGATAAAAAATTAGTTGAAAAAAGCCAAGAATGGTTAGCATCTAAATATAAAGATGATGCAAATCGTTGGGGTGAGCAAAAATTATCAGTTTGGAAAAACTATGCAGATTTCTTAGCTGAAAATAAATTATTAGAAGGAAACTTTAAGCCAAAAGAAGCATTTACGAATGATTTCTTACCAGCGAAATAAGGAGGAGTTAATATGCAAACTACTTTAATGAGTGTCCAAATTATACCGAAAACAAATAATATTGAGGATGTTATTCCAGCAGTTGATGAAGCGATTAAAATTATTGATGAATCAGGTGTAAAATATCAAGTTCAGCCTTTAGAAACAACTATGGAAGGTGACTTGAATCAATTGTTAAATGTTGTTCAAAAAATGAATGAAAGAATGATTGAAATAGGTTGCCATAATGTTATAACTCAAATGAAAATACTTTACCAACCACAAGGTATCACTATGGATGTATTAACGGAGAAGTACCGTTAATGAAATCTAAAAATATAAAAGGATGGCAACCAATCGTTGTCATCCTGCTTTTTTTAATCTGTTGGCAGCTAAGTATTAAAATTTGGAAAATCGAATCTTGGTTATTGCCAGGGCCGATCTCAATCTTTAAAGAAGGAATGAAATCATCTGATTCACTACTTCCTCACATTTCTTCTACAATTCAATTAACGATTATTGGTCTGTTAATTGGTAGTTTATTAGGATTTTTAATAGCATTTCTATTGCATTTAATACCTGGTGTTAGGGAAGCTTTTTACCCGTTATTAATTCTTTCGCAAAATGTACCAATTATCGTTTTGGCACCGCTTTTAATTATTTGGTTTGGATTTGGTGTATTACCTAAATTAATTATAATTTCTCTTGTTTGTTTTTTCCCTGTTACAGTTTCAGCGTTGGATGGTTTCAGACAAACACCAAGTGAACTAATAAATTATATGAAAATGGCAGGAGCATCTAAATCACAAATTTTTTGGAAAGTTGAGTTACCTTTTTCTCTACCTTCCATTTTTTCCGGCTTAAAGATTTCAGCAACTTATAGTGTTATGGGAGCAGTCATATCTGAATGGCTAGGAGCGAAATCTGGAATTGGTGTATATATGACTTTAGCTTCATCTTCATTTAGAACAGATCGAGTATTTGTTTCAATTTTTATCATTATGTTTTTAAGTATGCTTTTCTTCTTCCTAATAGTCGTAATTGAACGTTTTACTGTTAAATGGAAAGTTAAAGGGGAGAAACGGAAATGACATTACAAGTAGAACAATTATCAAAGAGTTATAGCGGGCATCAAGTGTTAGATAATATTTCGCTTTATGTAAACGAGGGTGAATTTGTATCAATTTTGGGTCCATCTGGTAGTGGGAAAAGTACGTTGTTTCATCTTATAGGTGGTTTACTAAAACCTGATTCTGGAGAAGTAAGGTTAAATGGGTCGATAATAAATGGAGAACTTGGTCATATTAGTTTTATGCCTCAGGATCATTCATTACTACCTTGGAGAACAGTATTAAAAAATATTGTTTTGTCACAGGAATTAAAACATAAACCTGATGAAAAATTGGCAAGAGACTGGCTTAAAAAAACTGGTTTAGAAAACTATGAGAATGCATACCCTCATGAATTATCTGGTGGAATGAAACAACGAGTTTCATTTTTAAGGTCATTACTAGCACCGCAGTTGTTTATGTGTATGGATGAGCCTTTTTCAGCTTTAGATGAGTTCACAAGACTTGAAATGCAACAATGGCTTTTATCAATTTGGGAAGAGCAACGACGATCAATATTATTGGTTACACATAATATTGATGAAGCGTTGTTAATGTCTGATCGAATCTATATATTTTCTGACAAACCTGCCAAAATCAAAGAAGAAATCATTGTGCCATTTCCAAGACCACGCAAAAAAGAATTATTATTAAGTGACGAATTTATGGAATATAAAAGAAAAATCTATTTGGCTTTAGAGAAGGAGTAGTACGATGAAAATGATAGATGCTCATATTCATTTAGATTCTTATGATACTAGTCAAAGAGAAGAAATATTAACTAATATAGAAAGACACGAAATCGAGGCGATCATTTCGGTTTCGATGGATTTAAAATCTAGTAAGAAAAATTTAGAGTTAAAAAAACAAAATAATAGTGTATATCCAGCATTCGGATTTCATCCTGAACAACAAATTCCATCTGATGAAGAGGTTGATAAATTAATTGAATGGATTAAGATGCATCAGGATGAAATGGTCGCAATCGGAGAGGTTGGATTACCATATTATAAGAATTTGGAAGAACAGATTAATTACGTACCTTATATTAGGTTACTAGAAAAATTTATCTCACTTGCAAAAGAGTTAAATAAACCGATCATATTACATGCAGTGTATGAGGACGCCGAAACCGTATGTAATCTATTAGAAAAATATTTTATTCAAAAAGCTCATTTTCATTGGTTTAAAGGAGACGATCATTCAATTAAACGGATGATAAAAAATGAGTATTTTATCTCAATTACACCAGATGTATTATATGAAAATGAGATTCAAGATTTAGTAAAAAAGTATCCTTTAGAATTAATGATGGTAGAAACTGATGGTCCTTGGCCATTTGAAGGGCCTTTTGAGAATGAGTGGACACATCCTAAATTTATGCATCAATCGGTTGCAAAGATAGCTGAGTTAAAAGACATAGATTTATTAGTTGCATATAAAACTTTATATGAAAATACTAAGAAGTTTTATAGTATCTAAAATAAGAAGATCGTTTTCTAAATGGAAACGATTTTTTTATTTTAAATAGTTAAAAAGAGTTAAAATAAAATCCCCCTATAGTAGAGTTTCTATCCTAATATACGGATAGGCTTTTTTATCTACTATAAGTAGGATATAAAGTGAAAATTTCATTTCAGATAAACAGATTCTTACAAGCTAGAAAATAGAGAAAAATAAAACTTAAGTTTCAATGTAAATACCAAAACCGGCATGTCGATTAGAATGCCGGCAGTATGTTGGTTTGTAGAAGTGTTTCTACAAAATAACTACAGTTCAAGCTCTCCCATACGAAGAAGCTCAATAACTGCTTGTGATCGCCCCTTAACCCCAAGCTTCTGCATTGCATTTGAAATATGATTTCTCACAGTTTTTTCACTTATAAAAAGTTCTTCAGCAATTTCTCTTGTAGTCTTATCTTGAACAAGAAGCTCGAATACTTCTTTTTCACGCTTTGTGAGTGTGTGCTTTGTTTGATAGTCTCTATCCTTCAACTGTGCTAACCCTCCTTGCTTGACCGAGCTGTTCTTCGGATGGGTATTCATTTAGTCTTTTTATCATATGAACGATAGGTCTTTTAGGTGAATATTTCCAGTAAATTTAGAGCTAGATTTAAATTATTTATTTTTTTCTATTTAGCTTGTTCTAAAAAATGTACATGCTCGTATAAATAATAAAAAAGCGTGGGGGGAGTATGGTGATGAAAAAAAGATTGTTAGTAACAGCAGCAGCGGTATGTGGAATTGCAACAATGAGTGGATGTAGTTTACTTCCAACAAAATCTTCAACTGACATTGATCCACCTAAAACTGTAGTTTATAAAAGTGATCAACCTTCAAAAGAAGTAGCAAAGAAGGAAGAAACGGTAAAAAGGGAATTATATTTAATTGACCGTAACGGGTATGTTGTACCGCAAACTTTCCAATTACCTAAGTCTACTAGCTTGGCTAAACAAGCGTTAGAGTACTTAGTAAAAGATGGTCCTGTTACAGATGAATTACCAAATGGTTTCCAAGCAGTTTTACCTCCGAATACAGAAGTTTTAGGTGTTCAAACTCAAAAGGATGGTACGATTATTGCTGATTTTTCACCAGAATTTAAGCAATACCGTGCTGAAGATGAATTAAAAGTGTTTCAAGCTGTTACTTGGACTTTAACTCAATTTGATAATGTGACAAAGGTGAAAATTCGAGTAAACGGAAAAGAGCTTGCATCAATGCCAGTAAATAAGGCTCAGATTGGTGATGGGTTAACAAGAGATGATGGAATTAACTTTGATAAGGGTGACATTGTAGATATTATGAACTCAAGACCAGTTACGTTATATTATGTTTCTCAAGGGGAAATGGGAGACACTTATTATGTACCTGTAACGGCAAGGATTTCTAATGCTGAAACGGATGCATATTCAGCAATCGTAAATGAACTTGTAAAAGGTCCATCCGAATATTCAAATTTAGTTTCCGATTTTGGAACTGATACGAAACTTGTTAGTCAACCTGTTTTCAAAGGCGGTAAGTTAGTACTTAATTTTAACGATGGTATCTATGGAAATATAGCAAAAAATATGATCAATAATGATGTATTACAGCCACTTGTTCTTTCTTTAACAGAGCAAAAAGGAGTTAAGTCTATTGAAATTCAAATCAATGGTAAATTAACTGCGCTAGACCAACAAGGTAAGCCTTTAAGCCAACCTGTTTCTAGGCCTAAGGATGTAAATACGAAAAAGTTGTAAGCTGGTAGTTAGGAAAAAATCATAATTGCCTTTTAAAAAATGTTAAAATATCAACCTTGTACAAAAATTATGATGATTTTTGTACAAGGTTTTTAATTTTATCTTTAAATTACACTTAATAAGTAGAAATGAAATCATATTTTTGTCTATACTAGTATTTGGAAGATTTTGTAGGAGGAACGAACATGACAAGAACAGATGGAAGATTAAATAATGAACTTAGACCAATAGAGATTATTACTCACTATACAAAACATGCAGAAGGTTCTGTACTTATAAGTATTGGTGATACGAAGGTAATTTGTAATGCAACAGTTGAAGACCGTGTACCACCATTTTTGAGAAATAGCGGAAAAGGTTGGATTTCAGCAGAATATTCTATGTTACCTAGGGCTACTCAAGAGCGTACAATTCGTGAATCATCTAAAGGGAAAGTAACTGGTCGAACAATGGAAATTCAACGATTAATTGGAAGAGCTTTAAGAGCAGTTGTTGATTTAGAGGCACTTGGTGAAAAGACAATTTGGATCGACTGTGATGTAATTCAAGCAGATGGAGGAACAAGAACTACTTCAATTACTGGTGCATTTGTTGCTATGATGCTAGCTTTTGATAAATTAATTAAAATGGATAAATTAAAATCGTATCCGGTAAAAGATTATTTAGCAGCAACTTCAGTTGGTATTTTAGATGAGCTTGGACCAGTACTAGATTTATATTATGTAGAAGATTCGGCTGCAAGTGTTGATATGAATATTATTATGACTGGAAAAGGGCAGTTTGTTGAACTTCAAGGGACTGGTGAAGAAGCAACATTTTCAAGAGAAGAATTAAATGAATTATTATCTTTAGGTGAATTAGGAATTAAATCTCTAATTGAAAAACAAAAAGAAGTGTTATTACAAGAAGGTATTAAATTTCAATAATTATTTCGAGGAGAGACTTTCAGGATGGAAACAATCATTATTGCGACTAATAATCAAGGCAAAGTGAAGGATTTTGAAGCGCTTTTTAACCCGATGGGATTTCAAATTAAATCTTTAAAAGACTTTCCTGAAATTCAAGAAGTTGAAGAAACAGGAACTACATTTGAAGAAAATGCGATTTTAAAAGCTGAGTATTTAGCAAGAGAGCTAAATACGCCTGTAATTGCAGATGACTCTGGATTAATAGTGGATGCACTTGATGGTAGACCAGGCGTTTATTCTGCTCGATATGCTGGATTACATAAAAGTGACGAAGATAATTTACAAAAAGTATTAAATGAATTAGAAGGCGTTTTTCCTGGCAAAAGAACTGCGCGATTTTATTGTGCTTTAGCTTTAGCAGTTCCTGGTAAAAAAACAATCACTGTTTATGGTACAGTTGAAGGGTATATTGCCAATGAAAAAAGAGGAACAAACGGATTTGGCTACGATCCAATATTCTTTTTGCCAGAATTAGATAAAACCATGGCTGAATTAACAACAGATGAAAAAGGTGGCTTAAGTCATCGTGCAAATGCAATTAAATCATTAATGAATGTTATAAATAAAGAAGATAAAGACTTGTTATTTAGAGGATCAAATTAATGAAAGTACTAATTGCAAGTGATAGCCATGGATTGACGAAACCATTGCAAGAAATCGCCGACCGATATCGTGACAGTGTAGATTTAATGATACACTGTGGAGATTCGGAATTAGAAGTAAATGCTAAGGAACTAAAGGATTATAATGTTGTAAGAGGAAATTGTGATTTCAGAGGAGAATTCCCTCAAGAATTTATTCACCGTGGGAATGAATATACAATCTATGCAACACATGGTCATTTACATGGAATAAAACAGTCATTACAAAAGCTGTATTATCGTTGTAAAGAGGTTGGAGCAACAATTGCTTGTTTCGGTCACTCACATGTATTAGGAGCCGAGGTAATTGATGGTGTGCTTTTTATAAACCCTGGCAGCATTTTATTACCGAGAATGCGTAAAGAAAAGACTTATGCTATTCTTGAAACAATTGGTAAGAAAGCTAATGTTACTTTTTATAATACAGATGGAACGGAGCTTATAACTACTTCATTTGAATTATAATGAATAAAGGGAGGTTAGTAGCTTAACATGCTACTAACCTTATCTAAAAACAAAAAATTTCTAAGTACTAAAAGCCGAAAAACCCTAATAAACTAAGGTAATTATATAACTTATAAATTTTTTCCTTTATTTTGGAAAAAAAGTTTTAAAATAGTGTTGACTTTAATTTGCATAGTGACTATAATAAATATTGTCGACAGGGTGATGTCGCAAAGAAATAAAAAAACAAAACATATGCGGGTGTAGTTTAATGGTAAAATAGAAGCCTTCCAAGCTTCGGTCGTGGGTTCGATTCCCATCACCCGCTCCATATGTCCTGGTAGCTCAGCAGGATAGAGCAACGGCCTTCTAAGCCGTCGGTCGGGGGTTCGAATCCCTCCCAGGACGTCCAAAAGACACTTGTTTTACGAAATGTAAAATAAGTGTCTTTTTTTTGTCTACATACCAAATGAATCGCTATATATCATCCTTCTAGGACCCCGAATGAAACGGTCAGTGCATCGATCAAAACCGGAAACGACTCGAAATTAGGCATAAGCTAGAAGGTTATTTTTGTTATGACGAAAAAGAAAAGTATTTTATAAATTTCAGATGATTTAAGCGGTTTGTTCTCGGAAAATCTTACCCCACGTACAACGGTCGATTTAGACCGAATGACTATCAAACAGGCACTCACAACGATTACTCGCCAATTGGAGATCAGCGGAAACCGATCACGATTGAACTAACAATTGAGTAGAGGTGAAGTTAATGCTGTATGAGTTTGTTTTAACAATGCTTCTTACTTTGGCAATAGTTACAACCATTATATTTGAAGTAACTAGACTTTTAACAAACAAGACAAAGAGAGAGAAAACAGTGTACGGAGTTCTTCACAAACTATACTAATTGCATTTTTTCTTACCTGGGTTCCATAGATGTACTCAAATAGATGAAGGAGGACTTATACCTTCTCTTAAAAAAACCGCTCCTATTTTATAGGAAGCGGGTTCTGTTTATATATCTTTTCACTTTTGTTGTCCATGCGTTGTATAATGCTTTCTCCTTCAACATCAATGTTAGGCAAAATTTTATCTAGCCATTTTGGCAAGTACCAGGCTGACTTACCCATAAGAGTCATAACCGCAGGTACGATTGTCATTCTCACAATGAATGCGTCAAAGAAAACACCGAACGTAAGAGACATGCCTATGGATTTAATGATAGTATCAGGTGCTAACATGAATCCAATAAATACAGACATCATAATTAATCCTGCTGCGACTACGACTCTCCCGCTCTCCCGCATTCCTTCTAAAATAGCTCTCTTTGGATCGCCAGTATGCGTATATACTTCCCGCATCTTGCTCACTAGGAACACCTCATAGTCCATTGCGAGTCCGAAAAGGATCCCAATGAGAATGACAGGCAAGAAGGCTAAGATCGGACCGGCAGCCGGGAAACCAAATATATTTTGGAAATGCCCATCCTGCACGAAAAATACCACGGCTCCCAATGTAGCATCAAGAGAAAGTAGAAACCCTAAAACTGCTTTTAATGGAATGAGCAGAGACCTAAACACAAGAACTAAAAGTATATATGCAAGTCCCACAATGAGGGCAGCGAAAACCGGCAAGGCGTCACTCAGCTTTTGTGAAATATCAATATTCATCGCTGCTGAGCCCGTTACCATTAGTTCAATTCCATTTTCTTTCTCTGTCTGGTTCGATTTGTCCCGGATTGCTTTTACCAAATCCTTCGTCTTTGTATCGTCTGGTCCTGTTTTTGGTGTGACGGAAATCATATAAATCTTTCCAGAAGGCCCAGGGATAGCTGGTGTCACACTTTTTACATCAGATAGTGTACCCAATTCTTTTGAAATGGTGTTCAAAGCATTTTGAGTTTCAGTTGTTGCTTGCTCTGATTTTGCCACTACCACTAAAGAGGCATGAAATCCTTCACCATAAGCTTCCGTCAATAAATCATATGCTCTTCTTTCTGTCGTTGCTGTGGATTTTGTTGTTCCATCCGAAGGCAGTCCAAGGTTCATATGGAAAAATGGAATCGTAATTACTGCAAGTAGTCCGATTGCGAAAATTGTAACAATAAGAGGACGCTTTGTGACAAATTCCCCCCATTTATTTGAACCAACATGTTTCTTACCTGCCCCACTAATCTTTTGTAAGAATCGATTTTGTTTAGATGGGGCAATTTTATCGCCGACAAGTCCCAATATGGCTGGTAATATAACGACGGAAACCAACACAGCTACGAGCACAGTAAAGGCCGCGGATACGCCCATCGTTGACAGGAATGGAATCTTTGTAACAGACAGTCCTAAAAGACCAATAATAACTGTTAATCCTGCAAAGATTACTGCACCTCCTGCTGTTCCCGTTGCGATAGCAACAGATTCTGGAACAGAATCTCCTTTTGCAAGCTGTTGTCTAAAGCGATTGATAATGAAGAGCGCATAGTCAATGCCCACTGCAAGTCCCAGCATGGCTGCTAAAGATAAGGAAACAGATTGGATTTCCACATAATTTGTCCCGAGCATGATTCCTAGCATTCCAATCGCTAATCCGATTATCGCAGTGAGAATCGACAGTCCAGCTGCTAGGAAAGACACAAAAGTAAAAGCCAAGACTATGAAGGCAACAAGTACTCCGACAATTTCAGTCATACCTGAAGTCTCTGAGTCAGAAAGTTGGATATCGCCTCCTGATAATTCCGTTTGAATGCCGGCATCCCTTGTTGTTTCAATACTATTTAAAATCTTATCCTTAGAAGCTTTTGTGACCTTTTCCGCTTTCACTTTGTACGTTACAACTGCATATCCGATTTTCCTATCTTTACTGAGGTTTTGCAACTGCATCGGTGCTGCCACAGAATCAACAGCTGAATCTTTTTTAATCTCATCTATAACTTTTGCAATTTTCTGTTGTACTTCCGCTGACTCCAAGGTTTCGTTTTTGGGTGCTTTAAACACCACTTTTACTTGGGCACCTGCTGGTTGCATCGCTTTAAACTCTTTTTCAATTACTTTTCCTGCTTTATCTGCCGGTGTATTCGGAATCCTCAGCTCACCCATGAAGGAGGAACCCATGTTGACTGCAAAAAGCACTAATGTAATAAGAATTGCGAGTGCGCTGAAAACAACCTTTTTCCTATGATTTACTGACCAATGTCCTAACTTATACAGATATTTTGCCAATTGAATCTCACCCTATTCTTATTGATAATTTGTCTTGTTCTTACGTTGTAATCTAGAAACGCATATACACCAAATCATAGATTATTCATATTAAAAAATTAAAAATGTATATTATAACTTGTATCTGAATATCTCTCCCTTTTAATAGCTTGTAGAATGGCGGCAAATCGCCAGTAGGAAACAAAGAAAATGGTACACATTGACAGCCATGATGTCCTTTTATACAATGACATTATCATTACACTAACAATTGTACTTACACGTGTAAGTATAGCAGTGAATTTTCATCTTTCAAGCACTATGTGATGATTTACACTTAAAACGAACAGAATGAGGGGATGTGTTAGCTTTGAGGAATTCAAGAGAAGATAGTGTACACTCTCAGAGATACATTATGGAGGCATTGAGCGCACTGTTGCATGAACATAAACTGCAAGATATAACCGTAACAGCTATTTGCAAAAAGGCTGGAGTTGCCAGAGTCACATTCTATAAATACTACCGCAACGTTTACGACGTTGTGCAAGCATCTGTGGATGAAATTGTTCAACAATTCTTGAAAGAGGTTGATAGTTTGGATCCGTATGATAGTATGCAGCTAATTATTGAATATATCATAGAGGGCTTTGTGTCTGCATATAAGCCGTCAGAAAACTTAATTGATGCAAATATATCAAGTATGCTGCTTGATTATTTGAATTATGCAATGGAAAAGGTCTTTCAAGCAGATATTACGCGCAATCATGACATGAGCAGAATGCAAATCCTATTTTTAGCAGGCGGTATCTTTAATATTGTTACCGATTGGATTAAAAGAGGGGCAAGGGAATCTCCCAAGGCACTTGCTGCAAAAATATACGAGATTCTTCCATATGGGACAACAGATACAAGGAATTTGGGGTAAGTGTTTTTTTGTGTTTTTAAATACTTTTAATTTAAGAACCTTAGAAATAAAATGATGAATTACGTTTACTATATAAATTAGTAAGGATTCCTTTCAATTATTAGAAATCTTAGATCATCATAAAATTTATACTAGATATGTTATTCTAGTATAAAAAAAGAGTGGAGTGATATAAATGAACGAAAAAGAATTTTGGAGTTTAATATCCAAAATGCATATTGTTGAAGAACCATATGAATGGGTAATAAATCATTTAGCTAAACAATCAGAGGAAGAGATAGCTAGTTTTGAAATTCAATTTGAAACTTTTTTTTCGAAAGCGTATACCACAAATCTTTTAGGAGCTGCATGGATCATCATGGATGGCTGTTCTGAGGATTCATTTGCACATTTTAGAGCGTGGTTAATCGGTCAAGGAGAACAAGTTTACAAGAAAACGTTAAATGACCCGGATTATTTAGCTGAATACATCTTTCCTATTTATGAAGAAGAGGGACTTACGCCAGAATTAGAAGATATGTTAGATCTAGCTTTACAAGCATATACAATCAAGCGTAAAGGCGATGATGATTGGGATGATCAATTGTGGAATGAGTTCAATTCACTAATTGAAAGCAAAGGCTATGATTATCCTGAACAACAATTAACGATCGATTGGAAGTCGAAAAACGAATTAAAAGCTAAGTTTCCAAAGTTATGGAAAAGATTTGGCAATAAACCATTAGGATACTAAAAAATAGCTAAATGCAGTAGTTGGAATAAATGGTAACTTAAAAACTGATTCATCCATATGCGTATCTTTAATATTTTAAATAATTTTAATTCATGATACACTTTTTCATAACTAGTTTGTGCAGGAAATAACAAATGTTAGGGGAGAGTAACATGGAAGACAATATTGTCTTTTTTCCTAAACTGAAGGATCGGATCATAAATTTAGGTAAAAAAGCATTAGAAGAAAAAAATTATAGTAAAGCTTTAATGTTATGTAATCAATTAAAAGAAATGAATGAGCATAATTCACAAACAGAACTTGCTGCAGTCGCGTGTCTTTTAGAAGGGAATCAGGCTAGGGAAGCTAAGGAGAGATGTGAGGATTTAGTTTTCGGGCCATTTGAGAGTGATGAAGCAATTGAAGTATACATAAGCATTTTATTCCAATTAAAAGAATATGAAGAATTACAAAAAAATATAAAAAGACTACTCACTCAAAAACGGATTGATGAAAATCAAATGGATAAGTTTCAGGCGATGCTCTCATTATCAAAGAAAGTAATTTCAGATCGTGAAGGCATTAAGGGTGAAGTTCTTAATTTACATATGATAGTTGAAAACTCTGAGCCCATTGATAAACAGCTCGAATTAATTAATGAATTAAGGGGATTGGATTGTAACCTTGTTATCGACCAAATTAGCGAAATATTAAAAAGCCCCAGAGCAAATCCGTTAATTCAAAGTTTTATTTTGTTTATTTTACAAGAACAATCAATCGATAAAGATTTTGAACTTAACAAAGTAAACCAAAGAATGGTTTGGAATACATCGGTTTCAGTCGAAGAACATAAAACATTTGTAGATGCTATATTAAAAAAATTAAGTGACGTATTAGAAAGTGAAGACCCTTCTGCTTTCGAAATCGCAAAAACACACTTCCAGCACTTTATTACAATTTACTTCCCTTTTATCCCAATACCAGCGGATATCAATACATGGGCAGCTTGTTTCTATTGCATCGTTCAACAATTTTTTGATCGTAGCGTAGATGAAGAGGAACTAAAAGACTTATTTAATGTAGAATATTTTCCTGTAAAAAGTGCAATTGCTTTAGTAAAACGCTTTGAAGATGAAGGATACTTTAACATAAAATAACATAGTTGGAAAAACATAGATGGTCCATTCGGTCTTCTATGTTTTTTAAGTTAAAAAAGGAATGGAAAATAAGTACTATAAAGGAAGTTTGGTTGATATGAATTCTAGGTCTTCTTCCTACGGGCGATGTAAGAAGACCTAGAATTCATAAGAGCAAACTTGACTAGAAGGATTAGGTCGCGGCCTACTATAAAAGTAATCTAAAAATAAAAATGATTTACTTCCTAAATTAAAAAATCCTAATATTTTCTCCTTATAAAAATAGGAAATATTGAAACAAAAAAGGAATGTGTTATAATAGAATGGTTGTAACGACTATTTACTTAATTATACATGCATTTTCTTTATTAAATATGGACAGGCATGTATAGTACGAAAATACGTAAACACATATATTTTTTTAGATAATTTTGGAGGGAACTAACAATGACTGCTAAATGGGAAAAATTAGAAGCTAACGTTGGTCTATTAACTGTAGAAGTTGAAGCTTCTGAAGTAGATAAAGGTTTAGATGCAGCTTTCAAAAAAGTTGTAAAAACTATCAATGTACCGGGATTCCGTAAAGGTAAATTACCTCGCCCAATTTTCGAACAAAAATTTGGTATTGAAGCACTTTATAATGATGCTTTAGATGTAATTTTACCAGAAGCTTACGGCAAAGCTGTTGAAGAGGTTGGTATTGAGCCAGTTGACCGTCCAGAAGTTGACGTTGAGCAAATGGAAAAAGGTAAAACTTTAATCTTCAAAGCAAAAGTTACTGTAAAACCTGAAGTAAAATTAGGCGAATACAAAGGCTTAGAAGTTGAAGAAATGGATGCAACTGTAACTGACGAAGACGTACAAGCTGAATTAACTACATTACAAGAGCGTCAAGCTGAGTTAGTAGTTAAAGAAGATGGTACTGTTGAAAACGGAAATACAGCTGTAATTGATTTCGAAGGTTTCGTTGATGGCGTAGCTTTCGAAGGTGGAAAAGGTGAAAACTATCCACTAGAAATCGGTTCAGGTTCTTTCATTCCTGGATTTGAAGAAGCTTTAATCGGCACTAAATCTGGTGTAGAAACTGATGTTAATGTAACATTCCCAGAAGAATACCACAGTGCTGAATTAGCAGGAAAAGCTGCTACTTTCAAAGTGACTGTTCATGAAATTAAAGCGAAAGAACTTCCTGAGTTAAACGACGAGTTTGCTAAAGACGTAAATGACGAAGTAGAAACTTTAGAAGATCTTAAAGCTAAAATCAAAAATGATTTAGTTGAATCTAAAAAATCTCAAGCTGAAGGTAGCTTACGTGATGCTTTAGTTCAAAAAGCAGCTGAAAATGCTGAAATCGAAATCCCAGACGTAATGTTCGAAAGCCAAGTTGACCGTATGGTTAAAGACTTTGAACAACGTATTGCACAACAAGGATTAAACTTAGAACTTTACTACCAATTCACTGGTACTAAAGAAGAAGATCTTCGTGCTCAAATGCGTCAAGATGCTGAAGCTCGTGTAAGAATCGACTTAACAATCGATGCAATCATTGAAGCTGAAAAAATCGATGCAACTGAAGAAGAAATGAATGAAGAATTAGCTCGTTTAACTGCAATGTATAACATTCCTTCTGAGCAATTAGTAACTATGCTTGGTGGAACTGACGCTGTACGTGATGATATTCAAATCCGTAAAGCTGTTGAGTTATTAGTTGATAGCAGAAAAAAATAAGCGTTAAATAAACAAATATTGACTTAAACAAGGCGCGAGATTTTTCGTGCCTTGTTTTTAAATAATGAAATATTTGGTAAAGAGAACTGTTTCCTTTAAAATACACATATACATATGTTAGAATCTGTTATACAGATTTTAAAAAATTATTGTGGCTATACTAAAAATAATTCTTCAAAAGAAGGATTATTAGCTTTAGATTAGAATATATATATTCTAAAAATTTAAACAATTTTAGAGTAGTATTTAATTGCTTTGTTTGTTTTGTATGCTATCATATAGCTACAAGATACATATTTTTGGGATTACATACATATTGAGTGTTTTTAGAAATTTTTAGAGGGAGTGAACATATGTTCAAATTTAACGAAGAAAAAGGACAGCTAAAATGTTCGTTCTGTGGGAAGTCACAGTCTCAGGTAAGAAAATTAGTTGCAGGACCTGGTGTATATATTTGTGACGAGTGTATTGAGCTTTGTACTGAAATTGTTCAAGAAGAGCTAGCAAAAGAAGAGGAAGTAGAGTTTAAAGACGTTCCGAAACCGAAAGAAATTTGCGAAATTCTTGATGAATACGTTATCGGTCAGGATAATGCGAAAAAAGCTTTATCTGTTGCTGTTTATAATCATTACAAACGTATTAATTCAAATAGCAAAATTGATGAGGTTGAGTTATCAAAAAGTAATATTGCAATGATTGGGCCAACTGGTAGTGGTAAAACATTATTAGCTCAAACTTTAGCACGAATTTTAAATGTACCATTTGCGATTGCGGATGCAACTTCATTAACAGAAGCTGGATATGTTGGGGAAGATGTTGAAAACATTCTTTTAAAATTAATCCAAGCAGCTGATTATGATGTAGAACGCGCTGAAAAAGGTATTATTTATATCGATGAAATTGATAAAGTTGCACGTAAGTCTGAAAACCCTTCAATTACACGTGATGTGTCTGGTGAAGGTGTTCAGCAAGCGCTTTTAAAAATTCTTGAAGGAACTGTTGCAAGCGTACCTCCTCAAGGTGGTCGTAAGCATCCTCATCAAGAATTCATTCAAATTGATACGACAAATATTTTATTTATTTGTGGTGGAGCATTTGATGGCATCGAACAAATTATCAAACGCCGTTTAGGTAAAAAGGTAATTGGTTTCAGTGGTGATTCTGAAAAGAGCGATTTAAGCTCAAAAGAAATTTTAAACCACGTATTACCAGAAGACCTATTACGCTTTGGTTTAATTCCAGAGTTCATTGGTCGTTTACCAGTTTTAGCTAATTTAGAGCAACTTGATGAAGCATCATTAGTTGAAATTTTAACTAAACCAAAAAATGCTTTAATTAAGCAATATCAAAAATTACTAGAGCTTGACCAAGTTGATCTTGAGTTTGAGGATAACGCATTAACTGAAATTGCTAAAAAAGCAATTGAGCGTAAAACTGGAGCTCGTGGACTACGTTCGATCATTGAAGGGATTATGTTAGATATTATGTTTGAATTACCTTCACGTGAGGATATTCAAAAATGTATTATCTCAGCAGAAACTGTAAAAACTGGTGCAGCTCCTAAGCTTGTATTAGAAGATGGAACAGAATTAGATTTAAAGAAAAAAGAAAATAAATTAGCATAAGTAAAAAACCAAATGCATTTGCATTTGGTTTTTTATTTTGACTTTATTTAAGTGAGTTTTTTTAATCTTTCTTAAATGATTAAAAACTTTACTCGGTAAACCTTGCCTTTAATTTTAAAAATTTGGTTTATCCTTCCATTTAGAGGGCGATACTAAAATTAATTTCTACTTCAGTGGAGGGGTAAATAATGAGTTTAACAACTATTATATTATTAGCTCAATTAGCATTAGGTACAATCGTTGCATTGTATTTTATTCATTTATTAAAAGGTCAACGAACAACTAAAGTTTCGATTGACAGAGAATCAAAAAAAGAAATGGAGCAGTTACGTAAATTAAAGTCAATCTCTTTAACTGTTCCGTTAGCAGAGAGAGTTAGACCAACTACTTTTGATGATATAGTTGGCCAAGAGGATGGAATAAAAGCGTTAAAAGCTTCACTTTGCAGTGCTAATCCTCAACATGTGATCATTTATGGGCCACCTGGTGTCGGAAAAACGGCAGCAGCTAGACTTGTATTAGAAGAAGCGAAAAAGAGCCCGAATACTCCTTTTAAACAAGATGCAGTATTTATAGAATTAGACGCTACAACTGCTCGATTTGATGAAAGAGGGATTGCGGACCCTTTAATTGGTTCAGTTCACGATCCAATTTATCAAGGTGCAGGGGCGATGGGGCAAGCAGGCGTTCCTCAACCTAAAAAAGGAGCAGTAACCGACGCGCATGGCGGGATTTTATTTATTGATGAAATTGGCGAGCTTCATCCAATTCAAATGAACAAAATGCTTAAGGTACTTGAAGACCGAAAAGTAAAATTTGAGAGTGCATACTACCAAGAAGAAAATCCTTCTATACCCGCACATATTCATGAAATTTTCAAACACGGTTTACCAGCGGATTTCAGGTTAGTTGGTGCAACAACAAGATCACCAGAAGATATCCCACCAGCAATTCGTTCACGTTGTTTAGAAATATTTTTTAGAGAATTAGAACAGGATGAAATTCAAGCAGTAGCTAAACGTTCTGCTGAAAAAATTGAATTAAGCCTCTCGGAAAAAGCTTTAGAATTAGTCGGTACATATGCAAAAAATGGTCGTGAAGCGATTAACTTAATTCAGTTAGCTGGCGGAATGGTTTTAACTTCTGGTCGAAAAGAATTAATAGAAGATGATATTGGTTGGGTTGTTTCTGTAAGTCGTTTATCACCAAGACTTGTTAACAAAATTCCAGAAGCACCAACTGTAGGATTAGTAAACGGTTTAGCTGTTTATGGTGCAAATATTGGTGCATTGCTACCGATTGAAGTAAGTGCAATGAAGGCAAAAGAAATCGGTAAAGGTTCAATTACAATTACTGGAATTGTTGAAGAAGAAAGCTTAGGTAATCAAGCTAAATCTATTCGAAGAAAAAGTATGGCAAAAGGCTCTTTAGAAAATGTTACGACAATCTTACGTAAAATTGGTGTACCAATCGATGATTTTACGATTCACATTAATTTTCCAAGTGGCGCATTAATTGACGGCCCATCTGCAGGGATTGCCATGGTAGTAGGCATTTTTTCAGCGGTTAATAATGTTCCAGTATTAAATACAATCGCTTTGACTGGCGAAATGAGCATTCAAGGTGATGTAAAACCAGTTGGTGGTGTTCCAGAAAAAGTAAAGGCAGCTGTTAAAGCAGGAGCAACTAAAATTATTGTACCGAAAGAAAACGATCAAGCTACATTACATCAATATAAAGATGTAGAAATATTAGCAGTAGATCGCATTGAAAAAGTTCTTCATGAAGTCTTTAAAGATAATTGGAAATTTGAAGTACCAACTCAAACAAAAACTGATTTCCAACAATTAACATTGTTTGAAGAGAATCAATCGCAATCTATGTAGATAAAAATAAGTGTTCGAATCATTTCATTTTGAATAAATAAAGAATACAAACTATTTTTGCATTCTATTTTTCAATGAAGTGATCGAACACTTTTTATTTTGTGGAAATACATTCTATATGATTTAATCTTATTACGAGTCTTACTGCGTATTTTTAGTAAAAATCAAGATTATCGCTAAAAACATTTATTTATGGTATGTTTCTAGGCAGTTGTTGATTGATTATATTGCTTCTTTATTTCTTTTAATGCATATCATTGTAAATGATATATATGTTAAGGTAAAATAACTAAATAGAATGAAAAACATGGAGGTGTAACGTGATGAATGTTACAAAAGAAAAAGTTGTACCCCTCCTACCTTTAAGAGGAATTAGTGTATTTCCTGCCACTATTGCACATCTAGATGTAGGAAGAACGAAATCGATAAAAGCTATACAAGAAGCTGATGAGTTAGATCATTTAATTTTTGTTGTTACTCAAATAGATGCAGATACTGAAAATCCAAAGATCGATGAATTATACCAATTTGGAACTTTAGCTAAATTAACACAAAAAATTACACTTCCAAATGGTACTGTTCGTATTACTGTCGAAGGATTACACAGAGGAAAAATCAAATCAATTATTGATCAAAATGATTTCTTAACTGCAAAGGTAGAAGAATATCCAGATGTAGAAGATGAATCTAAAGAGCTTCGTGCTTTAATGAGAACTTTATTGCAGCATTTTAAACAATACAGTAAATTATCAAAGCGAATTTTGCCAGAGACAATTGCATCAATTGTTAAGCAAGACCATCCAGGTAAACTTGCAGATGCAATGATCGATTCAATTCCATTAAGGGAAGAAGAAAAACAAAAAATATTAGCAACAATTGATGTTACTGAACGAATACATATTATCTTAAATTTCCTTCAAGATGAAAAAGAATTACTAAAGCTTGAGGAAAAGATTGGTCTACAAGTTAAGAAAAATATTGATAAAACTCAAAAAGAATATTTCTTAAGAGAGCAATTAAAGGTTATTCAACGCGAATTAGGTGATCGTGAAGGTAAAACTGAAGAAGTTGATAAGTTTTTAACAAAAATCGAAGAGGCAAATATGCCTGAAGAAACAAAGGAAGTAGTACTAAAAGAGTTAGCTAGATATGAGAAACTACCTCCTAATGCTGCAGAAGCAGGTGTAGTTCGTACATATTTAGATTGGATGGTAGCTCTACCATGGTCTAAGCAAACAGAAGACACACTGGATATACATCGTTCTGAAAAGATACTGAATAATGAACATGAAGGTCTTGAAAAAGTAAAAGAAAGAATATTAGAATATCTAGCTGTTCAACAACTTACGAATTCATTACGTGGTCCAATTTTATGTTTAGCAGGTCCTCCTGGAGTTGGTAAAACATCTTTAGCGAAATCAATCGCAAACGCTCTGTCTAGAAACTTTGTACGTGTATCTCTAGGTGGTGTAAGAGATGAATCAGAAATAAGAGGTCATAGAAGAACATACATCGGAGCTATGCCAGGTCGAATTATCCAAGGGATGAAGAAAGCAGGAACAAATAACCCTGTATTCTTACTTGATGAAATTGATAAAATGTCGAGCGATTTTAGAGGGGATCCGGCATCAGCAATGTTAGAAGTATTGGACCCTGAACAAAATCATACATTTAGTGATCATTACATCGAAGAGCCATTTGATTTATCTCAAGTTTTATTTGTAGCAACTGCAAATGATTTATCAACTATTCCAGGTCCATTACGTGATCGAATGGAGATAATTACTTTATCTGGATATACTGAACTTGAAAAAGTTAATATAGCTAAAAAACATTTATTCCCTAAAAAATTAGCAGAGCATGGCTTAAATAAATCTACTGTACAAATTCGCGAAAGTGCCCTGAGTGCAATTATTCGTCATTATACACGTGAAGCTGGAGTAAGATCGTTAGAGCGAGTTCTTGCGACACTATGTAGAAAAGCTGCTAAGTTGATTGTTTCAAACGAAAGACAAAAAATAATATTTACCGATAAAAACATTGAAGAATTTTTAGGTAAGAAAACATTCTCTTATGGTCAAATGGAAAGCGAAGACCAAATTGGTGTAGCGACAGGTTTAGCGTATACTGCATTTGGTGGAGACACACTTTCTATAGAAGTATCACTATATCCTGGAAAGGGTAAGCTAACTTTAACTGGTAAGCTAGGGGATGTAATGAAGGAGTCAGCACAGGCTGCGTTTAGCTATATTCGCTCAAAAGCAGAAGAGCTGAATATTGACCAAAACTTCCATGAGAAATATGATATTCATATTCATGTTCCTGAAGGTGCAGTTCCAAAAGATGGCCCTTCAGCAGGTATAACGATGGCAACAGCATTGATTTCAGCATTAACAAATAAACCAATCCGCAAAGAGGTTGGAATGACTGGTGAAATCACATTACGTGGTCGCGTATTACCAATAGGTGGATTAAAAGAAAAAATGCTTAGTGCGCATCGAGCAGGCTTAACGACTGTTATCATACCAAAAGAAAATGAAAAAGATTTAGAAGATGTACCACCAATGGTGAAAGAAGGTTTAACTGTTATACCTGTTTCCCATTTAGATGAAGTGCTTGTGCATGCAATAGTAGGAGTGAAAAAATGAAAGTAACAACAGCGGATATTGTCATTAGTGCAGTCCGACCAAATCAATATCCAGAAACACAGTTTCCTGAAATCGCTTTGGCAGGTCGTTCAAATGTTGGGAAATCTTCATTTATAAATAAAATGTTAAATCGTAAGGCATTAGCCCGAACATCATCAAAACCTGGAAAAACTCAAACATTAAATTTCTTCCTAATTAATGAACAGCTTTTCTACGTTGACGTACCAGGTTATGGTTATGCTAAAGTTTCCAAAAAGGAACGAGAAGCATGGGGGAAAATGATCGAAACATATATTACAACTCGTGAGCAATTAAGAGCTGTTATTTTATTAGTTGATCTACGTCATTCACCAACAGAAGATGATGTCATGATGTATGATTTCTTAAAGCATTACGGAATCCCAGTCATTATAGTAGGAACAAAAGCAGATAAAATCCCTAAAGGAAAATGGGATAAACATGCAAAAGTGGTTCGTGAAAAGTTAAAGATTGAAGAAGGCGATGAATTAATTTTATTCTCATCTGAAACTGGTATGGGTAAAGAAAAAGCATGGTCAGTAATTGATCGTATGTGTAAATAAAAAATGCTGGTGGCTAAAAGGCCACCAGCATTTTTTTGTGTCCAGGTCTCGAGCAACCTGTTAGTATTTTTAGTTTAAAATAATCCTTAATAAAAGCTTTTTTAGTTATCTTTTTTAATAAAATTTTCCTAGCAATAAATTAACAATTAGTAGAATTCAATTTACATTCCCTTAGCTTTGGAATATTTAATTGTTCATTTAAATTTGGAAAGGTTTCTAGTTCTAAAATATGTATAGTTATTGAACCAAAAGAAACAATTAGAATAGATAGAATTATAATTGAAGCATAATTAAATGATACAAATTTTTTCCAAAGTACAAGGAAGTATACAAAGATATTCCTCTTTTTAAAACGGCTAGTTATGTATAAAAAAGAATGTTTATTTTTTAGAAAATAGAAGATATAAACCGACAACAGCAATTAATATTGGCCAATATTGCTGGAAATAAGAGACTTGTGATTGAAGCGAACTAAGCATTGTTGCAAGCTTTTCATTAAAAAGGAAAAATAGAGACATAATAAATAATAGTAAACCTGGTAATAGCTCACCTTTTCCATTTCGAGATTGTAGCAACATTCCGATTGAAATGATGAGTGTAAGAACCGACCAATGGTTTGGCCAAGTTTGAAAATGTTCGATGGCATAAAAATGAATGCCAAATCCAAGGACGACTATTCCTGGAAATACATAATGGTATTCTCTTCCTTTAAAAGCTTGAACGAGAAGTGCAATTCCAGTAATCAAGATCGGAGTCGTCCAAAATGTAAAAATGTGTAAAGCTGGGACTTGCCATTTTGAAATAAGATAATAAATGCCAAAGCCAATTAATAGGATTCCAATAAATAATCGATTTTTTTTCATAACAACTCCTGTTTAACATTATTTGTAATCACTTTTATTTTAAAATTATTGTATAATAAAATTTGTGAACATTTAATAGTATAAATCGGATTAAAAATTCTACAAAATATTACATTTATGATAGCATATTGATGTAGAACATAGATATGATATTTTGATAAGTAAAGATAGATATAAAAACACAAGTTTGTACAAAGTTTTTAGGGGGGCTTTAGGGCATGCACATCATAACAATAGGGATTAATTATAAGACTGCCCCAGTTGAAGTGCGAGAAAGGGTAGCATTTGCTCCAAATGAACTACAGGACGCAATGAACTCATTAAAAAATGAAAAAAGCATTTTGGAAAACATTATTGTTTCTACTTGTAATCGTACGGAGATTTATGCAGTTGTCGATCAAATTCATACTGGTCAATATTATATGAAACGCTTTTTATTACAACGTTTTGGCTTAAAAGACGAGGAATTATCACCATATTTAATCATTAAAACCGGAGATGATGCAATCAACCATTTATTCACTGTAACAAGTGGTTTAGATTCAATGGTAATTGGTGAGACTCAAATTCTTGGACAAGTAAAAGATAGTTATTTACTTGCTCAAGAGAATAATGTAATTGGTACGATTTTTAATCAATTATTTAAGCAAGCAATTACATTTGCAAAAAAAGTTCACTCAGAAACTGGAATCGGTGAAAATGCTGTATCTGTAAGTTATGCTGCTGTAGAGCTTTCAAAAAAGATTTTTAGCAATTTAAAAGGCTGCAATGTACTGATTGTTGGAGCTGGGAAAATGAGTAACTTAGCTTTACAAAACTTGTATTCTCAAGGTGTAGGGAAAGTTACAGTTATTAACAGAACTGTTGAAAATGCAGTTAGACTTGCAGACCAATTTAATGGAATCGGAAAAGGGTTAGAATCACTTGAAAATGCTCTAAAAGAAGCAGATATAGTTATTAGTTCAACTGGATCAAAAGAATACGTGATTACGGAAAAAATGATTCGTCGAATTGAAAAATCAAGAAAAGGTAACCCGCTATTCTTAGTCGATATCGCTGTTCCAAGAGATATTGAACCATCAATTCATCATATTGATAGTGCATTCTTGTATGATATTGATGATCTTCAAGGAATTGTTGCAGAGAATTTAGCAGAACGTGAACGCGAGGGAGTAAAAATTAAAAAGTCAATAACTGAAGAAATTGATATTTTCCAATCTTGGTTATCAATGTTAGGTGTTGTTCCAGTAATCTCTGCATTACGTGAAAAGGCGTTAGATATTCAAGCAGATACAATGAGTAGTCTAGAGAGAAAGCTACCTCATTTATCCGAAAGAGATTTAAAAATTATTCAAAAGCACACAAAAAGTATCGTAAATCAACTTTTACGAGATCCAATTATGAAAGCTAAAGAAATGGGTACATCTAAACACTCAGAAGCACAAATTGCCCTTTTTAAAGAAATTTTTAGTCTAGATGAAATTTTCCAAGAATCTAAAGATGAAAAACACATGCAAACTAACAAAGAAAAAGAGACTATTTCTTTAAAACAAAATTTAGGTTTTTTATGAGGTTTAGCTAGTGGCGCTTTTGGAAAGTAGTTTTATCTATCATTTATTAATCTTATTGTTTGCATGGAGTATCGTTTTTTCTTTTATAGATTTTATAGATTCAAATAGGATGGCAAGTCGAGTAGCATTTTATTTGCTAGCGATTGTTTGGGTGTTTTCTTCTGTTTTAATGATTTACACTATTAGCCAATACAGTTTATACTCCTTTATTACTTCCAGGGAAGGGCTATATATTTATGTATGGATCATAATATCACTTTCAATGGTTATTAATTGGGTAGTAAAACTAGAGTACTTAGTTTTCTTTACAAATGTTGTTTCATTTTTAGTATTTTCATTATCAATTTTAATTCCGAAGGCGGGTAAAACAGCTACTTTAGTCGATCAGTTAAAATCGGAGTTATTATATATCCATATTGGACTTGCTTTCTTAGCATACGGTGCTTTTACCCTGTCCTTTATTTTTTCAGTTATGTACATTTTTCAATATGTATTACTAAAAAAGAAGAAATGGTCAACACATTTAAAGAAATTGGGGAGTTTAGGTAAGTTGGAAAAAATGTTTATTACATTTAACTTATTTGGAGTTCCACTAATGCTAACTTCCCTTATTTTAGGTGTTATTTGGGCGAGTATTCGAGTACACACATTTGTTTGGTATGATATGAAAGTAATAGGCTCATTTTTCGTTTTAATCATGTATAGTACATTTATGTATTTAAAGGTAAGCAACCGTTTCTATGGCAAATCTCTTTGCATATTTAACATCTGTTGCTTCTTAGTTTTGTTCGGAAATTATGTTGTTTCAAATCTATATTCAAAGTTTCATTTATGGAGTACGTAAGGAGATGTAACAATGCGTAAAATAATAGTTGGTACAAGAAGAAGTAAACTAGCATTAACACAAACTAAATGGTTTGTAGAGAAACTAAAAGAAGTAGCACCCGATTATGAATTTGAGTTAAAGGAGATCGTTACAAAAGGTGATGTAATACTTGATGTAACGCTTTCAAAGGTTGGAGGAAAAGGTTTATTCGTTAAAGAAATTGAACATGCAATGCTAACGAGTGAAATTGATTTAGCTGTACATAGTATGAAGGATATGCCGGCTATTTTACCTGAAGGTTTGATGATTGGATGTACTCCAAAACGTGTTGATCCTAGAGATGCGCTACTTTCAAATAGTGGAAAAGGTTTAATGGAACTTGAAGAAGGAGCAATTGTCGGTACAAGTAGTTTAAGAAGAAGTGCTCAAATTAAAGCAGTTCGTCCAGATCTACAAATCAAATGGATTCGTGGAAATATCGATACACGTATTCAAAAGCTAAAGGATAATGAATATGATGCGATTATTCTTGCAGCAGCTGGTTTAACTAGAATGGGTTGGGCTGAAGAAAGTATAACTGAATACATTGATGAAACAATCTGTGTACCAGCAGTAGGCCAAGGTTCACTTGCAATCGAATGTCGTGAAAATGATACAGAAATCCGTGAATTACTAAATAGACTGAATGATGAATTAACATATACAACAGTAGAAGCTGAACGTGTATTTCTTCATAAAATGGAAGGTGGTTGCCAAGTTCCTATTGCTGGATTTGCAACGATCGATGAAAAAGATGAAATCTCGCTAACAGCATTAGTAGCTAAACCAGATGGAACAATTATCTTAAAAGAAACTGTTAAAGGTACTGATCCTACTGAAATTGGTGAAAAAGCTGCAAATCTATTAATTGAACGTGGAGCAAAGGATATTATTGATTCTGTAAAAGAGGCAGCGGATGAATAATTCCTTAAATGGAATGAAAATATTAGTGACAAGGGCAGAGCACCAAGCTGATGAATTCAATCAATTAATTCATCAGTTTGGTGGTTGTCCTATTAATCTTCCACTTCAAAAAATAGTTAAAAGTGATATTTCAATGAATGAATTGGAAAAATTAGTACTTGATACAGAATGGATTTTATTCACAAGTGTTAATTCAGTAAATTACTTTGTACAAAACGTTACAAAGGATCTTAAACAAAAAATTCTTCAAAAAAAAATTGGTGCTGTCGGGGAAAAAACAAAGAATCGATTAATTGAAGAAGGATTTGAAGTAGCTTTCCTTCCAAGTCAATTTACTGGTAAAACATTTGCTTCTGAGTTAAGTTACATAGTAGAAAAAGGAACAAAATTTTTATTTTTACGTGGCTCTTTAGCGAGTGATAACGTACCAAAAATACTAGGAGAAAATGGTCATGTAGTTAATTTATTAACCGTTTATGAAACCATTGCAAATCTAGGGATTAAAAATGAACTGTTAAATTTATTAATAAATAAAAAACTTGATGTGATTACATTTTTGAATCCATTTAGTGTAGAACAGTTTTGTTTTTTGATTGGAAATGCATTTAGTATGGAAGATTTAAAGAACATTCAAATTGCTTGTATCGGCGAAGTAACCGCGCAAAAAGCTAGAGAAAAAGGTTTGAATAATATTATTGTTCCTAGTAAATTTACAACAGAGGCTTTAATTAAAAAAATAGTAGATGATATTGATTAATCAGTTCGTCTTTAAAAAGAAGGAGAAAAAAATGACTTATTCTATTCCGTTTGATCGTCACCGTCGTTTAAGAAGCACACAAGCATTACGCTCTATGGTTAGAGAGACACATTTACATAAAGAAGATTTTATTTATCCTCTTTTTGTTGTCGAAGGACAAGGGGTTAAAAATCCTATTAGTTCAATGCCAGGTGTATTTCAATTTTCGTTAGATGAATTAAAAAAAGAAATGGATGAAATTGTATCATTAGGTATAAAATCTGTCATATTCTTTGGTATTCCTGATGTTAAAGACGCAGTAGGTTCAGAAGCTTATTGTGCAACTGGAATTGTTCAACGTGCGATTTCACAAACAAAAGAACAATATCCTGAAATGATTGTTATTGCAGATACATGTTTATGTGAGTATACAGATCATGGACATTGTGGAGTTTTAGAAGATGGGTATGTTAATAATGATGAATCGTTAATACTATTAGCAAAAACAGCTGTAAGCCAAGCACAAGCTGGCGCAGATATTATTGCTCCTTCAAATATGATGGATGGATTCGTAGCAACAATTCGTCATGCATTAGATGAAGCTGGATTTGATAATATTCCAATTATGTCATATGCGGTAAAATATGCTTCAGCATTTTATGGACCATTCCGTGAGGCAGCTCAAAGTGCTCCAGGACAAGGTGATCGTAAAGCATATCAAATGGACCCTGCCAATCGTTTAGAAGCATTCCGTGAAGCAGAATCAGATACAGTTGAAGGTGCAGATTTCTTAATCATTAAACCAGCTCTTTCATATTTAGATATTATTCGTGATATCAGAAATAACTATCACCAACCAATCGTTGCTTATAATGTTAGTGGAGAATATGCAATGGTAAAAGCTGCTACTATAAATGGTTGGATTGAAGAAGAAAAGGTTGTAATGGAAAAATTAATTAGTATGAAACGTGCTGGTGCAGATATGATTATGACTTATCATGCTAAAGATGCTTGCAGATGGTTATCAGAAGGGAAGTAATAATAAATGAGATCATATAACAAGTCAATTGAAGCGTTTGAAGAGGCTAAACAAGTACTTCCTGGTGGAGTAAATAGTCCTGTACGTGCATTTAAAAGTGTTAATATGTCACCAATTTTTATGAGCCATGGAAAAGGTTCTAAAATATATGATATTGACGGAAATGAGTATATTGATTATGTACTATCATGGGGACCACTAATTTTAGGTCACTCAAATGAGCGTGTAGTTGAAGGCTTAAAGCGAACAGCAGAAACTGGAACTAGCTTTGGGGCACCAACATTAAAAGAAACAGAATTAGCTAAGCTTGTGATCGAGAGAGTACCTTCGATAGAAGTTGTTCGAATGGTAAACTCAGGAACAGAAGCGACAATGAGTGCTTTACGTCTTGCTCGCGGATTTACTGGTCGAAATAAAATTTTAAAATTTGAAGGCTGCTACCACGGACATGGTGACTCTTTATTAATTAAAGCTGGTTCTGGTGTTGCTACACTTGGATTACCAGATAGCCCTGGTGTACCTGAAGGTGTTGCATCTAATACAATCACTGTTCCTTATAATGATTTAGAAAGTATAAGATATGCTTTTGAACAATATGGAGATGACCTAGCAGCGGTTATTGTTGAGCCGGTTGCAGGTAATATGGGTGTTGTTCCACCAGTTGAAGGTTTCTTACAAGGCTTAAGAGAAATTACGACTCAATATGGTACATTATTGATATTTGATGAAGTTATGACTGGCTTCCGTGTAGGTTATAATTGTGCTCAAGGTCATTTTGGTGTAACACCTGATATCACTTGCTTAGGAAAAGTAATCGGTGGAGGATTACCAGTAGGTGCATATGGTGGTAAAGCTGAAATTATGAATCAAATTGCTCCAAGTGGCCCGATTTATCAAGCTGGAACTCTTTCAGGAAATCCTTTAGCGATGACGGCTGGTTTCGAAACATTAAGTCAGCTATCTAAAGAAGATTATGTAGAATTTAACCGTAAAGCTGATCTACTAGAAGCAGGTTATAAAGCTGCAGCTGAAAAATACAATATTCCACATTGTATTAATCGTGCAGGTTCAATGGTTGGATTCTTCTTCACAAACGAAAAAGTTGAAAATTACGAAACAGCAAAAACTTCTAATTTAGAAATGTTTGCTAAATACTATCAACTAATGGCTGAACAAGGTGTCTTCTTACCACCATCACAATTTGAAGGTCTATTCCTATCAACTTCACATACAGACGAAGATATTCAAAGAACGATTGCAGCTGCTGAATACGCATTTTCGCAATTAGTTTAATTTAAAGTGGTGTCCTCTTTTAGAGGCACCATTTTTTGTTATAGCAAAATAGAGTTAGTAAAGTTTTAGTAGAATGATTGTAGAGAAAAATAGAGAAGTTCAAGCCGCCAATAGATGTAGAGAATCGCAAATAAGATGACGATCTGTGCAAAAATAGATAAGGAGAAGTTGCAAATAAGATGACAACCTATGCAAAAAATTGAAGTGAATCTACAAAGAAAAGTAAACTGCAAATAAAATCCTCAAATCGCAAATAAAATCAGAGCATCACTAATATGATTAGCAAAACTGCAATAAAATCTCGAAGAAAAATCTATAAATATAATCCATTATAGTAATTGCGAATAAAAAGCATCCTATGGTTACCCGTATTAGTATTTAGTAATTAATTTTAATGACTTATATTGCCCATTTTTCTCTTTAGTTTTTCTGATACTATTCGTCCAGTGCTTCCCAAATCTTACTTTTGATTTTTCTTTTTCCCATTCCTTTATTACTGTTTTTCTTTAATCCTTCGATTATTAAACCTTTCTTAATATAAAATAACAATCTTTTCTTCATAAATTTTTCGTTTCTTTCATAAAAATGTAATGTCATAGACCAAATTGGACGATGAGAGGAGGACATTAAGGTGTCTTCAGAAAATCAAACAAACATTCGCTTTTCATTGAAAGAAACTGTCTGGTTCCAAAAAGGACAGGAAGTTAAAGAGGTAAGGTCACTCTCGTTAAATCCAGACATTACTATACAGCAATTTGAAGAATATGTTCAGGTGAAGGGTGTCTTAACCTTAGAAGGTAATTACACACCTGATTTGGCGAATCAAGGTGATTATTATTCATTAAGAGAACTAGCACCTTCAAGAATGATTGAAAATGTAATCGCTCTTGAAGATGGAAGTTGTGAATTGAGTCATCAGTTCCCTGTAGATATTTCAATACCATTAACTAGAATTACTGATCTTGAAAATCTATGTGTTTCTGTAGAGACATTTGATTATCAATTAGCTGAAAAAGGAAGTATTCAAATTGCTGCTGATTTATGTATTTCTGGTCTACACGACCATAATAGGGCAGTAGAAACTTATCAAGAACAAAGAGGCTATGAGCAATATAATAACTACTCATACGAAAATGAATATCGCTCAAGTAATGAGGGAAATGAAGGATATGAGTATCAGCCAGAAAGAGAACAAGAAGAACAATTCCAGTTCTTTCATCAACCAACTTCGGAACAGGAAGCAAGTGAACAAAATAATCTTTACGGCAGTGATTGGATTCAATCCCTTGAAGAGAATGATGACCAAGAAGAACAAGACTCATATCCTGGGCAACCTACTTACTTAGAGGTTTTTCAGCCTGAAGAAGTAGTTGAAGATCGAGTCGAAGAAGTTGAAAATGAAGTGGAACATTATTATGAGTTAGTAGAAAGCAATGAACAAAGTTTTGAAGAGGAACAACAAGTAGAAGAACAATTTGATGTTGAAATTATGGCTCAGTCAGAACAGTTAGAAGAACAATCAGAAGCCCAAGAGGAAGAAGAATATGAAGACGTATTTAGAGGCTTTAATATATCAGCCGAAGCAATGGAGCCACAAGTGTTTGAACCACAAGCAATGGAACCACAAGCAATGGAACCACAAGCAATGGAACCACAAGCAATGGAGCCGCAAGTAATGGAACCACAAGCAGTGGAACCGCAAGTAATGGAGCCACAAGCAGTGGAAACAACCCCGAGCTTCTTAATGAATAATAATGATGCAGAAGCTAGTCAAAGTGTAAATGATGCACAGGAATCTAACAGTGTAAATAATACGTATAATGAGCGACCTAGTTTCTTGAATAATGATTTTAATGTACACGGCTATTTAAACAATTCATTAAATAGTAGACCTAGCTTCTTAGATAATGATTTTAGCACTTTACAAAATGCTAGTAATGAAAGTAATGCTCAAAAAGAAATAGAAAAATATGAAGAACTATATAATCGTACTTTAGAGCAAAACTATCAACCATATGTTAACCAACAATTTCAGCAAGCACCATTTGCATATAATCAAAATCAGCAACAATACTATCAAAATCCATTCCCTCAAGTAAATCAAGAAAATTCTTTCGTGAGTCCAAATGATGATGTTCGTCAAACACCACCTTATTATGCGGATTATTATCAAGCTCAAGTAGAGCAACAAGAAGCACCACCTGAATTACCAAAAGTAGAAATAAAAGCTGAATCAGTTGTAAACAAGGAAGTAAAAGAAGAAGTAAGCGAAGCAAGAAGTGTTAAAAGTGACAATCTACTTTCAAGTTTGTTTACAGGCGAAGGAAGAGAAGATTCTTATACAAAATTAAAATTATATTTAGCTCAAAATGGAGATACAATTGAATCCGTAGCTAAAAAATATAACTTACAAACTCAGCAGTTAAATCGTGTTAATAACTTGAATGATGAATTTTTATCAGAAGGGCAAATCATTTATATTCCCGTAACTGCAATAAAACAATAACAATATGGTGAGAGCTTTGTATTAGTTAAGACACTTGTCTACTAATACAAGGCTTTTACGCATTTAGAAAGTGAGAGTGACGCATCTTGTATAGAAAACCTAAAGATGAAATAAGCGTCATTTTAGCACAGTATCATATTGTCCCAAATTATTTTGAAACTGTTGGTAAAGTAGTTAAAATCTATACGAATCAAGGTGTATTCGCACTAAAAGAGGCAAATGTGAATCGAGTTTATAGAAATAATTTGATTGATAATGTTCGTTCTTTACAAGATAAAGGCTTTCGAAATGTTGTGCCAATTTATCATACCCAGAGCGGGGATTATATTGTTGAATTTAATACGAAGCATTACTATTTAATGCCGTGGATTGAGAGTGTTGATGAAAAGTCAGATGAGAATTTACATTTTCAACGAATGTTTACTTCACTAGGTAAAATGCACAACAGTACACAAAAAGAGAAAAAGGTAGATAAAGATCAATTACAAATCCATTATGATACGTTAACAAAAAGATGGAGTAAAGATAAAGATGTATTGGAAAATTTCATTGAAGCTGCTGAAGATAATTGGTATATGTCACCTTATGAACTAAGCTATTGCACGTATTTTCATAAAATATTAAGTGCACATCAATTTGCTAAGGGTCAGTTAGATGAATGGTTTAAAAAAATGAAGGAAACTGAAAATACAAGAGTTGTCATGAACCATGGAAATTTATCTATTTCGCACTTTCTTGTAAATAAAAGAGGTGAAGGTGTCTTTATTAATCTAGAAAATGCACAAGAAACTACACCAATTCAAGACTTAACTAACTATTATAAGAATTCTTTTAAAACCTATCCTATTCAGCAATCTGATCGTAATAATTGGCTTAATATGTATGAAAAGAATTTTTCATTAAGAGAAGAGGAAAGAATGTTATTTTTAAGCTATATGGCATATCCAACTCAGTTTGCTTCCAAAATTTCTAAATATTTAAAGCGATCCGAGGTTAATAATGAAAAAGACAATGTAAGAGATTTATTAAATGCATACTGGCATATGATTAATATTGAATATTTTGTCTCTAAAATTCAAGAGGATATTGAAGCAGCGAAATCTATAGATGATTTATGAATTCAGACTGCTTAATTAAGAGAAAATAAAACATCTATCCAAAAAATGTATCACCGCATTAATGGTAGCAACAACTAATGGTGTTGGAGAATACATGGATAGATGTTTTTTTATATTTATTATTTTACATGACGTTTAATAGCATTAACTACACTCTTACGTACAAAATCCTTGTCCGTAATATGATCCTTTGAAAAAGAGATTCGAACATTATTTTCATCAGTACCAAATAACTTAGAAAACTTACTTGTTGTTTCTTTTTGTTTTTGATTAAGTTGAAGAATTAAGTCGACTGTTTTGTCAAAGCTTAAATAATTAACCTCAACCTCTTCTAATTTTCCACGGAATTCGCCATTCATTGGATAAAATTCAAATTCTTGAATAATTTTTCCATATTTCTTTTTGTTTTCACTATCTCTTAATACAAATCCTTCTTCTTGAAGTGCTTGGATTACCGTTTTTAAGCCAACTGAAGGAACTACTTGAACGCCATCAGCATCATATTGGTCAACAGCTTTTTCTATTTCTAAATGAGTTTTAATCCAAATATGGGATTTGTGAAGTGATACCGGTGTATTTTCAGATAAGGTGAAAAAGAAAGGAATAACAACTTCTTCATTTGCATTTATTATACGATCAACTGATACGATAAATTTTTGTAAAGTACCATTCTTATTAATAATCTTATCATTTGATTCAACTTGATATTCAGTCATTACATGTAAAAAGACGGAATCTAGTTCTTGCTTAACTCGTCCACCTTTTATATATAATTCACCTTTTACTCGTTCACCAGCTTGATATTCTTTTTTTTCAAGCTTTGTATCGATTCTCGTTCCACCGATTCCGAGAACACGAGCTAATGTATTTTTAAATAAACCCATGAATATCCCCCTAAAAATTATATCTACATACTTTATAATTATCGCATAATTAAATAAGTACTAGTATACCAGAATGTTAAATAATCATTACAATTATTTTTCGTATTTTTTTTATATGTTAAAAAATATGGTACTATATTGACACTTATTGAATAATCTACAAAGAAATAAGAAATACTGTTGACTAAGCTTAAGTAAATTTTGTAGACTATTACATATATTCATAATGAAATGCATTGATAGGGAAGAGTACAACGAACTAGTTCTTCAGAGAGGAAACCATTTGGTGAGAGGTTTCTAGAAAATAGAGTTGGAATGTCGCCCTTGAGCAGTGGCTTCGAAAGCTTTTTGTGATTAGAAGTTACCGGATGATCCGTTATCTTTTTTAAGTGTGTCAGCTAAACACAAGTTTTTTCTGACAAAAAAAGGTGGTACCGCGAATTCAACTCCATTCGTCCTTTTCAAGGATGAGTGGAGTTTTTTTATTTTTCAATAATTATTAGAGGAGATGAATCCGAATGGAAACTACAAAAAAATCATTACCAACAAAATATGATCCAAATTTAGTTGAAAAAGATCGTTACCAATTTTGGTTAGATGGGAAATTCTTTGAAGCACAAGTGGAATCAGAAAAGCCAAAATATACAATCGTAATTCCTCCACCAAACGTAACTGGAAAATTACACTTAGGTCATGCATGGGATACAACATTACAAGATATTTTAACTCGTACTAAACGAATGCAAGGTTATGATGTACTTTATTTACCTGGTATGGACCACGCTGGTATTGCTACACAAGCAAAAGTTGAAGCAAAATTACGTGAAGAAGGCTTATCAAGATATGATTTAGGACGTGAAAAATTCCTAGAAAAAGCTTGGGAGTGGAAAGAAGAATATGCTTCTCATATTCGTTCTCAATGGGAAAAAATCGGTTTAGGTTTAGATTACTCTCGTGAACGCTTCACATTAGATGAAGGTCTATCAGATGCAGTAAAAGAAGTATTCGTTAAGCTATACAAAAAAGGATTAATCTATCGTGGTGAATATATCATCAACTGGGATCCAGCAACAAAAACAGCTTTATCAGATATCGAAGTTATTTATAAGGATGTTCAAGGTGCATTCTACCATATGCAATACCCATTAACAGACGGAACTGGAAACATTCAAATTGCAACTACTCGTCCTGAAACAATGCTTGGAGATACTGCAATTGCGGTTCATCCAAAGGACGAAAGATATAAATCAATGGTTGGTAAAACAGTTACACTTCCTATCGTTAATCGTGAAATTCCAATTATTGCTGACGATTATGTTGATATGGAATTTGGTACTGGAGTTGTAAAAATTACTCCTGCTCATGACCCTAATGACTTTGAAGTTGGAAACCGTCATGACTTACCTCGCATTCTTGTAATGAATGAAGATGGGACGATGAATGAAAAAGCAGGAAAATACAATGGTATGGATCGCTTTGAATGCCGTAAACAAATCGTTAAAGATTTACAAGAGATGGGTGTTCTTGTTGAAATCGAAGAACATATGCATTCTGTAGGTCATAGTGAACGTAGCGGAGCGGTTGTTGAGCCTTATTTATCAACTCAATGGTTTGTTAAAATGCAACCACTAGCTGATGCTGCAGTAGCATTACAAAATTCTGATGATAGCGTAAAATTTGTACCAGATCGATTTGAAAAAACGTATCTACGTTGGATGGAAAATATTCGTGACTGGTGTATTTCACGTCAATTATGGTGGGGACATCGTATTCCGGCTTGGTACCATAAAGAAACTGGTGAGATTTATGTAAATCAAGAGCCACCAGCTGATATTGAAAATTGGAATCAAGATAACGACGTTTTAGATACTTGGTTCAGTTCAGCATTATGGCCATTCTCAACTTTAGGTTGGCCAAATGAAGAAAGTAAGGATTTCCAAGCCTATTTCCCAACTAATGTATTAGTAACTGGATATGATATTATTTTCTTCTGGGTATCAAGAATGATTTTCCAAGGAATTGAATTTACAGGTAAACGTCCATTTAACGATGTTTTAATTCATGGCTTAGTACGTGACGAGCAAGGACGTAAAATGAGTAAATCACTTGGTAACGGTGTTGACCCAATGGATGTTATTGAGAAATATGGAGCAGATTCATTACGTTACTTCTTAACAACAGGAAGTTCACCAGGCCAAGATTTACGTTTCAGTATTGAGAAAGTTGAAGCGACTTGGAACTTTGTAAACAAAATTTGGAATGCTTCTCGTTTTGCTTTAATGAATATGGAAGGTTTCACATATGAAAATATTGATTTAACGAAAGAAAAATCTGTTGCTGATGAATGGATTTTAACTCGCTTAAATGAAACAATTGAAAGTGTAACAGCTTTAATCGATCGTTATGAATTTGGTGAAGTAGGTCGTGTACTTTATAACTTCATTTGGGACGATGTTTGTGACTGGTATATCGAAATGGCAAAGATTCCTTTATACGGTGACAATGAAGATGCAAAAAATATGACTCGTTCAGTTCTAGCACACGTATTAGAAAGTACAATGAAGCTTTTACATCCATTTATGCCTTTCGTTACTGAAGAAATTTGGCAATCTCTACCTCACCAAGGTGAATCTATTACAGTTTCTGCTTGGCCAACAGTTAGAGAGGAATTAACAAATAAAGAAGCTTCTGAAACGATGAAAATATTAGTTGAGTTAATTCGTTCAGTTCGTAATATTCGTGCAGAAGTAAACACGCCAATGAGCAAAAAAGTTCAACTAATGATCTCTGCAAAGGATGAAACGATTGCAGCAGCATTAGAAGAAAACCGTTCTTATATTGAGCGCTTCTGTAATCCAGAAGAATTAACAATTTCTACTAACTTAACTGCACCAGAAAAATCGATGTCAGCAGTAATTAGTGGGGCAGAACTTTATCTTCCTCTAGAAGGATTAATTAATCTTGAAGAAGAGAAAAAACGTTTAGAGAAAGAATTAGAAAAATGGACTAGTGAAGTTGAACGAGTTCAAAAGAAATTAAGTAACCAAGGATTTGTAGCGAAAGCTCCTGAAGCAGTTATTGAAGAAGAGCGTCGTAAAGAAAAAGATTATCTTGAAAAACAAGAATCTGTAAGAGCTCGAATTGCAGAACTAAGTAAATAAGTAGTTTAAGCAGTTGATTTAATTGACTGTAATAAAAGTTAGTAAGATAAAAACGGCGAATTGAGTTAATGATTCGTCGTTTTTTACTATAAAGGTAGGGTTATGATGGTTAATACATATGAGGAAGCTCTGAAATGGATGTATAACAGAACAAAATTTGGCATTGTACCTGGATTACAAAGAATGGAAGAAATGCTTGCTAGATTAGGAAATCCCCAGTTAAGTGTTAAAACAATTCATGTCGCAGGTACGAATGGGAAAGGCTCAACAATTACGTTTCTTCAAAGTATTTTATTAGATGCAGGGTATACTGTAGGAACTTTTACATCACCATATATATTAGATTATCGTGAACAAATCATGTTTTGCGGTGAAATGATTAGTGAACAAGAATTTATTCAACTAGTAAACTGTATGATTCCAGTTGTTGAAGAAGTTGAACAGTTACCTTGTGGTGCTCCAACTGAATTTGAAATCATTACGGCAATGGCTTTTTACTATTTCGGTAAAATTAAAGAACCAGACATATTTTTAGTAGAAGCTGGTTTAGGTGGGTTAGAGGATTGCACAAATGTTATGACACCCTTAATTAGTATTATTACGAGTATTGGCCATGATCATCAACAAATTCTTGGTGAAACAATAGAAGAAATTACTAAGCACAAGGCAGGAATCATTAAAAAGGGAATTCCAATTGTTACAGCAGAATTGAAAGATAAAGCTTTAACGATTATTCAAAATACTGCAATCAAGAATGAAGCTGATTATTTTGAATATGGAAAGCATTTTTTTGCTTCTCCTTTGAAAGATTCACTTAATGAAAAATTTAATTACCATGGCATTGACAAGTTAATTGAAAATATTGAGTTATCAATGCTTGGGCAACATCAAATTAGGAATGCTTCTTGCGCAATTTGTGTTGTTCAATTATTACAAACTAAATATGAGATGAAATTTAGTGAAGAGAATATCAAAAGGGGATTAAAAATAGCTCATAAAGCAGGTAGATTAGAAAAAATAGCATCTAATCCTGTCATTTATATTGATGGCGCACATAATGTTGAAGGAATTCAAAGTTTAGTGGAGACGATGAATAGCCATTTTCATGATAAGAAAATAAAGATTCTGTTCTCTGCCTTAAAAGATAAAAAAGTTGAAGAGATGTTAAAAGAATTACGAGAAATAACAAATAATATTGTAATGACAACTTTTGATTTTCCTAGAGCGATGAATAAAGACGAGTTAATTTCGAATGCTAATACACTCGATATAAAATATGAAAGTGATTTATCTACTGCATTAGAGAAGATTATAAAGGATAGTCAGGAAAACGAGATATTGTTAATAACCGGTTCTTTATATTTTATCTCAGTAGTCAGAAGATACTTGCTAAAAAAATTCGCTTAGAATTGTAAAGGAGGGCCCTTAATCTTGATTAGTAAGCATAGTAATAGGTTGATTTGGATCGCATGGATTGTTCTAATGCCTATCATAATTTATTATGCTAATTTGGTTAGCCCTCTTAGAGATATAGATCGTTCGAGTTTTTTGATTATAATCGCGTTATTTCTAATTGTAGCAAATATGCCAATTAAAATTAATGATGCTACATTTTCTTTTATTTTCGGAATCTCAATATTAGTTTTTTTATCATATGGTTTAGTTGCAGAACTTTTAATTAGTCAATTAGCCTATATAATTTTATATATAAGATTAAGTATTACAAAAAAAACTCTCTACCGAATGCCGCTTAATTCGATGATGTTTGCACTTTGTTCCATTGGAAGTGCGCTTCTTTATTATTTAGTTGGAGGAAAGATTGAACCTATCGGGACTAAGGAAATATTGAGTAACTTAATTCCAATCCTCATTTACACACTTACATCTTTTTGGATTAATCAAATCGTTATTTATTTTATTACAATTTACTTGTATAAAAGAGAAATGAAATTGATTAATAGGGAATTTAAGTGGGATTTGTTTATTTATCTATTAATGTATCCAATCGGAATAAGTCTATATTTAATGTTAGAGACAAAAGGATATATTACAATCATTTACATAACAATCTACTATATTATTTTAATGATTATTTTAAACTCTTTATCCTCTGCTTTAAATATGAACAAATATTTAAAGAAAACGATGAATATAAGTCAAAAGCTGTCTCAAAGAATGGAAGAAGAGAAAGTAATCGATGAATTTTTTGAACAATTAACTACTTTAATTCCAGTTTCATATGGAAATTTATTTATAGTTGAAGATAAATCGCTTAAATTAAAAAGGTATTTTCAAAATAAATGTGATGAAAAAATATTCAGTTGTCCTTACTTTGAAACGCATGAAGGCTCAATATCTGAAAAAGTATTTTTTGAAAAAAGAAGATATAGTTTTAATAGACGATCACAATGGTACACAAATGATCATTTAATATTTTTAGAAGCAGAAAGTTTATTATCAATCCCCGTTATAAAAAATCAAGAAGTAGTTGGTGTACTTACAATAGCATCAGAACAAAAAAATGCTTATAAAAAATACCAAATAGTGCTGATTGAAATACTTGCTTTATATCTCGCAATTGCGATTGAAAATGCAAGGTTTTACTTACAAACAAAAATCAAAAGTGAAACTGATTCTTTAACCGGCCTATATAATTTTGAATATCTCGAATCTAAAATAAAAGATGAATTTGAACGTTTGAAAACATTCAGGATAAAGTCAATTTCATTACTTCTACTTGATTTAGATTATTTTAAAAGAGTGAATGACATGTACGGTCATCAAGCAGGTAATGAAGTATTATTAGAAGTTGCTAGACGAATTAAAATGGTAGTGAATCAATCTGGTTTAGTTGCTCGTTTTGGTGGAGAAGAATTCTCAGTTCTACTAGTAAATCATAATGAAAGAGAAACATATAATTTAGCAGAAGAAATTAGAAAATCGCTTGAAATTATTCCATTTTACATAACAAATCATATGACTAACGAAGATCAAAAGATTAAATTAACAGTAACAGCAAGTATAGGTGCAGCAGTTGCACCATTTGTGGCGAGTGAACCGTCAGACTTAATTCGATGTGCTGACAAAGCTATGTATTCAAAAGCAAAAAATGCTGGTAGAAATAAAGTGGCAATGTATAGCAAATAACCACCGGGAATCCTACGGTGGTTTTTATTTTGTATAGATAAGAAATGGGCAATTTTTTGTAATTTTTTGTTGCACGATACCTGGTTGTCCTCGACAAATGTCGGCGTGTTTTTCTGGAATTATATGTTAGTATTTTTTTACGTTTTAAAATAAAGTAGTAGGAGGATTCATATGGACAAGTCCTCAAAGATATCAATAAAAATTAATGGCGAGGAAAAAGCATTTGAAGAAGGTGCCGTGACATCCCAAGATCAGGTAGAGAAGGATGGGGAATTTGATTGGGTTTTACCAACTCCTGATGGGTTAGGTAAAAAAGTAATCGTTTTAGATGATGTTAAAAAGAAGAAAAAGATTAAGCCAGAGCAAAAGGTGAAAGTGAAAAAGAAGATTTCTTTTTTCACAAAGAAGTCACCTTCGAAAAGTATTATTATTTCGATAATAGGTGCAAGTTTAATAGGACTATGTTTTGGGTTTGTATTTTTAGGGATATTTAAACAATCAAAGCCAGATAAACTTAACCCAACAAAAAATAGTGTATCGGTTTCTGGTACAGCAACGACTCAAGTACAAATGAAGATTCCAGTGGTGAAGGTTGATTTGGCACAAGTTGGAATGTATAAAAGTATGGAATCAGCGAAGAAAAATGAAAAAGAATTATCTACAAATGGCTTAACCCCTGTCATTTATGAAAAAAATGATAAATTCTTTGTCATTATTGCAATGAGTGGGAAAGATAGCACGTTTTTAGCAGATGAAGTTAAGAAAAAATTAAAAAGTACTTATTTAAAAGAAGAAACAGTTGGTGGGCAAGTTTACAAAGGCCCAAAACAATCAGTAGATATGTATAAAGCTGAAGTGGAAACATTTAATTTTATGTTATCGTATTTAACAGAAAAAAACTTTAATAATGAGAAACAACTTGAACAAATAAGCTCAACGATGTTAATTTTGAGTAAACAAAAAGATTACATTAAAAATAAGCAATTACTAAGTGGACTTAAGCATCTACAAAACATCGAAAAAGTTATGTCTTCAAGTAGTAAGCAAAATCTAAATAAAGTAACCCTATCAGTCCAAGATGATTTGCTATCATTATTTAAAATATTAAAAGAACAAAAAAATACACTGACAAATTAAATTTTGTTAGTGTATTTTAGTTTGTTGAAATAAAACGGCCAATAGAGAAAAAGTACTTTAAGTGGACATTTATTAATGATGAAATGAAATTTTTATTTTTTGGATGATCTATTTATGGTTGTAAATGTTAATATGTTTGAGCAATTTTATGATTCTAATAAAACTAGTAATGTTTTTTTCAGGAGTTAAAAATATTATGAGCTAATTTATAGAATAGCGTATTAATTGATTAGTTTAATTAATATTCGATAGTAATTGACCTACAATCTGATTAATAAACAACTGTAGGATACTCTAAGTAAAGGCTTTTTGATTAGGCTTTATTGCAGACTTTTTTTGATGAACAACACTCTACTCTTTTACGAAAACTTGGTAAGTTAATTGACTTTTTTACAACTTGAAAATACTGCCAAAATATTTTTGTTTGTGTATTATTTATTACAAATTAAATGAAAGAAATTAATATATATCATTAAAAATTTCTTATTGTAATTTATATCTATTCAAATTTAAAGCAAACTTTATTCTGAAAAGACGGGATTTAGACATAAAATATTTAAAAATGAAATTTTATTATTAGGGTATTTTAATACTTAACAAAACTTTCAATTTTATTACATTTTAATAACGAATAGACAACTAAAAGTGTTTTTTACTAATTTGTGTTATAGTGATTACTTGGGTAGGATAGTCATGTATCCTTCCTTTTAAAAAAAAATAATAGGTGAATGAAATGAAAAAACTTATATTAGCCTCTGCATCTCCTCGAAGAAAAGAACTTCTTAGCATGTTAAATATCCCTTTTATCATTGAAACTAGTGATGTTGAAGAAGTAATGGAGCAGAACCTGCAGTCTTCTGAGATTGTAATGAAATTGGCGGAAGAAAAAGCAATAGATGTATCCAATAAATTTCCAAACGCAGTCGTAATAGGTGCTGATACAATCGTTACTTATAATGATAAAAAACTAGGTAAGCCTACCTCAAAAGAAGATGCATTTGCAATGTTAAAAATGCTATCTGGAAAAACACATGAGGTTTTTACTGGAGTTTCAATTATTAATGAAGGTAAAAGTAGTAGTTTTTATCAATGTACAAAAATTACCTTTAGTGAACTAAGTGACCAAGAAATAATTGATTATATCAATACGAACGAACCAATGGATAAAGCTGGTTCTTACGGCATACAAGGATATGGTGGTACATTTGTAGAGAAAATAGACGGCGACTATTACTCTGTTGTTGGACTTCCGATCAATAAAGTTAAGAAAAAACTAAATGAACTAAATTTTTAACTTTTGATTTGAGGTGGTACTTTGCCAAATTCGCTTCTCATTAAAGATTTTCCGAAAGATGAAAGGCCTAGAGAGCGATTGTTAAAATTTGGTCCCGGAAGTTTGTCTAACCAGGATTTACTTGCGGTTTTATTAAGAACAGGGACAAAAAATGAATCGGTTTTAAAAGTTTCAAACGAACTTTTATTGAAATTTGATGGACTAAGATTATTAATGAGTGCTTCCGTTGAAGAAATATCAAATATTAAAGGAATCGGCGAAGCAAAAGCTGTACAGCTGATCGCTGCCTTTGAATTAGGAAAAAGGATTAACCGACTTCAATATGACGAAAGATTTATGATTAAAAGTCCAGATGATTGTGCTAAATTTATGATGGATGAAATGCGATTTCTTGAACAAGAGCATTTTGTATGTTTATACTTAAATACGAAAAATCAAGTTATTGCCCGCGAAACTATTTTTAAAGGTAGTTTAAATGCTTCAATTGTCCATCCTCGTGAAGTTTTTAAAGAAGCTTTTCGTAGATCTGCAAGCTCGATTATTTGTTTACACAATCATCCAAGTGGGGATCCAACTCCAAGTCGAGAAGATATCGAAGTAACAAAACGATTAGTTGAATGTGGAAAAATAATTGGAATTGAATTACTAGACCATATCATAATTGGTGAACATAAGTACGTCAGTTTAAAAGAAAAAGGTTACGTTTAAGGGTGTTCATTAGTAGCTAATTGTTTTATAATGTAAGTTATGGATAAAAACCTGTTATTTACTAACGATAAGAGAATATAGTATAGATACTTTAAATATAAAGTTGTACGTTTTAGAAAGGAAGATACATATGTTTGGATTAGGTGGATTTACTCGTGATTTAGGAATAGACTTAGGTACTGCGAATACTTTAGTCTTTGTAAAAGGAAAAGGAATAGTAGTTAGAGAACCTTCAGTTGTTGCTTTAAAAACAGATACGAAACAAATTGTTGCTGTAGGGAGTTCAGCAAAACTTATGATTGGTCGTACTCCGGGGAATGTTGTTGCAACTAGACCAATGAAAGATGGGGTTATTGCTGACTTTGAAACAACAGCAACAATGATGAAACACTACATTGATCAAGCTCAAAAGAGTAACGGATTTTTCTCACGTAAACCTTATGTAATGGTATGCGTACCATCAGGCATTACTGCTGTTGAAAAAAGAGCTGTTATTGATGCAACAAGACAAGCGGGTGCACGTGATGCATTCTTAATTGAAGAACCGTTTGCTGCAGCAATTGGTGCTAATTTACCGGTTATGGAACCAACTGGAAGTATGGTTGTTGATATTGGTGGAGGAACAACTGAGGTTGCAATTATCTCATTAGGTGGAATCGTTACTAGCCAATCGATTCGCACTGCTGGTGATGATATGGACGAAGCGATTATCCAATATATTAAAAAGAACTATAACTTATCAATTGGTGAACGTACTGCCGAACAGTTAAAGCTTGAAATTGGTTCAGCTATTAAAACTGATTCAGATGAGCAAATGGATATTCGTGGTCGTGATTTAATTTCAGGTTTACCTAAAACAATTACAATCCATGGAGAAGAAATTGCAGCAGCTTTAAGTGACACAGTAGAAGCAATTGTTGAATCTGTAAAAAATACATTAGAGAAAACGCCACCTGAATTAGCAGCGGACATTATTGATCGTGGAATCGTTCTTACTGGTGGTGGAGCACTTCTTCGTAATATTGACAAAGTAATTGCTCAAGAAACAAATATGCCTGTAATAGTTGCGGAAGACCCTCTTGACTGTGTTGCAATGGGTACAGGTAAAGCATTAGATAATATCGATATTTTCAAAAAGAATTATTCTTCTTCAAGCACTTCATATCGATAAGGTTGATTGGTAATAAACAAATTTGGCTAGTTTTCTAAAAAGTTGAACTAGCAAATAAGTTCTTTAATAAGAAGATTAATTAAAATTTGTAATCCTCACTACAATTAGTGAGGATTACATTCATGAAATCGTTAGAACAAAAAAGTTGAATTGTTATAAGAGGGTGTAAGAATGCCACAATTTTTTCAAAATAAACGTTTAATGATTGTCTTAGCTGCTATTATCTTATTAGTGGCACTTCTAGGTTATTCTTTAAGAAGTAATAGAAACCTTTCCATTCCTGAGCAGTTTATTAAAGATACAGTAAGTTTGACTGAAAAAGTATTTAATAAGCCCGCACAACTTATTGCGGGTTTATTTAACAATATGGCGGACTTAAAAGATACATATGAAGAAAATCAAGTTTTGAAAAGTAAGCTCGATAAATATGTTGAATTATCTGTACGTGAGAAAGCATTAGAAAAAGAAAACAAAGAATTAAAAGACACGATTGGAATCAAAAAAAGTTTAAGTGATTATGATACATTCCAAGCAACAGTAACAATAAGAGATCCTGATAAATGGCAACAAATCATTACTATTGATAAAGGATCTATAGGTGGAATTGAAAAAGAAATGGCAGTTATCACATCTAAGGGCTTAATTGGTAAAGTTAAAAATGTTTCTAAATTTTCATCAACTGTACAATTATTAAGTTCTTCAGATCGAACAAATCGAATTTCTGCTAAAATTCAAGAAAAAGATACGGTTTTTGGTTTGATAGAAGGCTATGATGTTGAGAAGCAAGCTTTATTATTCAAACGAATTCCTTCAAATGCAAAAGTAAAAAAAGGACAAATAGTTGTGACTTCAGGTCTTGGTGGTGTTTTCCCAGCTAATCTACCAATAGGTAAAGTTGAGGAAGTTGTGCCTGATGAACATGGGCTAACACAAACAGCTTATATTAAACCGCAAGCAGATTTTAATGACATAAATCATGTACTAGCTGTTAAGCGTTCAATTGATCAGCCACAGAAAGGAGAGTAATTAGTAAATGAGTAAGTATGGTTTACCTCTCCTTTTAACATTTCTGTTTATATTAGAAAACATTTATGTATCAACTGTATCGCCAAACATTCTTGGTCATAATGCGATAATTGTTCCACATTTTTTATTTTTTGGTTTATTATTTATTACATTATATTACAATCCGAAGAAGGCACTTATTTATGGTGTTATCTTTGGATTCGTTTATGATATTGTTTATACAGAGGTTATAGGTATATATTTAGCTGCTTTTCCGTTATTTATCTTTTTAATAAGTCAAGCAATTAAAATACTTTACGCGAATTTATTCGTTCGAAGTATTCTTGTTTTAATATGGACAGCGGCTTTAGAATATTTAGTATACGGATTAAATGCGTTATTCGGATTTACTAATATGAATAATACATACTTTATGAATCATCGATTATTTCCGACACTATTACTGAATGCACTATTTATATTAATTTTTGCATATCCTTTCTCATCATTATTAAGAACGATTAGTGAAAATAATGATGAAAAATAAAGGATTTTTCGGGTGCATGTCGAATTATACAATCGGGGTGAACACTTATCATGGAACAGAGGCAACAATATGTTACAATAAAAGGAACGAAAGATGGTCTAACACTGCACCTCGATGATACATGTTCTTTTCAAATTTTAGTAGATGAAATTGAAGAAAGACTGTCTACCCACTTGTTTGAGAGCAATGATCGTCCCTTACTTGCAGTTCGATTAAAAATAGGAAATCGTTTTTTATCTCCTGAACAAGATGAAATTATTCGTTCAATTGTTCGTAAAAAGAATAATCTTGTGGTTGAAACAATCGAAAGTAATGTAATTTCGAAGCAAGACGCTATTGAATGGATGAAAAGGGAGGAAATTGTACCTATTTGTAGAATGGTAAGATCCGGTCAGATTCTCCAAGTGAAAGGTGATTTACTGTTAATCGGTGATGTTAACCCAGGTGGAACTGTTATTGCGGGTGGAAATATCTTTATTATGGGTGCACTAAGAGGTACTGCTCATGCCGGTTTTAATGGTAATAAGGAGGCAGTTATTGCGGCATCAATAATGAGACCAATGCAGTTGAGAATTTGCAGCATAATGAACAGAGCACCGGATCATTATGGTGATGAAGGCAATGAGATGGAATGTGCGTATATAAACGAAGATAGCCAAATCATTGTCGATCGCATACAATTTCTGACTCATCTTAGACCTAGTTTGACAAGGTTAGAAAGGGGCATGATGTAACTGTGGGAGAGGCTATAGTAATTACATCTGGTAAAGGTGGAGTTGGTAAAACAACTACATCAGCAAATTTAGGAACAGCATTAGCGATGTTTGGAAAAAAAGTGTGTTTAATTGACACTGATATCGGCCTACGTAACTTAGACGTTGTCATGGGATTAGAAAATCGCATCGTCTATGATTTAGTGGACGTTGTTGAAGGTCGCTGTAAAACGCATCAGGCACTAATAAAGGATAAGCGTTTTGAATGCCTATATTTATTACCTGCTGCACAAACAAGCGATAAAACTGCTGTTTCTCCTGAACAAATGAGAGAGCTTGTTGATGAATTAAAAAAGGACTATGATTATATATTAATAGACTGCCCTGCTGGTATTGAGCAAGGTTATAAAAATGCAGTAGCAGGTGCAGATAAGGCGATTGTTGTCACAACTCCTGAAGTTTCTTCAATTCGTGATGCAGATCGTATTATTGGATTATTAGATCAAGAGGATATTGAACCTCCTAAACTAGTAATCAATCGTATTAGAAGTCATATGATGGAAAATAGAGATAGCTTAGATGTTGATGAAATTACTTCAATGTTAGCTGTAGATTTAATTGGTATTGTCCAAGATGATGAAAACGTTATTAAAGCAACTAATAGTGGTGAACCTGTAGCTATGAATCCAAATTCAAAAGCTTCTATTGCATATAGAAATATTGCAAGAAGAGTGCTAGGGGAATCTGTACCATTACAATCATTAGAAACTGAAAAGAGCATTTTCTTTAAAGTGAAAAAGTTATTTGGTATCCGATAACACTTCGTAAAAAACGAAGTGTTTTTCTTTTATCCATTTTTCAATTTTCTCCCAAAATCCTGCCTAATACCTTTGTCCATTTTTCAAATTATCTACTCATAAGTTGTCCTACCCGTTCATATAAATTAATTAACTAGTTTGCGAGGAGAGGTGACACTTTGAGTAAGCGCGTAGATGATATAAGAAAGCGGATCGCTAAACGGCGTGAACAAGAAGAAAAATGGGGAAATCCGAATCAAGCAATGAGCAAATTTCCGGTAAAAGAAGTGCAAAATACTGAGGGCGGATACACTTATACTTATGATGATTTGGTAGAAGAGCAAGGTAAGAAAATAATGAATAATTCTAACTTTATGTTTAGAAGTTTATTATGCGCGATCATTGTACTAGCTTTAGCCATCATCTTAAAAAGTAACTCACCTATGGCATCTCAAGTTCGGCATGGTCTATCCCAAGTTTATGAAAGTGAATTTCAATTTGCCTCATTACAGAAATGGTATGAAGATCGGTTTGGAAGTCCAATTGCTTTTTTACCGCAATTAAATGATCAAAAAGAGAATGTAGGAAATGATAATTATGCTGTTCCTGCAAGCGGTAAAGTACTACAAAGCTTTAAAACGGACGGCCAAGGGATATTGATTCAAACTGAAGCTAACCAAAAAGTAGAGTCAATCAAAAAAGGTCGGGTCCTTTTTGTAGGAAAGAAAGATAATTTAGGAAATACGGTTATTATTCAACATGCCGATGGTTCAGAATCTTGGTACGGAAAATTAGGAACAACTAACGTAAAAGTATACGACGAAGTGGATAGTAAAAAGGTTATCGGAACGGTGTCATCTAATGATGAAGGGAATCTAGGGACTTATTATTTTGCAATTAAAATGGGGGAAAAATTTATTGATCCGAAACAGGTGATTCCATTTGAATAAATGGCTAATTCTTCCTTCAAAAATTTCAGTTCATCCACTGTATTTGTTAATTGCATGTATTGGTATTATGACAGCTAATTTTTGGTCAGTATTGTTTGTATCCATTATTATTTTTTGCCACGAATTAGGTCACGCCATTGCTGCTACTTCATTTAATTGGAGAATTAATAAAATTACGCTACTTCCGTTTGGTGGAGTTGTAGATCTTGATGAACATGGAAATCGACCAACTTACGAGGAGTTTATTGTTACAATCTCTGGTCCCATTCAACATTTAACTTTATATATAATCGCTAACTTTCTATTTCAAATGAATTTAATGCCAGAAAACCTTTATACGCTTTTTATCAACTACAATCTTAGTATTCTTTGTTTTAATTTATTACCAATTTGGCCATTAGACGGTGGAAAATTAATACATCATTTATTTTCATTGATCTTTCCGTTCGTTAGAGCCCATATATATAGCTTGTACTCATCATTTGTATTTTTAGTGTTATCCTCATTACTTACAATCATAATTCAGCCTATGAACATTACTATTTGGGTTTGTCTATTATTTTTAATCGTTTCCTTATGGGGTGAATGGAAAAATAGGCATTTTGTTGTTATACGATTTTTAATGGAACGATTTTATGGAAACAAACAATATATCCAAAAAATTAAATCAATCTCCTTGAATAAAGAAACAAAATTATTTGAAGTTTTTTCTAACTTTCAAAAAGGGTATAAATACAACGTCGTCTTTTCCCTTGATAAAAAAAATCAACAAATGTTAGATGAAAATGAATTATTACATGCTTACTTTACTGAGAAGAAAGCAACCTATTCGCTTGAAGAACTAATTAGTTAGATTGCATTTACTTTAAACTTTTCCCAACAACTTTGAGAAATTTTACTTAATCCCAAAAAATATAAGAGTTTGCACAAAAAAAGATGGTCTCTAGTTGAGGCCATTTTTTTAAATTTGTATTATTCAATTCTATTTATACATACCACGATGAGTCTTTTGGAATATAGTCATAGTAATACAATATAGAAGGGATCCTTTTTTGAATTTTTATATCGTTTGAAACTCGTCTGCCCCATTCATCGTCTTCACCAAAACTAATATTAAGAAACTTATGTGCCGAGGCAATCTTTTTTGAATAGCACATTAAATGATTTGGTTTTCGATAATAATAATGATCATCTTCCCCATGGGCAAACTCTTTCCCATACTTACAAACTTTTGAATATTGGTTATTAAAATTTACTAAAACGTCAAATACAATACAGTCAACATTTGGCGTTTCATTTATTGCTGAGCACAATAATTCGATATAATTTGGTTCTATCCGATCATCGTCATCTATAAATACTACATAATCTCCTTTTGCTTGCTCAATTAGAACATTTCTTTTTTCACCAATGCTTCTTTTTTTATTTTCTAAAAGTACTAATATTTCAACAGGATATGTTTTACTCTGTTTATCTAATTCATTAATAATATTATTTAAATACCCCATTCTTTCGGGTACAGTTGGAATAAGAATTGATAGAATTATATCCATATAATCGCTCCTATCTAAATCAGGATTAAGTAAAAGAAAGGGAAAAATAATGTCTCTTTAAAGAACAATGTAAGAGAAATCTAAATATAATATTCAATTTCTAATATTCATGTGAGTAGACTAACTAATCGATTATATTAACTAGCTTTTTTCTAATTAAATGAATAAAATGATAGGTACTATACATAGTTAGGAAGATGAATTTGAAGAAAGTTATTATGAATGTTAAACATTCAGAGAAAAGAATTGCTGTAACTGAAAATGACCAGCTAGTAGAATGGTTTTCTTCTGCTGATAAAAATACACATGTGGGAAATATATATGTAGGACAAATCCAAGAGGTCATGCCGAAATTAAATGCCATTTTTGTAAATATTGGTTTAAATAAAAATGGCTTCATGAGATTGGAAGATACAATCGAGGGTAAAGAATCTGAAATCAATAAAGATGAATTAATACGAAAAAAGTTCCAAAAAGGACAATATATTTTGGTTCAAGTAATAAAGGATGCGTTTGATGAGAAAGGTCCTAAGCTAACAAATAATCTTGAATTTTCTGGTGATTACGTAGTATATTTCCCTCTTACAAAACAAGTTGCTGTATCAAATAAAATAAAAAAAGAATCGAAACGAAATAAATTATATTCATTAGGTCGGGATTACACTAGTGATAGTGAGGGGCTAATTTTCAGATCTTCATGTGAAAATGCCGAATCGGATGAGATTTTAAATGAGTTAAAAGGATTTCAAATAGTTTATGAGTCGTTTAAAAATCAAAGTTTTAAAAAAATCACTTGTGTATGGGAAGCGAATTCCCTGTTTACTAAGTTTTTTAAATTGCATCCTAAAGATACAATCAGTGAATTAATAATTGATGATTTAGCTGCTTATAAAAATTATTTACCTGAAGATCTTCAAATAATTAGTTATAGAGGAAATGAAAATATTTTTGTAGCATTTAAAATAGAAGAACAAATAGAGAAATCCTTTAAACAAATTGTATGGTTAAAAAATGGCTCATTTCTACTAATCGAGCAAACTGAAGCTATGACAGTAATCGATGTAAATACTGGTAAATTTAGCGGGAAAAATAATCGTGAAGAAACCGTGTATCATACAAATCAATTAGCTGCAATTGAGATTGTTCGCCAATTAAGACTTCGTGATATTGGTGGAATGATTATTGTTGATTTTATTAATATGAAGTCCATTGAACAGCAAAAAAGTATAGGTGATTTATTAAAGGAAGCGTTTAAAAATGACCGAGCATATACAAAGCTATTTGGGTTTTCAGGACTTGGTTTATTCGAACTTACACGCAAAAGAACAGCTCATTCACATATCGAAGCAACACATCAAAAGTGTCCTGAGTGTAATGGTAGTGGGCTTGTAAAAAACACTGTTCAGACAGCCTTTGAGTTAGAAAGAGAGCTTTGGGAACTCTCAACAAGTCGTGATATTGAGGCATTACTTGTTGAATGTAGTGAAGATGTTGCAAAAGCGTTAAATGGAGATCAATATAATCATGTTCAAAGACTAGAAAAAGCAATGTTTATAAAAATCTGTTTAAAAATTATATCTTCAAAAACACCATTTTATAATATAGCTAGAACTGGAACGACCAAGGAAATAACTAGCTATTTAGAAACTGACATTAACTGAAGTAGTTGTTGACATTCGACATATGTCATGGTAACATCATAATGTTATTGTTTGTAGCGCACCCGTGCTACAACCGCGCATAATAGGTATTAAATTGCTATTATTAGCATGCCTATTGGTGGCGAGTCTTAGACTATTGAGGAGGTGCAATTATGTACGCAATTATTGAAACTGGTGGTAAACAAATCAAAGTTGAAGAAGGTCAAGCAATCTACATCGAAAAGCTTGATACTAACGCAGGTGAAACTGTAACATTCGACAAAGTTTTATTCGTAGGTGGCGAAAACATCAAAGTTGGTAGCCCAACTGTTGAAGGAGCTACTGTAACTGCAAAAGTTGAAAAGAACGGTAAAGCTAAAAAGATTCTTGTATTCAAATACAAATCTAAAAAGAACTACCGTCGTAAGCAAGGTCATCGTCAACCTTACACTAAAGTTGTTATCGAAAAAATCAACGCTTAATTTTAAGTAATGACTAAAATAACAATTGAACGTTTAAAAGATGGACGTATAGGTTCCTTTAAAATAAGTGGACATGCATTTTTTTCTGATGCTGGGACTGACATTGTTTGTGCCGGTATATCAGCAGTTTCAGTAGGAACTGTAAATGCTTTGGAAGCAATTTGTCGTATAGATTCTGAATTAAATACAGTGATTGATGAAAAGAAAGGTTTCTTGAAGTATCAATTACCGATTGATTTAAATGAAGATAATATGCAAAAAGCGCAACTTATCCTTGAAGCGATGATCGTATCTTTACAAACTATCGCTGCAAGTTACGGTGACTATGTCACTATAAACGAGTAAAACAGGAGGTGTAACCATGTTAAAATTAAATCTTCAGTTATTTGCTTCTAAAAAGGGAGTAGGTTCTACAAAAAACGGTCGTGACTCAATGTCAAAACGTCTTGGCGCTAAACGTGCTGACGGACAATTCGTAACTGGTGGTTCAATTCTTTACCGTCAACGCGGCACTAAGATTTATCCAGGTGTAAACGTTGGTCGTGGTGGAGATGACACATTATTTGCGAAGGTTGATGGCGTAGTTAAATTCGAACGTTTAGGCCGTGACCGCAAACAAGTAAGTGTATACCCTGTAGCTCAAGAAGCTTAAGAAACTAACTTAGAAACTCTAACCTTTTAGGTTAGAGTTTTTCTGTACTTAAGATCTATTTATTTATAATAAATTGCTTTTCAACATAGAAAAAAGTGTTGTTATAGCAACCTCTCAAACAATATGCTCCGAGACTCGGCATTTTACAAGCTAAACACTAGTTTGAGACATTCAAAATGATCAATCAAAATGCCGAGTCTAACTTTTTTATACCTTCATAAATACCAAAAATGTAAACCTATAGGAGAAATACAATGCAGGAGAAATGGGACGTTCTAGAGGTATTAAGGCATTCGCGTCATGATTGGTTAAACCGAATTCAATTAATAAAAGGATATATGGCCACAGGTCAATCTGACCAGCTAGAAGAAACGATTACGAAAATTGTTGCTGATTCTTTAAATGAAGCTAAAATTTGTTCGTTACAAATTCCAGAGTTTGCAGAATTTATCATTACCTATAACTGGAAGCCTCGTACAATTGTACTAGATTATGAAATTTTAGGGGAACCATGTTCGCTTAAAAATCTAGACGAAGTGATGACAGTATGGATTCAAAGTTTTTTAGAAAAACTAGAATCTTGGGTACATATTTATGAGGAAAATTTTGTTAGTTTAACAATTGAAATAAATGATAAAACAGTTAGTTTCTTTTTTGACTTCAGAGGTAAACTAACAAAGAAAGAAGATATGTTGAAGTGGATTGTTTCATCATCAAATGACAGCTCAAAAATTAGAATGATGTCATATTTTTGCGAGACAGAAGAATGTAGTATCGAATTTAAATTGGAAAAATAAAAGAGTGGTGGATTTATGTTTATTGATCAAGTCAAGATATATGTAAAAGGTGGAGACGGTGGAAACGGTATGGTAGCCTTCCGTCGTGAAAAATATGTACCAAAAGGTGGCCCTGCTGGTGGAGACGGTGGTAAGGGAGCTAATGTTGTATTTAGAGTAGATGAAGGCTTAAGAACATTAATGGATTTCCGTTATAAACGTCATTTTAAAGCAGATCGTGGTCAACACGGTATGTCTAAAAATCAACATGGTAAAAATGCAGAAGATATGATTGTAAAAGTACCACCTGGGACGATCGTAACAGATGCTGATTCAGGTGAATTAATAGCAGACCTTACAATGGATGGTCAAACAGCTATTATTGCAAGAGGAGGCCGTGGAGGCCGTGGGAATAGTCGATTTGCATCGCCTGCAAATCCGGCTCCAGAAATAGCTGAAAATGGTGAGCCAGGTAAGGAAAGAAACATTAAACTGGAACTTAAAGTGTTAGCTGATGTTGGTTTAGTTGGTTTCCCAAGTGTTGGTAAATCAACATTATTATCAGTTGTAAGTTCTGCTAGACCAAAAATTGCTGAATATCATTTTACAACAATTGTTCCTAATTTAGGTGTTGTAGAAACTGAAGATAATCGTAGTTTTGTTATGGCCGATTTACCAGGGTTAATTGAAGGGGCACATCAAGGTGTTGGACTTGGGCATCAATTCCTACGTCATATTGAAAGAACACGTGTAATTGTTCATGTAATTGATATGTCAGGTCTTGAAGGCAGAGACCCATATGATGATTACTTAACAATTAATCAAGAGCTAAAAGAATATAATTTACGTTTAACTGAACGACCTCAAGTAGTCGTTGCAAATAAAATGGATATTCCAGAAGCTGAAGAAAACTTAAATAAGTTTAGAGAACAAGTTGGAGATGAAGTTCAAATTTTCCCAATTTCTGCAGTAACACGTCAAGGTTTACGTGATTTATTATTTACAGTTGCAGATTTAGTGGAAACAACTCCAGAATTCCCACTTCATGACGAAGAGGAAGACAAACCATTACGAGTTCTTTATAAATATCAAAAAGAAGAACCTACTTTTGAGATTACTCGTGAAAGTGATGGAACGTTCGTCGTTAAAGGTGAAGAGCTTGAAAAACTATTCAAAATGACTAACTTTGAACGTGAAGAGTCAATTCGTCGATTTGCACGTCAAATGCGTGGTATGGGGATCGATGAAGCATTACGCCAACGTGGTGCTAAAAACGGAGATATCGTTAAAATTTCTGAATACGAATTCGAATTTATCGATTAAAAATTTCTATATAAAAAGAGGGTGTCCAACACCCTCTTTTTTTTATTTCAAAAATAAAGTGCTGGAAATAAGGATTGGGGAATCGCAAATAAATCGCGAACTGCAAATGAATTTCGAAAATCGCAAATAAGATAAAGTTTTACCCATGCTAGTAAAGGTAATGGCTTAAAATTGTACAAAATAATGACCATTAAAAAGGAAGGGAGCAATTTTACTCTAATTCTTCCTATTTTGACTATAAAATGGCTAAAATGATCAATAAAAAAATCTAAAATATTAACTACAAATTAAAGTCTGGCTTAGATACCCTGCTCTAATAAAAAAGGGATGCCCATGTGTTCCTTACTCTGACACATGAGACATCGCCCTTACCGTATAATCAAAGAAATCTACCAATACCATTTCAAACCTCATAACCCTATACTTACGGTATATCTACCAAAAAACCTTCATTTTTTAATTGTAAGATCGCACTTTCTAGCTGTTGTTCACTATCTGCTTCGATTGTATGAAGATGTGTTCCATTTGTTAAATTAGACAGTGGGACAGAGCTAGTTTCTCCCATTTTTTGAAGAAATAAGGTTATATCATAACGGTTTGCAATTTGTAATTGGGCTGTGATATATCCATAGACAGGATGTTCAACCATTACATCCTTAACTGTAACACCGTGATCGACTAATATTTCTAGTTCTTTTTGAGTTTCTTCTGCTGTATGGTGACAAATAATTACTTTTTTAATTTTGTCAGTTTCCTTATTAGGATGTATATAAATATAACCTTGAGCAGTTGCTAGTATAGGCTCATTTTTCGCTTTTAAAAGTGTAATATCACCTACAACTACTTGTCGACTAACATTTGCTCTTTTAGCTAAGGAATTACCTGATAGGGGTGACTCAGACTCCTTTAACCATTGTAAAACTTTCTTTCTTCTTTCTTCCCCTAAAAGTTTTTTATTCATTTTAATTTCCTCGATTAAAAATTTTGATTAATGATTAATTTTAACACAGACGAAAATTTGATTAAGTCATCTTCTGTTGTATGTTTTCCGATTGAAACTCTGAAGAATTGTTTTGCCTCATGAGGGTCTCTTCCAATGGCTAACATCGTTTCTGAAGGTTTCTGCATGCCAATGGCACAAGCGCTTCCAGTTGAAATGGCAAATTGATGTCGATTACATTCAAGCATCACAAACTGACCTTCAAGTCCAATAATCCTCATTCCTATTATATTTGGAATACATTCGCCATCGTTACCTTCAAATTTTACAAGATGGTTAACATCTTGTAATTGTGATTTTAAAACATTTTTTAAATCGTGACATCTCTTTTGCTCTTCGTCTTGATTTTTTATTATATGACCAGCTGATGTTACGAATGATGCAATTGCTGGAACATTAACAGTTCCGGGACGAATTCCACTTTCATGTGATGTACCGGGATAGATAGGTTGACAAGTTAATTTAGGATTTAAATAAAGGGCTCCAATCCCTTTTGGTCCATATAATTTATGACCTGAAATACTCAAACTAGAAATTTCATATTTTGAGACATCTATTGCTATTTTTCCAAATGATTGTACACAATCGCAATGAAGTAAAATATTAGACGAACTAAATAAATTTGCAATCTCGTTAATCGGTTGAATTGCTCCAATTTCAGAATTTACATGTTGAAAAATACCTAATACAGTATCTTCACGAATTGCATTTTCAATCACTTCTAATGAGATAATCCCGCTATTTGTTACCGGCAAATAAGATACTTCATAGCCTTGTTCTTCCAATACTTTTAAATAATTACCAATAGAAGAATGCTCTAATGTTGTAGTTAAAATATGTTTTCCGACTTTTTTTGTACTCTTTAAGAGGGTTTGGATCGCAATTAAATTTGATTCAGTTCCTCCACTTGTAAAGTAAATTGAAGCGGGGCTAGCATTTATAAATCCCGCTAATTGTTTACGGCATGCTTCAAGTAGCAGTGAAGCCTTTGAGCCAATATCATGTAAACTTCGCTCATTCCCAAAGTAATTTTTAGAGGCAGTGACAAATGTCTCAATTGCTTCTTCACTCATTGGAGTCGTAGCAGCATAGTCTAAATAAATCAATTTAAAGTCTCCTTTTTTACTCATTAAAAAAAAATTTCTTGTCATTAGTTTAAATATATGTAAATATAGGTGTCAAGACAGCTTTTTTATCTATAAGATAAAATTTAAATAGAGGTACTGTAAATGGAGGGGGCAACTATGCGAACTGCAGACGTTGTCATTATTGGCAGTGGGATTGCTGCTTTAATGGCTGCTGAGGAAATTTGTCAGTCTAAAAATGTGATTCTATTCACAAAGAAAAAAATTTGGGACAGCAATTCGATGCTTGCACAAGGTGGAATTGCAGCAGTAATGTCAGAGGATGATTCTTGGGAACTTCATAAACAAGATACGCTCGAAGCGGGTTGTAATGTAAATAATATAGATGCGGTAGAAGAGCTAGTAAAGAACGGAACAAAGTCTATGAAAGATCTTGTTTCTATTGGTATGGAATTTGATAAAGATGAATCTGGCCAGTTTCATCTTGGTAGAGAAGGAGCCCATCGCAAAAATAGAATTTTACATTCTGGCGGTGATGCCACTGGAAAGCATCTAGTAGAAACTGTATATGCTCGGATAAAAGATAAAATAACGATTATTGAACATGAAATGGTAATTGATTTAATAATACATGATGGTATATGCAAGGGTATTTATATACTTAATGATAATGGTGAATTAGAATCTTGTTTTGCAAACACGACACTTCTGGCAACGGGCGGTATTGGGGCAATGTATCAATTTAGTTCTAATAATAGGGCCATAACCGGAGATGGAATTGCTATGGCATATCGAGCGGGTTGTGAGACCACTGATTTGGAATTTATCCAATTTCATCCTACCATGCTTTACATTAATGGAGCATGTAAAGGTCTAGTATCAGAAGCTGTTAGAGGTGAAGGAGCTTTTTTAGTAACGAAAACTGGTCGTCGCATTATGAAGGGAATCCATCCTTTTGAAGATTTAGCACCAAGAGATGTTGTTAGTAGGGCGATCTTTAATGAAATGCAAAACGGTGAAGAAATCTATTTATCGATCGAAATGATAGATGGATTTGAACAGCGTTTCCCAACAATTACTACAAATCTTATTAATAATGGGATTGATCTACAAAAAGGATTGATTCCAGTTGTTCCAGGTGCACATTTCCACATGGGTGGGATAAAGACATCTGCAAATGGAGAAACGACAATTCCAGGATTGTATGCAGTAGGTGAGGTTGCTTGTACCGGTGTGCATGGTGCAAACCGACTTGCTAGTAATTCTTTATTGGAAGGGATTGTGTTTGGTAAAAAGGTTGCGAAATTTATTGCTGACCTTCCTTTAGCTAAAATAGATGGGAATCAACCGAAATACATGATACCAAGATTTAGAACGTTACCTACAAAAGATGAAATTAAAGAAATAATGATGAAGTATATCGGCATTGTAAGAAAGGAAGAAGATTTAAATAAAGCAATCACATATTTTTCTTACTTTTTAGAATCTAAAACAGTAGATTCACGCCCGATGAACAAAGAGGAACTAGAAAGATACAATATGCTAATTACTGGAAAACTAATTGCAGAAGCTGCTGTAAGAAGAAAAGAAAGCATCGGCTCACATTTTATAGAATATATAGATCAACCAGCTAATATTTGAGGAGAGAAATTCATGAATACTTTAAAAGCTAAAAAAATGATTGAGCAATTTTTACTAGAGGATATTGGAGAAGGGGATTTATCCTCAATTCATATTTTCCCAATGCATGAAAGAACAACGGGAAAAGTACTTGCAAAGGCAGATGGAGTAATAGCGGGTACTGAATTAATTGAAATAACTTATAAATTACTTCATGAAGATATTAAAGTAACACTTCACGTTAAAGATGGTGAATCTGTTGTGGCAGGGCAACTACTTGCAGAAGTAGAGGGACCAGTTCAAGTGTTATTATCAGGTGAAAGAGTTATGCTTAATCTTTTACAACGTATGAGTGGAATTGCAACACTTACTTCAAAAGCAGTTGAAACACTAAGCGATGAGAAAATTAAACTAGTCGATACAAGAAAAACGATGCCAGGTTTACGTTTATTTGATAAATATGCAGTTACTTGTGGTGGTGGAGCGAACCATCGTTTCGGTTTATATGATGCAGTGATGCTTAAAGATAATCATATTGCTTACGCAGGTTCAATAAAAAATGCAGTTGAGTCATTACGAAATAAATTAGGTCATATGGTCAAAATTGAAGTCGAGACGGAAAACAAAGATCAAGTTCTTCAAGCTATTGAAGCTGGTGCAGATGTCATTATGTTTGATAATCGTACGCCAGATGAAATAAAAGAATTTGTTAAACTTGTTCCAGAAACGATCGTAACGGAAGCTTCTGGTGGAATTACTTTAGATAATTTAGCAAGTTTTCAAAACTGTGGTGTAAATGTTATTTCTTTAGGCTGTTTAACACATTCAGCAAAAGCATTAGATATAAGCTTCTACTTGTAAAATAGTAGGGATTGGAGTGGGGACAATGAACGTTTTAGATATGATACAAAAAAATGAAGGATATCAAATTCCTGATGAGTACTATACATTATCAACTGAGGAAATGGAAAAAAGAGTAAAAGATATAAAAGAGAGATTAGGTGATGCTCTTTTCATTCCAGGTCATCATTATCAAAAGGAAGAAGTTGTAGTTTTCTCAGATTCGACAGGAGATTCTCTACAACTTGCTCAAGTTGCCGCTAATAATAAAAAAGCGAAATATATTGTATTCTGTGGTGTACATTTTATGGCAGAGACTGCAGATATTTTAACGGAAGATGAACAAATTGTTATTTTACCTGATATGAGAGCAGGCTGTTCAATGGCAGATATGGCAGATCATCATCAAACTGATCGTGCATGGGTAGAGTTACAGAAGCTTTTCGGAGACACAATTTTACCGTTAACATATGTTAATTCAACTGCTGCGATTAAAGCGTTTGTCGGTAGAAATGATGGTGCAACCGTAACATCATCTAATGCTAAAAAGGTAGTTTCTTGGGCTTTCACACAAAAAGAACGTATATTGTTCTTACCTGATCAACATTTAGGCAGAAACACAGCATTTGAATTAGGTGTACCGTTAGAGCATATGGCGATTTGGAATCCAATAACGGACACTTTAGAATTTGAGGGAGACCTAAATAACATCAAAGTAATACTTTGGAAAGGTCACTGCTCTGTTCATGAGAATTTTACTGTGAAAAATATTGAGAATGTACGAAAAAATCATCCTAATATGAGGATTATTGTGCATCCAGAATGTTCTAGAGAAGTTGTAGCAGCAAGTGATGACAATGGATCTACAAAATATATTATTGACCAGATTGAAGCTGCTCCTGCAGGAAGTAAATGGGCAATTGGAACTGAGATGAATTTAGTTCAAAGAATTATTAAAAATCATCCTGATAAAGAAATCATTTCATTAAATCCATTTATGTGTCCATGCTTAACAATGAATCGTATCGATTTACCACACTTATTATGGTCTTTAGAAAATATCGAAAAAGGTAACATCCAAAATATTATTACAGTTGATAAACAAACTGCAAAAGATGCAATTAAGGCATTAGATAAAATGCTTGAGCTTGCTTAAAAATAAAATAAAATATCATAAAAAATTTAAAATCATCTAGTTCAACTTGAGCTAGATGATTTTTTTATAGAAAAAACAAGAATAAAGTAAATACTTATACAAGCTTACTCGTCATAAATTAAAATACCTTCTATCATAAATACAAATATTCAGACATACATTGTTGTGAGGTACTAATGTACAATCCAACGTAGAGGCAATTGGTCAGGAGGGGAAAAGGTGAGAATTCACATAGTAATAAAGGGCGATACCCTTAAGAGCATTGCTCAAAAATATAATATCGACTATGAAGAGATAGTTAAATTAAATGCCCAACTAAGTAATCCAGATATGATCTATCCTGGCATGAAAATAAAAGTGCCAGAAAGGGGAGAAAAACCAGCCCCATTAGGTTCTAAAAAGGAGGTACAGCAACTTAAGCCAAGTGTTGCTTTGGAGGTAGAAGAAGGAAATGTTCAACCTGTAGCTCAGACACAACCTGCTGTCATGCCGAATACAAAGCCAGTTGATAATAATTTGAATATTAATGTAGAGGTTACACCGACAGTAAAACCTGTAATTCAGATACCTATTCCACCTGCGAAACCGACTGTATCACCTGCGACAAATAATGCGAATCAACAAGTATCTCCTGTTCAAACTGGAAAACCAAATGCGAACATACCGCAAGTTGTTTCGCCAGTGGCAGTTAAAAATCCGATAAATGATAATAAATCAAATGTGAACACCAAGGGAGGACAAAGCATGTCAGAGAAAAAGAACTACTTCCCAGGATCATTGGTTTCTCCATCAACACCAAATACGCAAGTATCTCCTGTTGAAACAGGGAAACCAAATCAACAAGTATCGCCAGTAGCAACAGGCAAACCAAATCAACAAGTATCACCGGTAGCAACAGGAAAACCAAATGTGCAAGTATCACCAGTAGCAACAGGAAAACCAAATGTGCAAGTATCGCCAGTGGCAACAGGAAAACCAAAAGAGCAAGTATTACCTGTAGCAACAGGAAAACCGAATATGCAAGTATCACCAGTAGCAACAGGAAAACCGAATATGCAAGTATCACCAGTAGCAACAGGAAAGCCGAATATGCAAGTATCACCAGTAGCAACAGGAAAGCCGAATATGCAAGTATCACCAGTAGCAACAGGCAAACCAAATATGCAAGTATCGCCAGTGGCAACAGGCAAACCAAATATGCAAGTATCGCCAGTGGCAACAGGAAAGCCAAATGCGCAAGTATCACCAGTAGCAACTAATAAAGCTCAAACATTACCGGCGTATGTGGGACCAAATAATGCACCACAAACATTACCAGCGTATATGGGACCAAATGCACCACAAACACTTCCAGCATTTGCAGGACCGAATGTACCTCAAACACTACCAGCGTATGTAGGACCGAATCCAAACGCAGCCCAAACGCTACCAGCATATGTAGGACCGAATCCAAACGCAGCCCAAACGCTACCAGCATATGTAGGACCGAACGGAAACTTCCCGCAAACATTACCGGCATATATGGGACCGAACGGAAACTTCCCGCAAACATTACCAGCATATATGGGACCAAATGAAAACTTCCCAGCAACAATGCCAGCATATATGGGGCCAAACGCAAACTTCCCAGCAACAATGCCAGCATATATGGGACCAAACGCAAACTTCCCAGCAACAATGCCAGCATATATGGGACCAAATGAAAACTTCCCACAAACATTACCAGCATATATGGGACCAAACGCAAACTACCCATATTATCCACGAGGAGAAGGAGGGACATTACCAACTTTACCGAGTTTTGGAGCTATGCCGATGATGCCAGGAGTAACTGGAGAAGCACCAGTTCCGCCAACTGCGATGCCAACGCCATTACCAGCACCAGTGCCAACACCATTACCAGCGCCAATGCCATTACCTGCACCAATGCCAGGAAATAATATGCAAACACTACCAGCATATATGGGACCGAATCCAAATGTAGCACAAACTTTACCAGCATACATGGGACCGAACGGAAACTTCCCACAAACATTACCAGCATATATGGGACCAAATGAAAACTTCCCAGCAACAATGCCGGCATATATGGGACCAAATGAAAACTTCCCAGCAACAATGCCAGCATATATGGGACCAAACGCAAACTTCCCAGCAACAATGCCAGCATATATGGGACCAAATGAAAACTTCCCAGCAACAATGCCAGCATATATGGGACCAAACGCAAACTTCCCAGCAACAATGCCAGCATACATGGGACCAAATGAAAACTTCCCAGCAACAATGCCAGCATATATGGGACCAAACGCAAACTTCCCAGCAACAATGCCGGCATACATGGGACCAAATGCAAACTTCCCAGCAACAATGCCAGCATATATGGGACCAAATGAAAACTTCCCACAAACATTACCAGCCATGGACTATCCAAAGTTCCAAGGCGGTCCAGTTGTTTCACCATATGCTACTGGACCGACTCCAATGTATCGCGATTCATCTGAACCTTATTTTGATCCAAATTCGCAATTATTTACTCCTTATGCACAAAATCAGTCTTCCTACGGAGTACCATATTTTGAGGAAGATGAACAATAAAGAATTTTATTTAAAAAGGCGATTAATTACTAATCGTCTTTTTTTTATTTAGTTATTTTAATACAGGAATTAATTGGATTAGAAATTATTTCTCATGTAACAGCCTTTAAAGAGCACTTTTTTACTTAAAATGAGTTTCAAACCATCAATTAACAATTTAAAATCCACCTAAAAAGGTCAACCTAACTTTGTAATACATTTTAGTATTACAATTGGCTGTAATTAAAGGGAGGGTTTTATATTGAATAAAAAAGGTCTTATCGTTGCTACAGGTGTGCTAACAGCTTTAACATTATCTGCTTGTGGAACAAACAATAATGCCATGAATGACCATAAAAGAAATGTTGGTTATGAAAAAGTAAACTTCAATAAACCGACAAACCCTTACGCTGTTAATTATCGTTATGAAAACGTAAACTATCCTAATAACCAAGATTATTTCACAAAGAAAAATAATCACTACGGAAATGATCGTATAAATGAAGGTTTAAGTAGTGAATATTCTAATGATGGCGTAATCCATGACGGAACATATGGAAGAAATGTCAATTATACAAATAGAAACTACACGATGGATCAAGTTCGTTATAATAACGATTTAAACACAGCTCCTCTTGTACCATATACAAATATTAGTACAAACACTAATATGAATGCTGGTGAACGAAAGTTTGCGGACCAAATATCTAAACGAGTAGAAGAAATTTCAAATGTATCCAAAGCAAGCACGGTTGCTGTTGGTGATCAGGTTCTTATTGCAGTAGATCTGGTAAATAAAAATGTTGATGAAAGCGCATTTCGATCAAAAATCAAAGACGCTTTATCACCATACACGAGTGGTAAAAAAGTATATGTAACATTTGATGGAACAATTAGAAATAATTTAAATAACATGACAAATAATGTTCCAAATGCCACTAAAAATGTATTATACGATACAAAAGAAAATGTTAAACATATGTATCGTAATGTAAAAAATGATGTTAAGGATGCAACTAATCCAAACCGATAATAATCAATTTTTTACACTGAAAAGGAAGAAGCTCTTGCTTCTTCCTTTTTTAGAGCTTGTTTCTTTGTATTTACATTTTTCTTAATTCGGTGATTAAGATCCTTTTAGTTCTTAGAATAGTTTAACAATTCGTTTGATGAGGGTTAAACAATATGGTAAAGTGATTTTTATATTGACCAGAAGTTCGAAGTGGTCAATTGGTTAATAAGAGAATTTGAGGTGAGTTTTTTGAAAAAGCAAAATATTTTACAAGCTGCCACAAAGTCATTTACCATTTTTGGCTATAAAGCAACTACAATGAGTCAAATCGCAAAACAGGCAAATGTTGGAAAAGGAACGATCTATACTTTCTTCAAAAATAAAGAAGAATTATTTGATGAAATCATCAATAATTTGATTACTGAAATGAAATTTTTAGCAGAACAATCGATTCATGATGAAGATTCATTCATTGAAAAAGCTCATAAAGGAATTGAAGTATTTATTGCTTTTCATAATGAACATGAATTAACAATAAAGTTGCTTCAGGAACAACAAGAAATTGGAACGACTATAGTACATGACGCATTAAAACGATTGAATCAATCAATCATTCTATACATACAGAAAAAAATTGAAGAAGCAATAGCAAAGAAAGAAATTGTTGAATGTGATCCCAAAATAACAGCTTTGGTAATGTTTCGACTGTATACAACACTTAAAATTGATTGGGAGAAAGAGCACGAGGCGCTAAGTCCTAAAAAAATTACTGAGTTATTTAACTTTTATATCCTAAATGGTTTATCAAAAGGACTAGATTAAGTATCAGGGGATTAGGAGGAGAAAATTTTGATTTTTAAATTAGACAATAAAGATAAAAAAATGGCAAATTTAATTTTAAATGTACAGTTACCCGCATATAAGGTAGAAGCAAAGTTAATCAATTTTGAAGGAATACCACAATTAAAGGACAATGTCGAAAGCATTAGAGATTCCAAAGAAATTTTTATCGGTTATGTGATTGAGAATGAATTAAAAGGATTTTTGGCCTATACAGAAGACGATAACGAATTTCAAATATGTAGATTGGTAGTACATCCTAGTTGCTTTAAGCGGGGCATTGCAAGAAAATTAGTTAATTATTTTTTAAATGAAGTTGCCAAGAAGAAAAAAGTAATTGTTTCAACAGGATCAGATAACCTACCAGCCATTAACTTATATAAAACTTCTGGTTTTAAATTTCATAAGAAAATTGAAGTGGCACCTAATTTTTTTATATCTCTATTTGAAAATACATATGGTAATTAACCCCCTTTCCTAAAGACAACTCTTTAGGTTTTTTTGTTTAGAAGATTAATGGCCATTTACATATAAAAATTATAAATATGTTGGATAAAGATAAAAGGAATGGTCAAACTAAAAAAGCTTGTATGAATTTGTCTAAAGGAGTGGATGTTTGTGAAAAAGTTCATTTTAATATTTGTTTGTTTACTAGCTTTATTAATACCGGCACAAACTGAAACATTGGCAGCTCATAATGAACTTCAACATAGTTCTAACAAAAAGGGAATTACAATCATTTTACATAAAGTATATATAAACGGTGAAGTGATTGAGGAAATTTACATTAATCAACACAAAACGTTGGGTCAAGTAAAAAAAGAATTTAAGGGTTGGAAAGTCATAGAAGAAAATGATGATCAAATCGTACTAATGAAAAAAATTAATGATCTTTCACCTACTTTAAAGGCGAAAGGTTACTTCGGAATAAATTCAAATGGGGTTTTGAATTTATATATTGGAGTGCCAAGCGGTAATAATATTATCGAATCTTTTTTTCAAATAGATACGAATAAATTAGAAGTAAATAAACAAAAGCAACTTGAACAAGGGATTAAAATTTCGACGAAAGATCATTACGATTATCTATTACATTACTTAAAAGAGTATGAAAGAATCGTAAATTAAATTTCGGAATTTAACTGTGATCAATCGGACGTCTATCTAAAATGTCATATAAAAAAGAATCCACAAAGTAATTTATTTTCCTTGTGGATTTTTTGTATTTGGATGGTTCAAGTCATTTTTCTATCTCGAACTTCCAATTCCTCTATTCTTTCCCATTCACTTCGTAAAATTGAATAAACATAAGTATCATGCACTGTACTACCTTGTATTAAATACTGACGTAGTAGACCCTCATTCGTAAATCCTATTTTTTCAAGAAGTTTTTGGGAAGGTAGATTTTCCGGATAAACGATTGCTCCTATTCGATTTAGTTGAAGAATATTAAATCCATAAGATAATAATGCTTTTAAAGCTTCTGTCGCAAAACCTTTTCTCCAATAGTCTGGGTGTACCTCATAGCCAACTTCGGCCCTTTTGTTTCGTTCTTGGTAGGCAGTAAATCCACATGTTCCGATTAATTTGTTTGTTTCATTATCAATCATCCCCCAACGGATGCCATTGCGCGCTTCATACATTTCTCTAAAATAATGAATTACGTCCAATACTTCACTACTATTTTTTAGTGCATCTAGTCCATAATATTTGGTGACATCTTCTCTTGATAAAATATTGAACATTCGATTAAGATCAGTGACTTTAATTTCTCTTAAATAAAGTCGCTCTGTAGTTAGAATTGGAAACATGTTCAAATCGAATGGCCTCCTTATGGATTTTCTTAAGTACCGATTTTTTAAACTTTCGCTAAATTTATTAGTCATTTTTATGTAAACTTTTTCGTTAAATCATATGTATAAAATTTTTATTTTCGACAGCCGACTATTTTTTTCCTTCTTCTTTCTATGGTACAATGGAATACATGTAAAAAGGGGAGAAAACCATGTACGAATACATAATTGGAAAGATAGAATGGGTTGGACCAGAATATATAGTAATTGATCATAATGGAATGGGCTATCAATTATTTACACCTAATCCATATGTTTTTAGACCTTCAAATGAAATCTTAAAAGTTTATACACATCATTATGTAAGAGAAGATGTTATGATGTTATATGGTTTTAAAACACTAGATGAACGTACTTTATTCCAAAAATTGTTAAGTGTGTCAGGAATCGGTCCTAAAGGTGCCTTGGCAATTGTTGCGACTGGAGAACCAAATCAGATAGTTCATGCGATCGAAGAAGAGGACGAGGTATTTTTAACAAAATTTCCTGGTGTTGGTAAAAAGACAGCAAGACAAATGATCCTTGATTTAAAAGGAAAACTTGAAAAAGTCTTTGGAGCAGTTCAAGTCGATTTATTTACTGACCTAGATGCTATTGAAGAGAAAGAAAGTGCAGCATCTTCATTAGATGATGCAATTGAAGCATTAAAAGCATTAGGCTATGCAGAAAAAGAAGTTAAAAAGATCGTACCGTTATTAAAGAATGAGAAGCTTTCAACGGATGAATATATTAAAAAAGCACTTCAATTACTATTGCAAGCTAAGAGGTGATGAAAATGGATGACCGAATTTTATCTGGTGAAAGTAGTGGCGAGGAATTTGATCAAGAGCTTTCACTAAGGCCTCAATCATTAAGGGAATATATAGGGCAAGATAAAGTCAAAAAGAATTTGCAAGTTTTTATTGAAGCTGCAAAGATGCGAAATGAGTCTTTAGATCATGTTCTATTATACGGTCCTCCTGGATTAGGTAAAACCACTTTAGCAGCGATTATTGCGAATGAACTAGGTGTTGGATTCAAAACGACTTCAGGACCAGCGATTGAGCGTCCTGGAGATTTAGCAGCTATTTTGACTTCACTTCAACCTGGTGATGTATTGTTTATCGATGAAATTCACCGATTGCCTCGAACAGTAGAAGAAGTGCTTTATCCAGCAATGGAAGACTTTTTCTTTGACATCGTAATTGGAAAGGATGCAACTGCTAGGTCGGTAAGAATTGATTTGCCTCCATTTACATTAATAGGTGCAACAACAAGAGCAGGTCTCCTTTCCTCACCACTTAGAGATCGTTTTGGAGTATTAAATCGATTAGAATTCTATACTGTTGAACAACTTGCATTGATCGTGAAAAGAACAGCAGAGTTATTCGGAATGGAAATTGAAAATGACGCTGCTTCAGAAGTAGCTAGAAGATCTCGAGGTACCCCTCGAATTGCAAACCGTTTATTAAGAAGGGTTAGAGATTTTGCTCAAGTTCAAGGAAGTGGAATCATTACCTTTGAAATAGCTAAAGACTCTTTAATTCAAATGCAGGTAGATGAAGCAGGTCTAGACCATATCGATCATAAATTGTTACTAGCTATTATTGAGCGATTTAGAGGTGGTCCTGTTGGGGTTGATACGATTGCTGCTTCAATCGGGGAAGAGTCACAAACGATTGAAGATGTATATGAGCCATATTTACTTCAAATTGGCTTTCTTCAGCGGACTCCTAGGGGACGAATTGTTACTGATTTAACATACAAACATTTCGGGTTGCAGGTGCCGGAGCAATGATTGATTTGTCAAAAATTTTAATTACGTTAGGAATTATCTTACTAGTTGTTGGATTGTTTATTCGATTTGTTGGGAAACTTCCAGGCGATATTTTTATAAAAAAAGGAAATGTATCGTTTTACTTTCCGATTGTAACTTGTATTATCATAAGTATTTTATTATCACTTATTTTTTCATTATTTGGGAGAAAATAAGTGAGTAGAAATAAATAGAGTTTGGAAAAGGGAATTGTGGATAATCTCCCTTTCTCCTTACTCCTGAAATTTATGAGGTGTATAGAAATGGATGTAAATTTATTTGATTTTGATTTACCTGAAGAGTTGATTGCTCAGACTCCTTTGTTGGACCGAGAAGCATCGAGACTAATGGTATTACATAAAGAGTCAGGAAATGTAGAGCATAAACAGTTTCCTGATGTGTTAGATTATTTACAAGAGGGCGATTGTTTAGTTTTAAATGAAACAAAAGTAATGCCTGCTAGATTATTTGGTGTGAAAGAAGATACAGGTGCTCAAATTGAAGTATTATTACTTCAACAAGAAGAGCAGGATGTATGGGAAACATTAGTAAAGCCTGCTAAAAGAGTCAAAGAAGGCACAATCATTTTATTTGGAGATGGCAGATTAAAGGCAGAATGTGTAGGTTCTAGTGATCAAGGTGGAAGAAAATTAAAATTCCAATACGATGGGATTTTTTATGAGATCTTAGACCAACTAGGTGAAATGCCACTACCTCCATATATTAAAGAAAAGTTAGAAGATAAAGATCGTTACCAGACAGTATTTGCAAAAGAAATTGGTTCAGCGGCGGCGCCTACTGCAGGTTTACATTTTACAAAAGAACTTTTAGCTAAAGTTCAAGAAAAAGGTGTAAAGTTAGCATTTATTACATTGCATGTAGGTTTAGGTACATTTAGACCAGTAAGTGTAGAATCGATCGAAGAACATGATATGCACTCAGAATACTACTATATGTCTGATGAAACGGCTAAACTGTTAAATGAAACGAAAGCAAACGGTGGTAGAATCATTACTGTCGGAACAACTTCTACTCGTACAGTTGAAACGATTGCTACAGCTAATAATGGTAAGTTTGAAGGGTCTAGTGGTTGGACGTCTATCTTCATTTTCCCAGGATATAAATTTATGGGAATTGATGGGATGATTACGAACTTCCATTTACCAAAATCAACTCTAATTATGCTGATTAGCGCTTTAGCTGGAAGAGAACCAGTTTTATCTGCTTATAAAGAAGCAGTAGATCAAAGATATCGCTTTTTTAGCTTTGGCGATGCAATGTTAATACTTTAAGAATTGAAAGGAATCGAAAAATGACAGCAATTCGTTATGAACATATTAAAACTTGTAAGCAAACAGGTGCGAGATTAGGAATTGTCCATACTCCACATGGTTCATTTGAAACTCCAGCATTTATGCCTGTTGGAACTTTAGCCACTGTTAAAACAATGGCTCCTGAAGATTTAAAAGCAATGGGATCAGGTATTATTTTAAGTAATACTTACCATTTATGGTTAAGACCTGGTCATGAGATTATTAAAAAAGCTGGTGGCTTACATAAATTTATGAACTGGGATCGTGCAATTTTAACAGATTCAGGAGGGTTCCAAGTATTTAGCTTGAGTCAATTCCGAAAAATCGAAGAAGAGGGCGTACATTTCAGAAATCACTTAAATGGCGATAAATTATTCCTTTCACCAGAAAAGGCGATGGAAATTCAAAATGCATTAGGTTCTGACATCATGATGGCGTTTGATGAATGTCCACCATACCCTGCTGAGTATGACTACATGAAACGTTCAGTTGAGAGAACAAGTAGATGGGCAGAGCGTTGTTTAAATTCTCACCAAAGACCAGAGGATCAAGGATTATTTGGAATTGTTCAAGGGGGAGAATACGAAGACCTTCGTAAACAATCTGCAAGAGACTTAGTTTCTTTAGATTTCCCAGGTTATGCAATTGGTGGATTATCAGTTGGAGAACCAAAGGATGTAATGAATAGAGTTTTAGAGTTTACGACACCTTTCCTACCAACGGATAAACCAAGATATTTAATGGGAGTGGGTTCTCCTGACTCATTAATTGATGGCGCAATTCGAGGAGTGGATATGTTTGACTGTGTACTTCCAACGCGTATCGCTCGTAATGGTACATGTATGACTAGCGAAGGACGATTAGTTATAAAGAATGCAAAATATGCAGAGGACTATTCTCCGCTTGATCCTAATTGTGATTGTTATGCATGTAAAAACTATACAAGAGCATATATCCGTCATTTAATCCGATGCGAAGAGACGTTTGGAATGCGTTTGACTACTTACCATAACTTACATTTTCTGTTACAATTAATGGAACAAGTTCGCCAAGCAATCCGCGAAGACCGTTTAGGTGATTTCCGAGAAGAGTTTTTTGAACAATACGGTTTTAATAAGCCGAACGCTAGGAACTTCTAAAATTTACATATTGAAAGGAAGATTAAGATGGGTAATGGTTTAATGGGGATTTTACCTCTAATATTAATGTTCATAGTTTTCTACTTCTTACTAATTCGTCCACAACAAAAGCGTCAAAAGCAAACAGCTTCTATGCAAGCTGGAATTAGCAAAGGCGATATGGTTGTAACAATCGGTGGATTACACGGATTAGTTGATGCTGTTAACGAAGAAAATAATACAATTACATTAAAAACTGCTGATGGATCACGTATGGTATTTGAAAAAAACGCAATTCGTGAAACAAGAAATCAAGCTTAATTTTACTTAATTGTAGCGTAAGAAACGCTAGTTCCTTTTGGGAACTAGCGTTTTGTTTATTTTGTAAGAAATTTAAATTAAGTCTAAAGTGATTTAGATATAACTCAAAAAACTTTATTGATTATAAGATTTATTACTTGCCGCATTCACTCCAAAAATTGACCCTAACATACAAACACCTAAGAAAATACCATGATACATTATTTGTTCCTGTGAAAAAGTTCGATCATAGCCAAGAAACTGTACAAAAAATACAAAAATAGAATACGCTCCACTCGTTAATAATCCAAGAATCCAACCTTTTTCTTTCCCTTTCGCTCCTGTAACAAAACCACCAATTAACATAACGATAAATGAGAGGATAAGAGTAGTTGTTGTGACACTTGCTTCTGTAAGTGAAGTTAGTTTAAGTAATAATGATAAAATCAAACTAATTGACAATACTAATAATAGAATAGTTAAAAAGCCAAAAGAGACAGCTACAGCTGTTTTTTTCATTCATATTCCCCCTTGTACACTCTTTTAATACAAGCATATTCATGAGATGAATTTTTAGAATACTTATAGGGCAATTACAAATAGTAAAATTATGAACAAAATTCTACTATTATTTTCTTTATGGGAAATTAGTAGGGTTTGGATTCATATTTACAGGTGTCAGTGCTAGCTTAAGATCAATTTTTTTGAAAATCAACAAGTTTTGGATGTGAGGGTAAGTAAAATGGAATTAGGTTCTATGACGATTCGTACCATTTTAATCTATTTAATTATTGCATTTTTCTTTCGGATAATGGGTAAGAGAGAAATAGGTGAGTTAAGTTTATTAGATCTAGTCGTTTATATTTTATTAACTGAAATAGCAGCAATCGGGATCGAAAACCATAATGATCCGATCGTAAAAGTAATCTATCCAATGTTTTTAATTGTAGTTATCCAAATAATTTTTTCTTTAATTTCGCTAAAAAGTGTTAAATTTAGAAAAATATTAGATGGACATCCTGTATTAATCATTAGTAAAGGTAAAGTTTTAGAGAAAGAGATGAAAAAACAAAGATACACATTTGACGACCTATTACTCCAACTAAGAGAAAAGGATATTGGAGATGTACGGGATGTTGACTATGCATTACTAGAACCTACAGGAAAATTATCCATATTTAAAAAGGAAATAAACGGTGATATAAATTATAGCTCACTCACATTTCCACTAATATTAGATGGCATCGTACAAGAAGATAATTTAAATCAGTATCATAAAGATAAACAGTGGTTATTAGAAGAGTTAAAAAAACATGGATATGATGAATTCAAACAAGTATCTTATTGTAGCTTACGAGGCGGAGAAATATTTTTTGATAAGAAAGACGAATAATTTAGGATTTAGAAATATCAGTATCCTGTAGTGGAAATTAACTAACATATACATAAAAGAAAATTAATAAACCACAAAGAACATTTAATTACTTTGTGGCTTCAGAGTTTTGAAATATAAAACGGTCAGTAACAAGCCGTACATTAAGTGAACATTTTAATGATTAAATTACGTATAGAAAAACAATTTCAAATGATTATTATAATACGTTGGTGTTCGATCTTAATTGACCTACAAATTGATTAACAAACTTTTATGCTACCCTTAGTAAAGGATTTTAAATTAGATTTTTTAGTGTAAACTTTTTTTGATGAAAAAGTTGATTGGAGCTGATGTTGCTCGACTCCTATGGGATTAGCGGGAAGGCTGAGACCCCGCAGGCTTGCCGAGGAGGCTAAAGAATCTCGCCCCATGGAAAGCGAGCATCCTGTAGTGGAAATCAACATCAATCAACTCCTTTACGAAAATTTGATAACTAGTTTACAAAAGTGTTTTTCAACAGAGTGAAACCACAAAGTACGTTAATTACTTTGTGGTTTTGTTATGATCTATTCTATTGTCCATTATCTTGTAATTAACTTTTTAAAGAATGGGATTCGAATGATCTCATCTTTCTTAACTAGATTAAATAATAGAATTAATAAGATATACATTAAAGTGACAACCGAAATACTTGCTAAGGTTTGTACTAATAATGAGGATGAAAAAACTACGTATTCTTTGATGAATTTTCCGACATAAATACAAATTCCTAAAATGACTAGACAATAAACATAATCCTTAACGAAAATTGAAAAGTTGATGGCTTTTAATACAGTGAAATAGTGAAGTACCGTTATTGTTACAATACTAATATTCATAGCTAACGCAACGCCGTTAATACCAAACTTTGGATTTGTAGCTAGTAATAAAATACTAGCAATTTTAACGACCGAACCGACAAAGCTATTAATCATGGCTGAATTTGCAAGATTAAGTGCCTGCAATACAGCTTGTAGTGGTCCTTGGAAATAGTAAAAAATAAAGCAAGGTGCTAAAAGTAATATAAAATTTGTAGCTTGGTCACTTTTGTACATTAGTGTTAAAATCGGTGAGGCAAAGACGTATAAAATAACAACAGACCAACCACCCGCAATCATTGAGTAGCGTAGTGCTTGCTGCAATCTTCTTTCAACAGTTACACGATCTTTTTTGGCCATTGCTTCACTAATCGCTGGCACAAGTGCTGTAGATAGTGCATAAGTAATAAACGCTGGTAAAAGTAATAGAGGTAAAGCATATCCTGCAAGCAATCCATATTGTTTAGTTGCAACAGCTGCGGTTACCCCTGCAATCGCTAAACTTTGTGAGACAACTATTGGTTCTAAAAACATTGATATTGAACCAATTAAACGACTTCCAGTTGTTGGTAGAGCAATACTTAATAGGTCGCTAAGAGTTTTTCTTCCCTCTTTAATATTGTTCTTAAATCCAGAAATGAACTTTGCATTTTTTTCTTTCTTAAAAACATAAAGCATATAAATTAAAGAAGCTAATTCCCCTAATACAGAAGAGATAATGGCGCCACTAGCGGCAAATTCAACTCCATATGGTAAAAAAGTTTTAGTACAAACTGCAACTAGTACTATACGAACAACTTGTTCAATAACTTGGGAAAAGGAAGAAGGTCGCATATTCTGAACGCCTTGAAAATATCCACGTAATACTGATGAAATAGCAATAATTGGAACAACTGGTGCGATGGCAATTAGTGGGTACATAGTCCTTTCGTCCGTTAATAAGTTTTTAGCAATATAAGGGGATAAAAATATCATTGCTGTTGTAAAAATAATACTTAATATGCCAGTTATTGACATTGATACAGCTAAAATCTTTTTTATCCGATCTTGTCTATTTTGAGCAACTGCTTCTGCAATTAATTTTGAGATGGCAATTGGTAAGCCGAGCTGTGTAAGCGTCATGACCAAAAATAGTGTCGGGACTGCCATCATAAATAATCCTACGCCTTCTTCACCCATTATTCTTGCTACAACAATACGATTAAAAAACCCTAAAATTCTTGTGATGAGCCCTGCAATAAGTAAAAAAAACGTTCCTCTTAAAAACGTTTGCTTTGTCATTACTTTTACCACCTTCTCAAACAGCCTAGAATGATTTACAATTATATATATGCTATAAATGTAGGCAAGCATGACAAGTTAGTTCAACATCTAGGAAATGAATATGAAGGTCTAAAATCATTTTTCTAAAAATACAGAAAATTAGGGGGGAAGAGTATGTCGACTTTTCATCAACAAGCTGCAGAATTTAAACCTAAGCTACAGGTAGTAATTGAAAGTAAACTGGATGAATTTAGAATGCTTGGATTCGATACTGTCAGTGAGGATGAATTATGGGAATGCCTCGAAAGAACCATATGGCGAAAGAAAGAGGACGAACCAAAGCTTTTTCAACTGGTAGAAGACATACTCTCATTAACTGTAAACGATTATATGAATTATATTCGAATCGAAGCATTTAAATCACCTACTTGGCAGTTTGGGGAGTCAGTTTAACCATTAATTGACAATAAAAAAATTGCATTTGTATAATATAAGAATGAAAACATACCATTTTCGTACTAGAACTTGAACTAGTTAGAGGAGGAAATTCACAACATGGTGAAGCGTAACAGAATTGTTGCCTTCTTCTTAATTATTGCTGTATTAGCAGCAGTAATCGGCACAACTGTATTTGGTACCGCGAATAATATTAAGCTTGGTCTAGATTTACAGGGCGGGTTTGAGGTGCTTTACAAAGTTAAGCCGATTAAGAAAAGCGACAAAATTAACAAAAATGTTTTAGTAAGTACAGCAAAAGCTCTTGAAAAACGTGTAAACGTATTAGGAGTAAGTGAACCAAACATTCAAATCGAAGGGAAAGATCGTATTCGTGTACAATTGGCTGGTGTAAAAGATCAAGCTAAAGCACGTGATATTCTTTCTACTGAAGCGAACTTAACAATTCGTGACGTAAATGATAAGGTTCTGATGACTGGAGCGGATTTAAAAGAAGGCGCTTCAAAGCAAACATTTGACCAAATGGGTAAACCTAGTGTATCAATCACATTTAAGGATGCCTCTAAGGTTAAAGATGTTACAAGTAAAGTATTAAAAATGGGTGCTCCAAATAATATGATGGTTATTTGGTTAGATTTCAAAGAAGGACAAGACTCTTTCAAAAAGGAATCTGCAAAAGCGAAGCCTAAATTCTTATCAGCAGCTAGTGTAAATCAAGTATTTACAGACGATTCACTTTCTATTGTAGGCTCTACATTTACGGTTGAAAGTGCAAAAGAACTATCAGACTTATTAAATGCAGGGGCACTTCCAGTACACCTTAAAGAAATGTATTCAACATCAATCGGTGCAAAATTTGGTACAGATGCTCTTCATGAAACAATTTTTGCTGGAATTATTGGTGTGGCAGTAATTTTCTTATTTATGCTTTATTTCTATCGCTTACCAGGTTTAATCGCAAGCATCATGTTAATGGCATATACTTATGTAACATTACTAGTATTTGACGGCATGAATGCAGTATTAACACTTCCGGGTATAGCTGCATTAATACTTGGTGTTGGTATTGCAGTAGATAATAATATCATTACCTTTGAGAGATTGAAGGACGAGCTAAAACTAGGAAAATCAGTTGCATCGGCGTATCGTGCAGGTAATCAGCGTTCATTTGGAACGATTTTTGATGCTAATATTACAACTTTACTTGCTGCTGTAGTATTGTTCTCATTTGGTACAAGCTCAGTAAAAGGATTTGCAACAAGTTTAATTGTAAGTATTTTAGTAAGCTTTTTAACTGCAGTATTCGGTACTCGTTTATTACTTTCTTTATTAGTTCAAAGTCGTTACTTAAATAATAAGAAAACATGGTTTGGTATTAAACAAAGTGAAATTCTTGGTTTAAATCATAACCTAGCACATCCTCCTACAAAATATGATAAAGTCGATTTTGTAAGCGTAGGTCGAAAATTTGTTTATTTTTCAATTGTTACAGTAGTTGTCGGGGTTATTCTACTTTCTATTTTCCGATTAAATTTAGGAATTGATTTTGCAAGTGGTACACGTGTAACATTTGAATCAAAATCAGTAGTTACAAAACAAGTTGTTAATGATGAAATTTCAAAAATGAACTTGAAGCCAGAAAGTATTACTATTTCAACAAATGATGCAAAAACAGGTTCAATCGTATTTAAAGGCGTATTAACAAAAAATCAAATTAATGATTTGAAAAAAGATTTTACGACTAAATTTGGGGTAGAACCAAACGTAAGTACTGTTGATCCAGTAGTTGGTAGAGAATTAGCAGCTAATGCCGTTAAAGCATTGATTATCGCGTCAGCAGGTATCATTCTTTACGTATCATTACGTTTCCAATTCTCATATGCAATTGCTTCAGTAATTGCCCTACTACATGATGCATTCTTCATTGTTGTAGTGTTTAGTATTTTTAGATTAGAAGTAGATATTACTTTCATCGCAGCGGTTCTAACGATTGTTGGTTATTCGATTAATGACTCGATCGTTACATTTGACCGAGTACGTGAAAATATGAAGCTTAAGAAGAAAATTCGTTCTAGAGAAGAATTGAAACAAGTTGTAAATGAATCAATTCGTCAAACTTTAGGCCGATCTGTTAAAACAGTTCTTACTGTACTATTAGCAGTACTTGCATTGCTTATATTCGGAAGTCATGCAATTCTTAACTTCTCACTTGCATTATTAATAGGTTTAGTTGTTGGAACATATTCTTCAATCTTTATTGCTTCACAAATTTGGTTATTTATTAAAGGTCGCCAACTTGATAAAAACCAAGTAATTGATGTTGAAGAAGCTAAATAATTAAAAAGAGTATAAGCTCATGCTTATACTCTTTTTTTCATGTTAGCGAAAAAAAGAATTTATCAATTAAAAAAGTAAGGTCTTTTTGATTTCCACTACAGAATGCTCGCTTTCCGTGGGGCTAGATTCTTGAGCCTCCTCGTCACGTACGTTCCTGCGGGGTCTCAGCCTTCCCGCATCTCCCACAGGAGTCGAGCACCCTTTCGTTCCAATCAACTCCTCATCAAAAAAAGTTTATCTTTAAGAATTTTGGAATAATCTTTTAGAGAAAGTGCAAATAAAAGAACATTTCTTTAATAATTAGGAAAACTATAAATAAGGCCATTGAATCATGAAGAAAGAGAAAAAACAAAGGAATAGAAGAAATTACATAAAATCAAAAAATAAAAATAAATCTTCTTCTTAATTTGTGTTCATAGATTGGTTTAAACTTTTTAACAAACAATATTACATAACTAAAATCAACCCAACATATCAAAAAATTTTAGTGTTCCATTTTTCAATTGAATATATTTTATTTATAAACGTTGAAAAATAGTATAGGCGCATGCTTATACTCTTTTTTGTATTAAATTCATTATGATTTGAAGATAATAATATAATGTGTTAATAATGATTAGTGTATTTTTTAGAGTTAGAAAAAGGGAAGTAGGTAAAGTATATGGAACAGGAAGAGCGTTATAAGGAAGCCAGGAAAGGGGCTTATATCGGAATATATGGAAATTTACTTCTAGCAATTGTTAAAGCAGTTATAGGATATATTGGAAATAGTAAAGCGTTAATGGCAGATGCGGTACATTCTGCGTCAGATGTGGTCGGTTCGATCGCGGTTTTATTTGGTTTAAGAGCTGCTAAGATGCCTCCAGATGAGGATCATCCTTATGGACATGGTAAAGCTGAATCAATTGCTGCAATTATTGTTGCTGTACTATTATTTATTGTTGGAATTGAAATAACTAAATCCTCTATAACTGCATTTTTTAAACCAGTGCATCCACCAGAGCTAATCGCTTTATTAGCAGCTTTTATATCAATATTTTTAAAAGAATGGATGTTTCGCTATAAATATGCTTTAGGGAAAAGGTTAAATAGTGACGCAATCATCGCTAATGCATATGAACATCGCTCCGATGTATACTCATCTGCTGCAGCTATGGTTGGTATTGGAATTGCAATTCTAGGTACTAAATTTAATATGCCAGTACTTTTATATGCAGACCCTGCCGCTGGTCTTATTGTAGCAATTATGATTTTAAAAATGGCTTGGGATATAGGTGCAGAATCAATACATACGACAATGGATCATGTCCTTCATGAAGAAGATATTGAACCTTATAAAGAAATTGTTAGTAACGTAGAAGGAGTTAAAGAAATAAATTCTCTCTATGCAAGGGAACACGGCTATTACGTCATAATCGATATAAAAGTCTCAGTAGATCCATATATAACGGTTGAAGAAGGACATAAAATCGGTAAAAATGTTAAAGCACAGTTGATGGAACAAAAAGATGTGGAAAATGTTTTTGTCCATATTAATCCATATAATGATAAAAATAACTCTTTCATCCAATAAGTTTACTTTAGTATAATAGTACAGTTAGGGGTGAGAGTATTGTTAAAGTCAAAAGCACGTTGGAAACCGAAATTATCGAATCACCAAGAAGAGCAATTATTAAGTAAAGAATTACAGATTTCCCCTCTATTAGCTAAACTACTTGTTACTCGTGGATTTAATAAAGTAGATGCAGCAAGTAAGTTTTTATATGAAGATCAAATGAGCTTTCATGACCCGTTTTTATTAGAGGGTATGGATATTGCAATTGACAGAGTATTTCAAGCGATTGAAGAAAATGAAAAAATATTAATTTTTGGCGATTATGATGCAGATGGAGTTAGCAGTACTTCAGTATTGTATTTAACATTAATCGAACTAGAAGCAAATGTAGATTTTTATATACCAAATCGTTTTACTGAAGGATATGGTCCAAATAAGAATGCATTTAAATGGGCGAATGACCAAGGTTATTCATTAATCATTACTGTAGATACAGGTATTTCTGCAGCAGAGGAAGTTAATTTTGCAAATGAACTAGGTGTGGATGTAATTATTACGGATCATCATGAACCACCAGAGGAATTACCAAACGCTATTGCGATTATTCATCCAAAGCTAAGTCCGAGCTATCCTTTTAAAGAACTAGCTGGTGTAGGAGTTGTGTTTAAATTCGCTTCCGCATTATTAGGTAGAGAACCAGAGGAATATTTGGAACTAGTTTCAATTGGTACAGTTGCTGATTTAGTACCTTTGGTTGATGAAAATCGTTTAATCGTAAAAAAAGGTGTAAGGCAACTAAAGCAAACTAAGCGTGAAGGACTAAGAGCTCTTTTAGAAATTAGTGGAACTACAACAGATTCAATTACCGAAGAAACAATTGGATTTGCAATTGGTCCTAGAATTAATGCAGTTGGTAGACTTGGTGATGCTAAGCCTGCAGTAGAGTTAGTTTTAGAAAATGATAGAGCACTTGCTAAAAAAAGAGCAGAGCAAATTGAAATTCTAAATAAGGAGCGACAAGAATTAGTTTCACGTATGACAGAAGAGGCAATTAAGCAAGTAAAAGAGCTTGATTCATCTTGTTCAAATAAAGTGATTATTGTCGCAAAAGAAGGCTGGAATGCAGGAGTAGTTGGGATCGTTGCTTCGAAATTAGTTGATCGCTTCTACAAGCCAGTAATTGTTCTAAGTATCGATCGTGAAAAAGGAATAGCAAAAGGTTCAGCAAGAAGCATTGAAGGTTTTTCTCTATTTGAAAACTTAACAAAATGTAAAGATATTTTACCTCATTTTGGAGGTCATACACTTGCTGCTGGTATGACATTGGCAATTGAAGATGTCGAGCTATTAAGACATCGTTTAAATGAATATGCAGATCAAATTATGACAGATGAAGATTTTATCCCGTTAAAAGAAGTCGATTTAAACTGTGAGGCTAGTGAAGTTTCAATCTCATTTATTAATGAATTAAATATGCTAGCACCTTTTGGGATGCATAACCCAAAACCTGTTTTAGAAATAAACGAGGTTGATGCTCTAAATATTAAACAAATCGGTAATGAAGGTGCACATCTTAAAGTACAACTAAAAGATGAGGTTACATTCCTTGATGCCGTAGGGTTTGGATTTGGACATGTTGCTAATGAAATTGCAAGTGGATCAAAAGTATCATGCTTAGGAATGGCTTCTATTAACGAATGGAATGGTAAACGAAAGCCGCAGTTAATGATCCATGATATTAAAGTAAATCATTGGCAGTTATTTGACTTAAGAGGTCAAGAGCCACATCGATTAACTTTACCTTCAACCGAAGAAAAATTCATATTTTTACATCAATCATCAAATGAATATGAAAATTTAAAGTCTAAATATCCTATTTCTAAGTTTGTTGCATATGAAGATGTACTAAACTTAGATGTTAATATACAAAATAACTATGTGATCCTACTTGATTTACCTAGTTCTGAAAATGATTTGAAAGAAGTTTTTCGTAATGGGTTATCAGAACGTATCTACTTAATTTTTAATCAAGAAGAATTACATTTCTTCTCACCAATACCAAGTAGAGAAAGTTTTAAAAAATTCTATTCGATCTTAGCAAATACAAATCCATTTGACATGAACATGTATGAAGTGGCATTATGTCGTAAGATGGGTTGGAAAAAAGAACAAGTCGATTTTATGACAAAGGTGTTTTTTGATTTAGAATTTGTTACAATAGAGGATGGAAAAATTCGTTTGTTGCCACAAACTGAGAAGAAAGATCTCTCTTTATCTAATACGTATGCAAAAAAATTAGCTAGTATTGAACTAGAACGCTTATTTCTGTACTCAAAATGTGATGAATTAACTACATTTTTTCAAAATATGAAAAGTCATTTTTCCGAAAATGGGGAGGCACTTATTTAATGAATTTAAAAGATTATATAACGATCGTACCGGACTGGCCAAAAGAAGGCGTTCAGTTTAAAGATATTTCATCATTAATGAATGATGGAAAAGCTTATAAAGAAGCAACAGATCAAATCGTAGCTTATGCGAAAGAAAAAGATGTTGATTTAGTAGTTGGACCAGAAGCTCGTGGATTTATCGTTGGTTGTCCAATTTCTTACGCTTTAGAAATAGGTTTTGCACCTGTTCGTAAGCCAGGTAAATTACCTCGTGAAGTAATTAGCTACAACTACGATTTAGAATATGGTACAAATACGTTGACAATGCATAAAGATGCTATTAAACCAGGTCAACGTATACTGATCACTGATGATTTATTAGCTACTGGTGGTACGATTGAAGCTACAATCAAACTAATTGAAGAATTAGGTGGAATTGTAGTTGGTATTGCTTTCTTAATTGAGCTTTCTTACTTAGAAGGTCGTAAAAAATTAGAAGGCTATGATATATTTACACTAATGACATATTAATATTTAACATATGATAATGTTATCTAGACAGGGTACTCTGAATAATCAGAGTGCTCTTTTTCTATCAAAGATCTGCAAAAAAAAATGAAATTTGACGACTCCTGCTTTACAAAAAACGAAATTTTCATGATAATAGAAGAAATAATGATTTAAGGTGATTAGATGGCTACTGAGCAAGTTTTGACAGCAGAACAGGTTTTAGAGCAAGCGTCCCATTATTTAAAAGAAGATGATGTGGCGTTTATTAAACGTGCTTATGAATATGCTCGTGACGCACATAGTGAGCAATTTCGTAAGTCAGGTGAACCATATATTATACACCCGGTTCAAGTAGCAGGTATCCTAGTTGGCTTAGAGATGGATGCTACAACCATTAGTGCTGGGTTTCTTCATGATGTAGTAGAGGATACTGAAGTATCTAAAGAGGACTTAGAGAACCAATTTGGCAAAGAAGTATCTATGCTTGTAGATGGTGTAACAAAGTTAGGTAAAATCAAGTTTAAATCGAAGGAAGAACAGCAAGCTGAAAATCATCGCAAAATGTTTGTAGCGATGGCACAGGACTTGAGAGTAATATTAATTAAATTAGCCGATCGCCTTCACAATATGAGAACGTTAAAACACTTACCTCAAGAAAAACGTATGCGAATTGCGAATGAAACGTTAGAAATATTTGCACCGCTAGCTCATCGACTAGGGATTAGTAAAGTAAAGTGGGAGCTTGAAGATACAGCGTTACGCTATTTAAATCCACAGCAATACTATCGAATAGTTAACTTAATGAAGCGAAAAAGAGCAGAGCGCGAGCAATATTTAGAAGAGGTTATTAACGAAATCTCAACTCAACTTGAAGATGTCGAAATTAAAACAGAAATTTCTGGACGTCCTAAGCATATTTATAGCATTTACCATAAAATGGCTAAGCAAAATAAACAATTTAACGAGATTTATGACTTATTAGCTGTACGTGTGATTGTTAATAGTATTAAAGATTGCTACGCTGTTTTAGGCGTTATTCATACATGCTGGAAACCGATGCCAGGTCGTTTTAAAGATTATATTGCAATGCCTAAGGCGAATCTGTATCAATCTCTTCATACGACTGTAATCGGTCCAAAAGGTGAACCACTAGAAGTGCAAATTCGAACACAAGAAATGCACCAAATTGCTGAATATGGTGTTGCAGCACACTGGGCATACAAAGAAGATAATGCAAATCTTCCTTCACAAAAAACTTTAGAAAATAAATTAAGTTGGTTCCGTGAAATTATCGAATGGCAAGATAATTCTACAAATGCAGAAGAGTTCATGGAATCGGTAAAAATGGACTTATTCTCTGATATGGTTTTTGTATTTACTCCAAAAGGTGATGTTTATGAATTACCACTAGGATCTGTTCCAATCGATTTTGCTTACCGAATTCACTCTGAAATCGGAAATAAAACAATTGGTTCAAAAGTAAATGGAAAAATGGTCCCACTTGATTATAAACTTAAAACCGGTGATATCGTTGAGATTATGACATCGAAGCATTCGTATGGACCTAGCCAAGACTGGTTAAAGGTCGCTCAGTCTTCACACGCTAAAAATAAAATACGTCAATATTTTAAAAAGCAAAGAAGAGAAGAGAATGTTGAAAAGGGCAAGGAATTAGTTGAAAAAGAAATTAAAGCATTAGAATGTGATTTAAAAGAAGTATTAACGTCTGAAAATTTAAAACGCGTCGCAGAGAAATTTAATTTCTCTAATGCAGAAGATATGTATGCAGCCGTTGGATACAATGGAATTACTGCAACACAGATTGCTCACCGTTTAACAGATAAATTCCGCAAACGTACTGAAATTGAGCTAGAAGACCGATTAAAAGAACTTTCTTCGGACCTTAAAAAAGCTCCATCACGTCGTAAAGATGCTGGTATTTCTGTAAAAGGTGTAGATAATTTATTAATCCGCTTATCAAAATGCTGTAATCCTGTACCTGGTGATGATATTGTTGGCTATATCACAAAAGGCAGAGGAATCTCAGTTCATAGAAGCGATTGTGTAAACATGTTAAATGATAGTGAAGAAGATCGTTTTATTGAAGTTGATTGGGAGGAAAGCCCTACGTTCGAACGTGATTATAACGTTGATATCGAAATTTTCGGTTACGATCGTCGTGGTCTTTTAAATGAAGTTCTTTCAGTTGTAAATGAAACAAAAACAAATATCTCTTCAGTAACAGGGAAAAATGACCGAAATAAAATGGCAACTATTACAATGAGTTTGTCCATTCGTAATATAAACCACCTGCAAAAAGTAGTGGATAAGGTTAAACAAATTCCAGACATATACTCTGTGAGACGTATTTTCCACTAATAGGAGGTGCCGAAAGTGAAAGTATTATTACAGCGCACAAAAGAAGCAAAAGTCGTTGTAGACGGACAAGTAGTAGGTCAAATATCTAAAGGTTTATTATTGTTAGTTGGAATAACGCATGAAGACACGATAGAAGATGTTAAATATTGCGCTGACAAAGCAGTTAACCTAAGAATTTTTGAAGATGAACTTGGAAAAATGAATTTATCATTAAATGATGTTGGAGGCCAGGTTCTATCTGTTTCTCAATTCACTTTATATGGCGATACGAGAAAAGGTAGACGTCCAAGCTTCACAGATGCAGCCAAGCCAGAAATCGCAAATGAATTATACGAATATTTTAATTCGTATTTACGCGAACAAGGTTACGAAGTACAAACCGGTATTTTTGGTGCAGATATGGATGTAACATTTACAAACTGGGGACCAATTACAATTATGATTGAAAGTAAATAATCCAATTTTCAACCTCCTTTTCCAAAAAGGAGGCATTTTTTTTAATAAAAAAAATTATTAAAATAATAACTTCAAATAGCGAATATATTGAAGTACACGGGTTCTTTCAAAGAATTTAGAGGAGGTCATTATATGGACATAATTACAATCGTGTTAATCCTTATCGCTGGTGTAATTTTGTTTACGATCTTCAAAAGTTTCTTAAAAGCACTTTTATTTGTTATTTTAATCATCCTAGTTTATTACGGATTAATGCATTTCATAGACGGATCAGTTGAAAGCATTCAATCTACTTTGAGAATATTTATTTAAACCATGGTATGTACCATGGTTTTTTTTTGAAAGCAACTGCAAATAAATTTTCAAGACTGCAAATAAACATCAATTTGCAAAAAATATCGTTAAATTTAACTAATTATTTTCTACTTCTACTAATATCTACGTTAAAGACTACTTAAATTTAATCAATTTCCACCTCTTTTTTTCTGAATCCATAGAACTAATTAAAATTGCTTAACCCTAAAAAAACGTGCCTAAGTTTTCAACAATATTTTAATTGTTTAATCCTTTAATTATTTGGACATCCTATATAACAACATACTTGGAAGGAGACTGCAGCATGAGAATAAATAATCGTAATAGTCTAGGATCAGGTAGAAAAGGTGTCTTGAATATGGATTTTCATGAGTTTCAAAATAGGGGACAAGAGTCCAATTCATTAGAGATGGCAAGTGAGTTTGGTTTAACTTTAAGAGAAGTGCGTGATTTAAAAAGACAGTTGGAGCGTTCGTAAAAAAATTTTAACTGTTCTTGACATTTGTCGTATCCGAACGTAAGATATTAAATAACATATTGATACATAGTAATAATCCATAGACGGAGAAAAGTAGGATAGGATCTCTTGTAGAGAGAGGAAGTGCCGTGGCTGAGAGCATTTCCACAAGTAGACTATTTGAAAGACACTCCCGAGGCTTTATTCTGAACGATTTCTAGTAAGGATAAACGTAATCGGCGTTAACGATGAAAGTGGGAGAACAGTTTATTGTTCTTCAATTAGGGTGGCACCACGGGCTTATAACTCTCGTCCCTACTGTTTTTATTTCAGTAGGCACGAGGGTTTTTTGTATTTATAAAGGTTTATATTTAGGAGGATTTAAAATGTCGATTAATATCCCAAGAGGTACTCAGGATCTTTTACCTGGTACGATTGAAAAATGGCAGTATATTGAAAAGTTTGCAAGAGATTTATGCAAACGATATAACTATAACGAAATTCGTACACCAATCTTTGAACATACTGAATTATTCCAGCGTGGTGTTGGAGATACAACAGATATTGTTCAAAAAGAAATGTACACATTTACTGATCGTGGAGATCGTCAATTAACATTACGTCCAGAAGGAACTGCGTCAATCGCTCGTTCTTATGTTGAAAATAAAATGTACGGAAATAGCAATCAACCTACAAAGATGTACTATATCGGTCCTATGTTCCGTTATGAACGTCCCCAGGCTGGTCGCTATCGTCAGTTCGTACAATTTGGTATCGAAGCTTTAGGTAGTAATGATCCTTCTATCGATGCAGAAGTATTAGCTCTATCAATGGAATTATATCGTGGTCTTGGATTGAAAAATGTTAAGTTAGTTCTTAATAGTTTAGGTGACCTAGAAAGCCGTAAAGCACACCGTGAAGCGCTTGTGAATCATTTTAAACCAGTAGCACATGAGCTATGTAGTGATTGTAATAATCGTTTAGAAACGAATCCTTTACGTATTTTAGATTGTAAAAAGGATCACGATCACCCTTCAATGAAGACAGCACCATCGATTTTAGAATATTTAAATGAAGAATCTATGAACTATTTCGAAGCTGTTCAATCTTATTTAACAGCTATGAAAATTCCGTTTGAGATTGATGCAAATTTAGTACGTGGTTTAGATTATTATAATCACACTGTATTTGAAATCATGTTAGAAGGTAAAGGATTCGGTACAATTTCAACTTTAAGTGGTGGTGGCCGCTATAACGGATTAGTTGAAGAACTTGGCGGTCCTAATACTCCTGGTATTGGTTTCGCATTAAGTATAGAGCGTTTAATATTAGCTCTTGAAACAGAAGGAATCGAACTTCCAATCCAGCAAGAAATGGATGTATTCCTAATCGGACTTGGAGAAGAAGTGAAAAAAGAAGCGACTGCTATTTTATATCAATTGCGAAAAGCTGGTCTTGTTTGTGAAAAAGATTACCAAGATCGTAAAATAAAAGCTCAATTCAAAGCAGCGGAACGTTATAAAGCAAGATTTGTAGCGGTTCTAGGTGAGGAAGAATTATCTCGAGGAGTCATTAATTTAAAAGACCAAGAGACTGGTGTACAAGAAGAAGTTGCATTAGACATCTTTGTAAAATACGTAAGCTCTAAATAAACAAATGGGGGAATTGAAAATGGAACAACGAACGCATTTATGTGGAGAACTAAGGGAATCACATATCGGTCAAAGTGTAACACTTAAAGGATGGGTACAAAAAAGACGTGATTTAGGTGGATTGATTTTTATTGATTTACGTGACCGTTCTGGACTTGTACAAATCGTTTTTAATCCTGAAACTTCAGGTGAAGCTTTAGCTCTAGCTGAAACTGTACGTAATGAATTTATTCTTCACGTTCACGGGAAAGTAGTATCTCGTGGTGAAGGTACAGCTAATACAAATCTTGAAACAGGAGCAATTGAAGTTTCTGTTGAAAAACTTGAACTTATTAATAAAGCTAAAAATCCTCCATTTGCAATTGAAAATAAAACTGAGGTAGCAGAAGACCTTCGTTTAAAATATCGTTATTTAGATCTACGTCGTCCAGTTATGTATGACACATTTAAATTACGTTCAAAAATTACAAAATCAATTCGTGATTTCTTAGATGGTGAAGACTTCTTAGAAGTTGAAACGCCAATTTTAACGAAGAGTACTCCAGAAGGAGCTCGAGACTATTTAGTACCTAGCCGTGTACATCCAGGTGAGTTTTATGCATTACCACAATCACCTCAAATTTTTAAACAATTATTAATGGTTTCAGGATTTGAACGCTATTTCCAAATTGCACGATGCTTCCGTGACGAAGATTTACGTGCTGACCGTCAACCAGAATTTACTCAAATAGACATTGAAACTAGCTTCCTTTCTCAAGAGGAAATAATGGAAATGTCTGAAAGAATGATGGTTAAAATGATGAAGGAAACCAAAGGTGTTGAACTAGTTACACCACTTCCTCGTATGAGCTATGATGAAGCGATGAATCGTTACGGTTCTGATAAGCCTGATACTCGTTTCGGTTTAGAGCTAATTGATGTTTCTTCTTTCGCTAAAGAAAGTGGATTTAAAGTATTTACTTCAGCTGTTGAAAACGGTGGCCAAGTAAAATGTTTAAATGTAAAAGGTCAAGCAGCAAATTATTCTCGTAAAGACATCGATGGTCTTCAAGAATATGCTGGCCGTTATGGAGCAAAAGGTCTTGCTTGGTTAAAACTTGAAGAAGATGGTTTTAAAGGTCCAATCGCTAAATTCTTTAGTGAGGAAGAGTTTGCTACATTAAAATTAGCTGTAGAGGCAGAAGCAGGTGACTTAATTTTATTCGTAGCTTCAGATGCTTCAGTAGTTGCAAATAGCTTAGGTGCACTTCGATTAAAACTAGGTAAAGACTTAGGTTTAATTGATCAATCTAAATTCAATTTCTTATGGGTTACTGACTGGCCGTTACTTGAGTATGATGCAGAATTAGATCGCTATTTTGCGGCTCATCATCCATTCACGTCTCCTGTTCGTGAAGATATTGCGAAACTTGATACTGACCCAGGTAGTGTAAAAGCTCAAGCTTATGACTTAGTATTAAATGGTTACGAGCTTGGTGGAGGATCGGTTCGAATTTACGAAAGAGACATTCAAGAAAAAATGTTCAAATGCTTAGGATTTTCTGAAGAAGAAGCACAAGAGCAATTTGGTTTCTTAATGGAAGCATTTGAATATGGTACACCACCACACGGCGGAATTGCGTTAGGTTTAGACCGTATTGTTATGTTACTTGCAGGTCGCTCAAATTTACGTGACACAATTGCATTCCCTAAAACAGCATCAGCAAGTTGTTTATTAACAAATGCACCAAGTTCAGTTTCTTCTGCACAATTAGAAGAATTAGCGTTAAAAACAACTGTAGAAGAGTAAAATAAAGAGGAAGGGTGAAGGAATTAATTTTCTTAATCCTTTCCTTTTTCTTGTTGAAGGACTAAGAAAAATTCTGTTTTTCTTTAATTCAAGCTTGATGTAAATAGCTTGTATCATGTATATTTAAATCATTGTAATCTGATTAAGATAGTGGGAGTTGAATAAATGTTACACCAATTTTCTCGTAATGAGCTTGCATTTGGTAAAGCAGGTTTAGAGCGATTACAAAACAGTACGGTAGCTATTTTAGGTATTGGAGGCGTTGGCTCATTTTCTGCAGAAGCTTTAGCACGTTCTGGAGTCGGACGTTTAATACTAGTGGATAAAGATGTTATTGATATAACAAACGTGAATAGACAAATTCATGCTTTATTATCAACAGTTGGAGAGCCTAAAGTAGAGATGATGAAGCAACGTATTCTTGAGATTAATCCTGAGTGCGATGTAATTACACATAGAATGTTTTATACAGAAGAAACATTTGAAAAGTTTTTCGAAATTCCATTAGATTATGTAATTGATGCTTCTGATACAATTACATATAAAATTCACTTAATTAAAGAGTGTCGCCGCCTGGGAATTCCACTTATTTCAAGTATGGGTGCCGCTAATAAGATGGATCCAACTCGATTTAAAATTGCTGATATATCAAAAACAACTCACGATCCTATTGCGAAGGTTATTCGAACTAAACTTCGCAAAGAAGGCATTCAAAAAGGTGTTACAGTTGTTTATTCAGACGAAAGTCCTATTGTTATTCGTGAAGATGTACGTAAAGAAATCGTACCAGATGAAAATACAAAAATTAGAAAAGCAAAAATGCCACCGTCTTCAAACGCCTTTGTCCCATCAGTTGCTGGCTTAATCGCAGCTAGTCATGCAGTGCGTGAATTAATAAAGGATATTGAAATTAAGCGTGTAGGTAAAGAATAACCAATGCTCAAACATTGCTGACTGTAGGAATTAATTTCCTACAGTTTTTTTATTTATTAATGTAAAAACTACCTTCAATAGGAGGTGTTTGATGTTGAATAGAGCCTTGAAAGTATTTTGTACTTTCGGATTATCATTATCAATATTAACTGCTTGTAATAGTACAAGTGACGTGGAAAAAGATTCAAAACAGCATCATGTAGATAATTTATCCAATCGGATTAATGTTAAGTATAAAAAGAAAAATAATGTTGTCGAGAAAAATGGTAAGGTTGGCAAAGATGGCGTCGTTAACGATATGGAATCGATTGAAATGAATAAACGTAAGCCTAATAAATAAAAAAGACCCCCAAATTAATTGGGGGTTTCAGTCTGCTCGGACACATTGCAGGATAAGGTAAAAGGGATTACATATTTAAATCCTTCTCATTTTTAGCTCTATTTTTACGTCCTCTCACAAATTGACGTCCTATTAAAGAAATAACTAATAGTCCAACTACAAGTAGTAGAATTTGAATATATGATAAGTTAAAGTATTTAGCACCAGTAATAATTAAGAGTGTAGATAACGTACCTTTAATAATAAAAAATATAATTATCCATAAACCGCCTTTTTTCCAATTCATTTCATTATACTCCTTACTATTGCATCCATTTTGTTACTTCATTATACAATAGGACAAGTGATAATATACTGTGAATGTTTTACATTATTTTGTCCGAATTTATTCGAGTAGATTGATTAATACATTTTGTTTCTTTTGGATTAATGCCTTTAGTTTAACAATTTTTTTATTTAAATTATCATTATCAATTTTTAAAAGATCTACTCTTTCTTTTAACTGCAAATTTTCCTCCGAAGCTTGATGCATTTGTTCAAAATTCTTTAAGAATTGGATGATCATTTCTAAATTTAGTGAAGGAGGATCTATTGGCTTATTTAATCTGGTAATTTCTTCTGTGGGTGTGTTTATTTCTTTACAATGATCTTTTGATAGTTTTCGGTATCTAGAAGCACAGGCTGTCTTTGTCCGATTAATAATATTTGCTACCATTTCAAATGCTTCTTGCTTCGATTTACCTTTACTTTCATATTTTTCAACTAGTTCTATTAATGTGTTTTCATCTTCAAGTGACCATTTTGTTTTCGGAGCATTCATTTTTTCACCTTCTTTAATTCATCTATTATTATCTTGACCAAATATATTATTAGTAAAAAGAAATATTTTCGGGTGCAGATGAAAAATGTTTCCAATTCATTTACAATAGTAAAAAGAGCTATAAAGGAGGGAGCAAAATGAGCCATGAACCTCTAGCATACCGAATGAGACCAAGAACGATTGATGAATTAATTGGTCAGGAAAAAATTATCGGAAAAGAATCAGCGTTATATCGATTAATACATAACGGACGAGTTCCTTCAATGTTAATACACGGGGAACCTGGAATAGGGAAGACATCGTTTGCCCATGCAATTGCTGGTACGGTTGATAAACGTTTTGTAACTGTAAATGCGACTACTTCTGGTAAAAAAGAACTTGAGGATATCGTTCATGAGGCGAAAATGTTCGGTGAGATTATTCTTTTTGCAGATGAAATTCATCGATGGTCAAAGTTACAACAGGATTATTTATTATCATATGTAGAAAGCGGGTTTATCACGTTAATTGGGGCAACAACTGAGAATCCATACCACGACGTTAACAGTGCGATACGATCTCGCTGTAACCACATTTTAAAATTAGAACCTCTTTTACCAAAACATATTTATAAATTATTAGATAAAGCCTTAAGAGATGAGGATAGAGGATTAGGAAATTTGCAAATCCAAATTTCAGAGGAACAAATTTTAAAAATTGCTCATGGAGTAAACGGTGATGCAAGATCATCTTTAAATATTTTGGAATCAATTGTATACGGTTCTACAAAAGAGTCAGACGGTACGATTGTAGTACAAGATGAAATTATTGATGAATTTCTTCGTTCAAAAGGTTTTAATCATGATAAAAATGGAGACTTTCATTATGATACATTGTCTGGTTTCCAAAAGAGTATTCGTGGAAGTGATGTAAATGCTGCACTTTATTATTTGGCGAGGCTCATTGAAGCGGGTGATTTAACTAGCATTATTCGAAGGTTATTAGTTATTGCTTACGAGGATATCGGATTAGCTGGCGATCCATGGAAGGTTGTTCTAGCGTGTGAAGCTGCAAAGCAAGTTGGATTTCCTGAAGCAAGAATTATTCTTTCAAATGCAGTAATTGAGCTTTGTTTGTCATCTAAATCTAATTCTAGTGTGACATCAATTGATCGAGCATTAAATGATGTGAGAAGTGGGCTACATGATGATATCCCAGCACATTTAAAAGATAGTCATTATGCCGGTGCCAAGGATATGGGGCATGGGATTGGTTATATTTATCCGCATGATCATCCTTTAGGTAATTTTGGCGGTTGGGTAAATCAACAATATCTTCCAGACCGACTTGTAAATCAGGTTTACTATAAACCAAAAGAAGCAGGTAACGAAAAACGTTACGGGGCTATTTTTGAAAAACTACGGCAGTTTAAGAAAGATCGGAAATAGATCAAAACTAAACGAGAAGGTAGATTAAAGCGAAGTTTGTCGCTTAATCTACCTTCTTTTTTAATATAATCCACTCAATTATGATTAAATTTATTAATAAACCTACCCATATATTAACGTTTAGAGCTTCCTCAACCATTCTTTCTCTACCACCAGGTACATGTAATCCATTTAGCAAAAAGTAGGCTAATAATATAAATGGCACTAAAACTCTACCACTAACTGCTACTAATGTGATTCCAAAACTTCGAGTCATCCAGATTTGGTGAGCCATGTAATTTTTCTTCTTAGCGCTATGGATACCTTTAATTGTAGTGAAAATCCAAAAGATAGCTAAAACAAGAAAAGAAATTACCTTTGAAAAATTTTCAATATAGAAAATTACAATCAAAGACAAAATTCCACTTATAAAAACGCTAATATAGTAAATCTTCCCGATTATTCGATGGATTCTTGGAGAACGAGTTCTAATCTTTTTTACAAACTGTAAGAACCCAGTAATTAAAGCAATAAATGCAAAAAAGATATGTGTAATTAAAGCAGGATATTGAATTGAAGTTGAACTAATTTGGATCCGACTTTTCTCAGGATTTATTAGAAAATAAGGAGCCATAAAAGGAATAATGACACAAAGCGAAATAATAAATAAAATCCACCAACTTTTCTTAGAATTCATAAATTAACCTGTCCCCCGATATTTAGTTTGATATTTAATATGTAATTTAGTAAGAAAATCTTTAATTAATATCATAACAATCTAATATGAACGGAACATGAATAAAAAAAGTCGAGACTCAGGTCTGGACTTTTTACACGCTGTTGAAAATAATCTTGTCAATTAAATTACCAAATTTTCGTAAAAGGAGTAGAGTGAGGTTGATTTCCACTACAGGATGCTCGCTTTCCATGGGGCGAGACCTGATGTGGGGTCTCAGCCTTCCCGCATATCCCATAGGAGTCGAGCACCCCTTTCGTTCCAATCAACCTATTCATCAAAAAAAAGTCTGCAATAAAAGCTATTCAAATCGCCTTTACTAAGAGTATCCTATCAGTTGTTTATTAATCAGTTTGTAGGTCAATTAATATCGAACATTAATTATTAAACAAAACAATTGAATTTGCTTTTCTAAAAATTAGCTCATAATACTTTTAACTTCTGAAATAAACCATTACTAGTGCAATTACTCAAACATAATAACATTTAAAACCATTAATAGATCATCCAAAAATTGAAAATTTAATTATTAATAAATGATCATTTAATGTCCGTTTTCTCTATTGACCATTTTATATTTCAACACTCTAAAAAAAGTCGAGATTCGAGTCTCGACTTTTAAGCACTAACATCATTTTCAAAAACCTCAATAGTTGGAGAATCAACTAAATGACTAGTTAATAATTTTATCTCGAGGAAAAGTAGATCAGGTTTAATAAATGTAGAAGGGATTGATAATATCTCTTCGTCATCTTTATCGTAGAAAACAATATAATTTACTTTTCGTTGATATGCTGCCATTTTTCCTTCGTTTTTACCCCATTTTCGGAGTTCAATGGTCATTCTGTTTATTTTGTGAAGCTCGATCGACTTCAATTCATTACCTTTTTTTAAGGTTAGCTGTCTACTTGTTAAAATTAATTTCGACTCTTTTCGAAGTTGAATCGTTGCATACACTTTATATAAGAAAACAATCCATAGTAAAGCTAGTAATAAAAAATAAATAGGATCGTGATTTCCGAAAGCAGTACCTGTTCTAACAGCTGTTAGGAATCCAAGAAAATAGGTTCCAAAATGCCAACTTGGCTTTGATTCCAAAATGACTTCTTGACCTAATTTATCATTTTCTTCTTTATTCAATAATTCAAGTTGGCTTTTATGTTCGTCCTCGGTGTATTTGTCCCATTTTGTAAATGCCGTTATTGTTTCATCATAAAATCGTGGACTAGGAATTTGTTCAGAAATATAAGCCCCTACATATGCAGCCATCCAATCATTTTCTTCCCAATTTTCTTGCTTACTACGAAATTTAGTTAAATAATAAGTTACTTCTTGTTCATAATAGTTTGAAGTATCATAACGCTTTATAATTTCGATCTCGTCAGGGATAACACCAAAATCTTCATGAGCAATTAAGTAAAGAAATAGTCTGTTTTTCACAAAACTTAGTTGATGTTCTTCCGTAAATTGGTATATATCTTTCTTTGAAAATTCATTTAATTTTGTATAAAACCATACAGCAGATTCAATATTGTGAGCACAATAATCAAGAATTTCTTTTTCAAATTGTACGCCATGTTCCATCAGTGAGATAACAGCATCCACTTTTAGGTATGGATCTTTATACTCAAGTGCTTCTTGTAAAAATTCATGAATGCTATCATCAAAATAAAATTGCATTAATTGAAGGTAAATACCCATCTCTTTTCGAACGATGAGGTAAGATTCCTTCCAAGCCTGGTACACATATTTTATGTTGTAATCTTGATCATAAGTTAAATAGGAATCTCGCTTAAGCTTATATAAGACTTTAATTTTTTCGATTATATAATCTTTCTCATCGGATGAAAAAGGTAGAGAAATTGAATTCCTTTTACATAACAGAATTAGATGGAAAATTGAAACTGCAGTTTCTTCATTTTCGATTAAACGTAATAATTTTTTTACAATTTCAGGCGCCCAATTTGTCATTTCGAAAATGAATTGAACATCGATATCAAGCGAGAATCGATTACTATTTTTTTCAATGATTCGTATATAAGCATCTCTAGCTAACTCTGATTTAAGACTTATTAATAAATAAAGGGCTTGATGTTTAGCTCTTTCACTATATGCTTCAAAATTCTTTTCAATTGGAATTATTAATTCTTGGAGTTCGAACTCTGAACAAAATCCAACTAAGTGATAGCTTCCATCATCCCAATCTTCTATTGATTTCGGGAAATTGCTTCCCGCTTCTTCTAATAAATAAATTAATGATTCAATAGAAGCACCAGAACGAAGAGACTTTCTAAGTTGGTCTACGCCTTTTGCGCGCTGATATAGATCTTGGTGGCGTAATTGATTGACTATTTTCTTGAATTTTCTTTGTACAGCCAACTTAAAACCTCCTCTAGCTTCTTTTTAATTCCAATATATCATAATAAGGGTAATGGGAAATAGTTAAATAGTCTTGTAGTGTATTTGTTTAAATGGAAATTCAGGTCTTTTACCTTATTTATTGTCACAATTGGATAAATTTTACAAAATGTTTTGATAATTTATTTTTAAGCTTTTATAATAATAAGAACAAGCTGTTCATATTTTATATAGAACTTGTCCAATCCTAGCGATCATTTCGATTAACTTATTCTCGAAACGAAAGTAGGAATTTTTTTTGTACCTAAAATTAAGAATGGAGGATGAACATGGTTAAGCTCTATGTCCTGGCGGTTGTCATTGGTGGAGTGACCGGATTTATTTTTCACATCCTGTTTAACAAAGGTACGATTATGCTCCCGGTGAGACGAAAGAAAGGCTTTTATTTAGGTTTTCTTGCAGATATTTTATTTGGAGCAACAGCCGCGACATTATTTGTTTCTTTATTTATACCAGAAAACATGTTAAAGGATATGCGTATGGTAATCGGATACTGTATATTAGCTGGTCTCTCATCTCAAAGCTTTCTTTTAAGTAGGGCACTTAACACTGAACGGGAAAGGGTAAGTTCACTGCATAATATTTCTAAGCAAATTGTGTAGTATCTACAATAATTTACTTAGCAAAAGATGAAGGAGGCATGTAATGAGGCTAGTGCTAACACCTGAAGAGAAAGCAATTTATTTAGATTTATTAGAGGATTTATTAAATGCTGATACTGAATACGAAATAAAAAGTATCGAATTCCAAGTCATAAGCTTTTTAAATAACATAAAAGAATCTAGAAAAAATGTTGAAGATTTCGATGAAAAAGCAGCAGCCGCTCAATTCGTAAGAGCTGGTAAATTGAAAAGTTAAGCAATCATTTAATTGACTTTATTCAACAACTAAAAACTGGAACTCGGGAATTAGAGTTCCAGTTCTTTATTTTAGTTAATTCCTAGTTTTGCTTTAATTGTTTGGAGTGTTTGACCTTTAAGCTCTTGGACTGGACTCGGTGTATCTAACACATAATCATTTTCTTTTAAATAATTGGATTCTAGTAATTTAAAGTCTTTAGCATCGGTAATGCCATCAAAGTTAATATCAGTATCTCGATTATTTTTATTCCAGTTTGCTTCAATTAAAAGTGCATCATTTAGATCGACCACGTTGTCTTTATTGATGTCTCCAGCTTTCGATTTAGCAGTGTAATAATAAATACTTTCTCCAATACTTATATTTCCAGCTTTTCTTCCAACTTCAAGCGGAGTGTAAGTAGTAAAATGCCCTGGAACATCTACAATAACAGTGTAAAAAAGTTCGTCTGCTGGCAAGTTATTAATAAAGATTTGCCCGTTTTTTTGTATTTCTCCTGTATATAAATTACCTTTTGAATCTTGTGCTTTAACATTTGCACCAACAGCTGTGTAATCCGTTGAATAATTGTAAGTGCCATCTTCCTTATATAGGCCTTGGGCTCCAAGCTGAGCTTGTACTTTTGAATAGGCTGCAAAGATTGGAAGTAGACCTGTTTGAATTAGTGGTCTTACAGTTGCCCCACTCAAATCCTTGTATGCCCCTCCGTAAATACTAAATAGTTGACTAAGTACATTTATATATTCATCGGCTTTAGTATCAAATACTAGATCGATTAATGGCACATCGCCTGAAATACCATCGTTAGGCATTTTCAATGTAATATTTGAAGTTAAGCTAGTTGTACCACTAGTTGTAGAAGTAAGTTCTGTACCTTCTGGTAATGTTTTGTTTTTTACAATCTCAACAGAATCAAAATATTTATTTAAATAATTTAGCGAAAAGCTCATTTCTTTAGCGTTCTTTAATCCATGGCTATATAAAGTATAGGTTACTTTATCACCCATTGTGATAGATTCTTTATTCGGCTTAGCGTAAATGTATTGCGTTCCAGCTTTTACATAGTAAATAACTGTAGGTGCAACAGATGAATTACCGGCTCGATCAGCTCCTACAAATTGAAGCATTGTAGCGGAGGAAGACCCGGTTACAGAAATTTCTTTCGAGAATTTACCATTTTCATCTACGCTTATACTTAATGCTGGTCCATTAGAGCCGTAATATACCTTGTTATTGGATTGTGCTACATTCATTCCGTTCTTTTGCATCTCACTTACTTCGTTATCAATTACCGTTCCCGATAATGTAACTGTTTTTTGATCGGGTGCTAATTCAACAAATGGAAGATCTCCTTTTGGTAAAGCATTTGTTTGATCTAATGAAAGCGTCGCTCCGTTATTATCAATATAGACTTTATCAGTTTTTATAAATTGTTTCCCAGCTTGATTTGTTCCAATTGCTTTAATTTTATAAACGCCATCTGGAGCTGAAGTAGAAGTAAATCCAATCGGCTTTTTAGCATTTCCAGTAAACGGGAAGTATCTTCCTGCAAATCCATCTTGTAAATAATAATCATAGTCTACAGCAGCACCAGTAGTGTTAATTGATGTGATTAGCCCTAAATCTTTATCTGTTTTTGGATCGACTAAAACAAAATCGATCGTTTTCATAGGTGAATTTAAATTGAAATCTAAATCTGTATCTTTAACACTATATTGTGCGATTACGCGATTATTTGAGATAGATGGGGAGTGGACAGCAAAATATTTAAATCCTTCTTCAACAACACGTGCGCCGAATGGTATTTGATAATTCTCTTCAGGATTTTTTTCATTTTCAATACGAATGTATCCTTCATATGTTCCTTTTTCAGCTGTTTTAGGAACGATTAATGAGACAGAAAGCTCTTTTTGTGTACCTGATTTTACCTTAAAAGAGTCCTCAGATAATTTTACATTTACACCATTTTTCTCTGCATCCAATGAACCTTGCGCGCCTACGTTATATTCTACAGAAATAGCATATTTTTTCATTTTTTTGCTTGAGTTAGAGATTACTAGCTTCTTTGACTCGTTGAAAGAAGCTTCGTTATTCATAGGAATAAAACCATAGCTAAGACCACCTGTTTGCTCTTGAATGATTTGCTCTTGTCCATTTTCAATATACGGAGTTTCATCTATAACTGATATTTCTGTATCTGAATGAATAGCTTCATAAGGGTCAACCCTGCCTGCGCCTATTTCAAATACACTATTCTTACCCTTTAATGGGTCTGCTGTATTCATTAATACTGTTTTGATATCAGCAGGTGTATAGCTTGGGTTTGCTTGCAATAATAGTGCCGCAATACCTGCAACATGAGGAGTGGCCATTGATGTACCTGACATTCTTTCATATGCAGATGAATAATCATTCTTATCATTTTTATTATTGATATAGGAAGGAACTGTCGAAAGTACATTTACGCCTGGCGCTGTTATTTCTGGTTTTATATCGTATAAAGTTCCTGATGGACCTTTTGAACTGAAGTCTGCTAATACGTCACCAGGAATTTCACTCTCTCCTAGTGCACCTAATGAAACAGTTAATGGACCAGTTGGTAATAATTCCCTAACCGCTGAGCCAGTATTATTATCCAACGAAAAGACTGGAATATTGTCATTACTTTCTCCTAAGAAGTAAGGAATTTGCCCCTCGTTACTGTTGTTGTTGTATATAATAATTCCTTTTGCACCGTTTTGTTTTGCATATTGCATTTTATCGATTAGAGCATATGTACCACGTACAACAAATGCTATTTTACCTTTTACATCTTTTCCGGAATAATCATTTGGACCGCCTTCTCCAACATTGACAATATCAAATGAGGTTCCAGAAAGATTGCTAAAATCATCGGTCCATTTTTTAGTCATTAACTGTAAAGTTCCATTTATTTTTCGTTTTCCTACTTTGAAACTACTTTTAAAGGTTGTTACTTTAGTAGATGCTGAGCTTGCACCAACTGTTAATGCTAGGGCAGCTGCCCCCGGAGAGCCTAATGTAGACATCCCGTACTCGCCTGAATTTCCTGCTGCAACAACTGCTGTGACACCACTTAGTACAGCATTATCAATTGCTAGACTTGTAGGGTCTAATGGGTCATTATAATCGCTTCCTAATGAAAGGTTAATCACATCCATGCCATCTTCTACGGACTTATCAATTCCAGCAATTACTGAAGAATTTGCGCCGCTACCATATGGACCTAAAACACGATATACATATAAATCAGCATCAGGCGCGATACCTGTTACTTTGAAATCTGAATCACTTTTAGCTTGTCCAGCGATTGTGCCTGAAACGTGCGTACCATGCTCGGTATAATAAGAACTACCATTATAGAATTCCGGGTTTCCAGATTTCTTCCAATCATCATAAGTAGTTTCCATTGGATTGTGATCGTTATCTACGAAGTCATATCCACCTTTATACGCATCCTTTAAATCAGGGTGATTGTAATCAATTCCAGTATCAATTACACCAATTTTTATCCCTTTTCCAGTAAACCCTTCTTTATGAAGCTGATCTATTTTTAAAAATGGTATACTGTCAACGTTTGTTTTGTCCTTCGTTTCATCAATCTGTTTTGGAGGATTTACTCGAACTTGAGAATCGCTGTAAATTGCTTTAACATCACTAAATTGCAATAATTTTTTAATTTGATTAGCTGGGATTGTTAATGAGACCCCATTAAGTGAATGCTTATAAGTATGTTTTATCTGATAAAGAGTTCGGTTTGATTTGGTCTCTTTTCCTACTTTTTCTTGTAAATCTTTTTTAAATTGAATGTGGGATTTCTCTACTTTGGCCATAGCTGTTTCAAGTGAAATGTTTTTTCCTTCAGCTGCTGCTGTTAACTGCTCAGTTTTTGCAGGAAGAACTTTAAATTCAACAATTACAGAAACTTCTTTCGAACTATTTAAGTCTACATCTGATGAAAGATGCAATCCCGTTTTAAATTCGTTCGAATTTAATGCTTGTAGTGCCTCTCTTTGTTCTGGTGTCAGTTTAGCTAATATCACTTCACTTGAAGAAATTGTTTCTGCCTTTGCATTAAACTGATCAGTAATAGGTGCAAAGGTTCCAAACAGAAGACAAGTACTTAATCCAATGGATGTAAGGTGTTTCGTTTTACTTTTCCTTGATTTTCGCATATTTCCCCACTTCTTTCTCTATTAATAAACTACTAGTTTTTATTTTACAGAATATTCCTTGAATGGAAGGCGGGTTATTTTTGATGCATTTTTGTTAATTTTAACTGATTAAATTTTAAGGATTTTAGTGAAACCTTATATTAACAACATTTCATGTGAAAATCTGTTGGGCGGATTTTTAGGTATAGTAGATTATTTGTGAAAATGGAGGAGTAAGTCTAAAAGCTTTTATTCTTTGGTTTGTTAAAAAGTTAGAATAGTAAAACTAAAAATTAAAACATACTATTTTTTAGATTGATATTGCACTTTTCCAATTGGTTTAGTGCATTTTTTTCCTGGCATGTGAATTTATAGGACAAATAGTGTACAATAATTGTATTACTACAGTTTAAAAATAATATAAATCTGATTAAAATAAAGAGTAACAGTATATTGAACGGAGTGAATTAATGAAGATTTCAACTAAGGGAAGATACGGACTGACAGTTATGATTGAATTAGCTAAAAGATATTGTGATAAACCAATTTCACTCAAGAGTATTGCGAAAGCACAAAATCTTTCTGAGCATTATTTAGAGCAAATTATTTCATTATTACGTAATGCAGGATTAGTTAAGAGTATTCGTGGAGCATATGGTGGGTATATTTTAACAAAGGAACCAAATGAAATTTCTGCAGGTGAAGTGATAACTGCACTTGAAGGATCACTATCTCCAATCGAAAATCTTGAAGATGAAAATCCTGCACAAAGAGAGTTGTGGACTCGGGTTCAAAAAGCGATTAATGAAGTGTTAGACCACACGAGTCTTGAGGACTTAGCAAAATTAGAATCTGACGATTTAAACGGATATATGTTTTATATTTAATTTTAGTGCGTTCAAAGATAGTTGAACGCTTCATAAAGAAAGGGTTTAATAAAAATGGAACGTATTTATGTAGATCATGCTGCGACTTCTCCGATGCATCCAGAAGTTATCGAAAAGATGGTTGTAGAAATGCAAGAGACTTTTGGAAATCCATCTAGTATTCATTCATTTGGCCGACAAGCTCGCCAAAAGATTGATACTGCACGCATGATTTGTGCTAATAGTATAGGAGCAAAAGTTAACGAAATTATTTTTACAAGCGGTGGAACGGAAAGTGATAATCTTGCTGTTCGAGGCGCTGCTTATGCAAATCAAAAATATGGTAAGCACATTATTACCTCTAGCATTGAGCATCATGCTATATTACATACATGCCAGGCTCTTGAAAAGGAAGGCTTTGAGGTTACGTATTTACCTGTTGATCATACAGGGCGTGTGAATGTAGAGGATGTAAAAGCTACACTGCGTGAAGATACGATTTTAGTATCAATTATGATGGTTAATAATGAAATCGGAACAGTTCAACCAATTAAAGAAATTGGTGAACTTCTTAGTGACCATAAAGCTCATTTCCATACAGATGCAGTACAAGCTTACGGCTTAATTCCAATTAATGTTGAAGAACTTGGTGTCGACTTTTTATCCATATCCTCACATAAAATTAATGGACCTAAAGGTGTAGGTTTTCTTTATGTAAGTGAAAATGCAATTTTTACACAATTGCAATACGGTGGACAGCAAGAGCGTAAACGTCGTGCAGGTACAGAAAATGTTCCTGGTATTGTTGGATTAGCAAAAGCTGTAGAAGTTATTCACATTGAAAGAGATGACCGTGTAAAAAGTTATTTGCGTTTCCATGAAATCTTATTGAATGTTCTAAAAGAAAATGGCATTCGTTTTGAAAAAAATGGAAATGAATCGTTTTTTGCACCACATGTGTTAAACTTATCATTTGAAGATATTTCAATTGAATCATTTTTGGTAAACCTTGATTTATCAGGCATAGCAGCTTCGAGCGGGTCTGCTTGTACGGCTGGTAGTATAGATCCATCACATGTTTTAGTTGAAATGTTTGGAATAGACTCACCTAAAATACGTTCTTCGGTTCGATTCAGCTTTGGTTATGGAAATACAGACGAACAAATCCGTATACTTGGAGAACGTGTATCTTCAATTGTAAAACGATTAGTTAAAATATAAATTTTAAAAATGCGAGGGGATATCATTTATGAATAAAAAAGATCCAAAAGACACTCGCGTAGTAGTAGGAATGTCAGGTGGTGTAGATTCATCTGTAACAGCATATTTATTGAAACAACAAGGATATGATGTCATCGGTATTTTTATGAAAAACTGGGATGACACAGATGAATTTGGCGTATGTACAGCAACCGAAGATTATGAAGATGTAATTGCAGTTTGTAATCAAATAGGAATTCCGTATTATGCAGTGAATTTTGAAAAGCAATATTGGGATAAAGTATTTACCTATTTTTTAGATGAGTATAAAAAAGGTAGAACACCAAACCCAGACGTTATGTGTAACAAAGAAATTAAGTTTAAAGCATTTCTTGAACATGCCATGGAGCTTGGAGCAGATTATGTAGCGACAGGTCATTATGCTGGAGTTGAGTTTCGTGACGGAGAATATAAAATGTTACGAGGAATTGATAGCAATAAAGACCAAACTTATTTCCTAAATCAACTTGGCCAAGAACAACTATCGAAAGTTATGTTTCCACTTGGAGGCTATTTAAAGCCAGAAATTCGTAAAATTGCTGAAGAGGCGGATTTAGCAACAGCTAAGAAAAAAGACAGTACTGGAATTTGCTTCATAGGTGAACGTAACTTTAAAGAATTTCTAAGTAATTATTTACCTGCACAACCTGGTGAAATGAGAACAATGAACGGGGAAGTTAAAGGTAAACATGATGGACTTATGTATTATACAATTGGTCAACGTCATGGACTTGGAATCGGTGGAAATGGAGATCCATGGTTCGTTGTAGGAAAAGACTTAAAAAATAATGTTTTATTAGTTGAACAAGGTTTTCATAATGACTTACTTTATAGTAATGAAGTACTTGCTTCTGATATTAGTTGGACATCAGATAAACCAAAAGAAGGTTCATTTACATGTACTGCTAAATTCCGTTATCGTTCTGAAGATAACGAAGTAACAGTTCACATTTTAGATGATAACTCAGTAAGAATTCTTTGCCACGAAAAAATTCGTGCAATCACTCCAGGGCAAGCCGTTGTATTTTACGACGGAACAGACTGCCTAGGTGGAGGTACAATTGATCGCGCATTTATCGATGGTAATGAATTAACTTATTTAAGATAAATCTATTTACCCCAATCGTAATGGTTGGGGTTGTTTTTTTGAATGAAAATACTTAATTTACCGTTAGAATTTTGAAGAAACGTTCCTTTGAAATGTATACTATGGTGTGATAGTGTTAAATAGATATAGTAAGTTTCTTAAACTGATTAGTATAGAAAATGGATTCTATCCAAAATAATTGAAAGAAAATACATAGAGGTGTCATATATGAATAATTTTGAACGTGGTGTAGCAGCCCTGCAAGAGGGTAACTTAGAGGATGCAGCTAATTTTTTAACGAAAGAAATTGAAGAAAACCCTACTAATTCATTAGCGTATGTTAATTTTGGTCAGCTTTTACTATCGATGGGAGATGTAGAACGAGCTTGTCGTTTTTTTGAAAAAGCTTTAGAAATTGATCCGGAATTGGCAGCAGCGCATTATGCAGTTGGAACAGTGTATTTTGAAGATGGAAAGTATGAATTAGCTAAAAAGCATTTTCAACATTGTGTGAAACTTGGCATGAACGATAGTGATGTTCATTTTATGATTGGATTATGCTGCGTTAATAATGGAGAAGATCGTTTTGCACTTCCATTTTTTCAACGAGCGATTGAGTTAGATGATAAAGATGTAGACGCATTATTCCAATATGGCCTTACTTTAGCTAAATTAGAAATGTTAGATGAAGCAAAAATTAGTTTAGAAAAGGTTTTACAATTAGATGTACTGCATGCTGATGCACATTATAATCTAGGCATTATTGCAATGTTTAATGATCAAGTTACAACTGCGAAAGAGCATTTTAATAAAGCGATTGAAAGTCAAGATGACCATATGCTTGCTATGCATGCTTTAAAAGTAATTGAAAATAAAGACGAGGAATGAAGCTAGTTTAGTGTAAGACGGGGAGGTGGAGAAATGCAAACCCAAAGTGAAATGGAATTGTTTGTTGATGAGACACCATATATTAAAGGGCATATCACAACAATCATCTTTTATAATGCAGAAAACTTTTATACTGTTGCAAAGGTAAAAGTCGTTGATACAAACTTATCAAATTGTGAACAGGAAATGACCATTACTGGGAATATCCCAAGGATGAATGAAGATGAAACATATACATTTAAGGGGATTGTAAAAGACCATCCGAGATATGGTAAACAATTTCAAATTTCATCATTTGAAAAAGAGCTTCCATCTACTAAAAAAGGTGTTATTCAATATTTATCATCAGATTTGTTTAAAGGAATTGGAAAGAAAACAGCTGAGAAAATCGTTGACCATTTAGGTGAAGGTGCAATTAATAAAATTTTAGATAATGCGGATAGCTTAGAAGGTGTTCCCGGGCTGGCAAAATCCAAAGGTAAAGAAATTTATGAAACAATTCTATCTCATCAAGGTCTTGAAAAAGTAATCAGCTTTTTAAGTAGCTATGGCATTGGAACGGGTCTGTCGATTAAAATTTATAAGACTTATAATGAATCAACTCTTGATGTTATCCGAACGAATCCATTTAAGTTAATTGAAGATGTAGATGGGATTGGGTTTGGAAGAGCAGATGAAATTGGTCGAGCGATCGGTATTACAGGAAATCATCCAGATCGGATACGTGCCGGTTGTATTTATATTTTAGAGCATTTATCGATGCAAGAAGGACATGTTTATATAACGCAAGATCAGTTTATTGATGAAACTAGACAATTATTAATGAAACAGGATAAAGAACTTGTCGAAGCAGTCGACATTTCTCGGGAAATGAAACGATTAGTAGCAGACGGAAAGCTGGTTATGGAAGACGAGAGAATCTATCTAGCTGCTCTTTATTATGCTGAGAAAGGCATTGTCAATGCGATCCAAAAATTATTAAGCAGTGCTCCAGATTTAGGAGAAATGACTGATACTAGATTTGCAAAAGAGTTAGAAGACCTCGAATCAAAAATGAATGTAAAATATGCACCTTCACAAGCGCAAGCAATCAAAAAGGCTATGGAGTCAGCTATGATGGTTCTTACAGGTGGACCAGGGACAGGTAAAACGACAGTTATTAAAGGAATCGTTAATCTATTTTCAACAATCCATGATTTATCATTAGATCAGCATTCTTATCCGAAAGATGATCCATTCCCTTATTTGCTTGCAGCACCTACAGGTAGAGCGGCAAAACGAATGAGTGAAGCAACTGGATTACCGGCAGTAACAATCCATCGTTTACTCGGTTGGACAAGAGAAGGGGAATTTAGCCATCATGAGGAAAATCCTTTAAATGGAAAATTGCTAATCATTGATGAGTTTTCAATGGTCGATGTTTGGCTAGGGAATCAATTATTAAAAAGCATTCCAGAAGGCTGCCAAGTCATTTTTGTAGGGGATGAGGATCAATTACCTTCTGTTGGTCCAGGTCAAGTCTTAAAGGATTTATTAAACTCTGGTACAGTTCCAACGGTACGATTAAAAGACATTTACCGTCAATCAGAAGATTCATCGATTATTACGCTTGCACATTATATAAAAGATGGAACAATTTCCGGGGATTTATTTGAACAAAGAAAAGATCGTTCATTCATTGGGTGTTCAAGTCAACAAGTTGTTGAAGTCGTCAAAAAAGTGTGTGAGAACGCCAATAAAAAAGGTTTTCCTGTAAGAGATATCCAAGTATTAGCACCGATGTATCGTGGTCCAGCGGGAATTGATGCCCTAAATGAAGGACTACAAGAAGTGTTTAACCCTAAAAAAGAAAAACAACGTGAAATGAATTTTGGGGATACAACTTTCCGTACAGGTGATAAAGTTCTCCAACTTGTAAACGTTCCTGAAAACAATGTTTTTAATGGAGATATGGGTGAAATTGTAAACATTTTTTTCGCCAAAGAGAATGTAGAACAACAAGATATTATTATCGTTTCATTTGATGGAAATGAAGTGACCTATACTAGACCAGACTTTTCTCAATTAACTCTTGCCTATTGTTGTTCAATTCATAAGTCACAAGGTAGTGAATTTGATATTATTGTGCTTCCGATTGTCAAAAGTTATTATCGAATGCTTCGAAGAAATTTAATTTACACTGCAGTGACTAGAAGTAAGAAGTTTTTAATCATGTGCGGTGAACAAGATGCATTTATTCAAGGCATTGGAAGAACAGATGATGGTCAAAGGCAAACTACTCTTTGTATGAAACTAAAAGGGATTGAAAATAATGAAGTACAACTAAACGAGGATTTACCATTTCAGCTTTCAGATGAATTACCAAATCTTTCACCTTATGATTTCATGTAATTGACTAAGAATATATAGTGCAAGACGATTCCTGTACTAACGTATATTTTTATGAGAATTTGGTCACAATGCTTAGAAACATTGCCTTTTTTAGGCTAAGGGAGCGAGCGTTGTGAATTGTCCAAATTGTCATAGTAAAGACTTAGGGAAAATAGGTGTAAATCAATATTATTGTTGGGGATGTTATATTGAACTAACAATTAATAAAGGCATTATTTATACCCACCAAGTTGAAGAAGATGGTACGTTAAGTTCGTTGGATGATTTATTTGACGAAGAGGATCGAAAACTTAGTATGTAGGAGTGGGTAATTGATGGCTAGAAAAAGCTCTTTATTAGGTTTAGGTTTAGGTGCAGGTGCACTTGCGATGAAGTTAATGTACGATAATAAATGGCTTACTTCAAAGAACATGAAACGTATGAGAAAGTCATTGAAAAAAATGCTTTAATTTTTTTAAGCACATGTCTTTAGGGCATGTGCTTTTTTATTGTCAAAAAAGAGTTAGACAATTAATTACTAAACAACCTTGTCAACTAAATAACCAAATTTTCGTAAAGGAGTTTAGTGAGATTGATTTCCACTGCGGGATGCTCGCTTTCCATGGGGCGAGACCTAAGCCTCCTCGTCACGTGCGTTCCTGTGGGGTCTGTGGCTTCCCGCATATCCCATAGGAGTCGAGCACCCCTCCGTTCCAATCAATTTATTCATCAAAAAATGGTTACACTAAAAACCTATTTTAAAATCCTTTACTTAGAGTAGCATACAGCATGGTAATCAGTTTGAAGGTCCAGTTTGTAGGTCAATTAAGATCGAACTTCAACGTATTATAATAATCATTTTAAAATGTTTTTCTAAAAATAAGCTCTTAAATATTTTTAACTTCTCAAGACTAAACAATTACTTAGTTTGTTAATTTTATAAAGCCGTTCAAAGATATTAATATCATTATAGGATAAAAAAATAATTATCATATCAATAAGATGCACTTAATTTACGCTTGAATATTTTATATTTTATCACTCTGACATGTCTATAAAGGACATGTTCTAAGTTTTTTCAATGTATTTCATCCAATCCTAATCTTACATTACTCAATTATTTATAATTTTCCATTGAGAAAATGATCATCTTCTTTTATCATTTATAAAAACATGGAAAAGAGATGGTAAATGTGGGAGTGGGAGTTAGGCTTGTTAAAAATGATTTGAAGTATGCAGAGCAGGTTTTTAAGTTATCATCAGATCCAGGTGTGAAAGATGTATTGGGAATAAAAGTGGATAATATTGATGATACAATTGGATTTATTAGTTATATTGTTCAGCAGGAATTAGAAGGTAAGGTAATAAATCGGATAATATTGAACGAACAAGATGAAGTAGTCGGTATAACAACTTTAAAGCACATTGACCGAGGAGATGGGATTTGTCATATCGGTACTTGGATAGGTGTTCCATTTTGGGGGAAAGGGTATAATGAAGCTTCAAAAATGGAAATTTTAAAAATTGCTTTTAACGAGTTGAAAATGGATTATGTTTTTGCTGGTGCAAAAGAGTCGAATACTAGATCTAGGCGGGCACAAGAGAAGTTAGCTTATATGACAATTGGAGTAGAGAATGAATTTCCAAAAGAACTAACAATCGTTGAACAAGAGGCAAAAACGAAATGTGTATTGAATGTTGTGAAGAGAGAAGACTTCGCAAAATTTTTAACAAGTCACATAATTTAATTGAAATTCTCCATACTATTATCAGTATGGAGGTTTTTTTATGGACGGTTTAAAGCTGAAGTGGATATATCGATTATGTTTAATTTTGCTCATTGGATTAGTTGGAATAGTATTTTATTATTTAAAACCAGTGTATTTACATATTGTAATTGGTGTTTTAAAATCGATGGTTCCATTTTTGATTGGGTTAATAATTGCCTATTTGTTACATCCAGCAATTGAATATATTCATAAAAAAGGGATAAAACGAGTATTTGCGATTTTATTGATTTATTTATTATTTTTTGGAGGGTGTGTACTAGGGCTTTATTTACTACTCCCAATTTTTAAACAACAGTGGCAAGATATTTTAAGAGCTTTTCCTAAAGTTATGGCATTATATGATAGTTTTTTATCAAAAATCGATCGAAAAACTTCGAGAATGCCAATTTTTCTTCATAATCGGATTGATTTAATGATTAATGGCGCTGAAAGATCAGGATTATCATTATTGAATAAATCTGGTGAATGGATGAAGCAATTAGTAAATAATATGATTTCACTCTTTATCATTCCGTTTATCGTTTTTTACTTTTTAAAAGATTATAAGGTCTTATCTAATATGTTTTGGAAAATTATCCCTTACAAATGGCGATATGAAGCAAAAGGTTTAGCAAAAGAACTTAATAATACATTTGGAAAATATATTCGTGGTCAAATATTAGTTTGTTTTTTACTGTTTGTACTAGCAACAATATTTCTTTGGATTGTTCGAATGAAATATGCTCTAGTATTAGGAGTGGTCATAGGTATTACAGATATCATTCCGTATTTTGGACCGGTTATTGGAGCTGTACCAACTCTGTTTTTAGCCGCTTCAGGAGGGACAAGTTTATTAATTAGAGTAGGTATTACATTAATTATTTTACAATTGATCGAAGGTAACGTCCTTTCTCCGCTCATAATTGGAAAATCAATTCATACTCATCCGGTTATTATTATGTTTTCATTATTAGTTGCAGGTGAAATAGCTGGTTTTATAGGTTTGTTAGTTGCTGTACCGGTATTAGTGGTCATCATTTCTGTTATTCGCTATTACAGTAATAGAAAAGAGCGTCTCTCAACTTGACTTTCATTTTTGACAATGATACTATTTTTTCATACAATTTATATTTGCAAAATTTTGAAGGAAAAAGTATGTCACTAAACCATTTAAGCTTATGCAAAAGAGAGAAGTTTCCTAGGCTGAAAGAAACTTTAATGAAGGGTGACAGAAAAGCTACTCCTGAATGCAGCTAATCACTGACGCGTCAGACCACGTTACGGTCTCTTGAGGTGATGAATAGACTTCGAGGCATTTTGCCTAAGCAACAGGCTTTCTATTCATAATCAGGGTGGTATCGCGAGTACATCTCGTCCCTGTTTTAGGGACGGGATTTTTTTGTTTTTATAACATTATAAATTTACTAAATGGAGGTTAATATAATGAAAAAGCTAACTGCTGCTCAAATTCGCCAAATGTACTTAGACTTCTTTAAAGAAAAAGGTCACTCTATTGAGCCAAGTGCATCTTTAGTACCAGTAGAAGATCCAACTTTATTATGGATTAATAGTGGTGTAGCGACATTAAAAAAATATTTTGATGGTCGAGTAATTCCAGAGAATCCAAGAATAACAAATTCACAAAAATCAATTCGAACAAATGATATTGAGAATGTTGGGAAAACAGCTCGTCACCATACATTTTTTGAAATGTTAGGTAATTTCTCAATCGGAGATTATTTCCGTGAAGAAGCTGTAACATGGGGTTGGGAGCTTTTAACTTCATCTGAATGGTTTGGTTTTGAAAAAGAAAAATTATTCGTTACAGTCTATCCTGAGGATAAAGTAACGTATGATTTATGGATTAAATTAGGATTAGATCCTGAGCATATTATCCTTTTAGAAGGTAACTTCTGGGAAATTGGTGAAGGACCATGTGGACCATGTACAGAGATTTTCTATGATCGTGGAACAAAATATGATCCAGAAAACATTGGAATTAAATTATTAAAAGAGGATTTAGAAAATGATCGATATTTAGAAATTTGGAATATTGTATTCTCTCAATTTAATTCAAAAGATGGTTTAGACCGTAAAGAATACCCTGAATTACCAAGCAAAAACATTGATACTGGTATGGGCTTAGAACGTATGGCAAGTGTACTACAAGAAGTAGACACAAATTTTGACACTGATTTGTTTATGCCAATTATTAATGTTGTTGAAACAATTTCGGGTCAAAAATATCGAAATGGACAATTAGATCAAGATACTGCTTTTAAAGTAATTGCTGACCATATCCGTACGGTATCATTTGCTGTTGCAGATGGCGCTCTTCCTTCAAATGAAGGTCGCGGATATGTATTACGTCGTTTAATCCGTCGTGCTGTTCGTTTTGCTAAAAAATTAGGTATTGAACGTCCATTTATGTTTGAACTTGTTCCAGTTGTTGCAGAAATTATGGAAAGCTACTATCCAAATGTGAAAGAAAAAGTACCGTTCATTCAAAAGGTAATTAAAAATGAGGAAGAACGTTTCCATGAAACATTACATGAAGGGTTATCACTTCTTACAAATGTAATGAAGGATGCAAAAGCTAAAGGCAGTACTGTAATTAAAGGTGAAGATGTTTTCCGTCTTTATGACACATACGGTTTCCCAATTGAATTAACAGAAGAGTATGCAGAAGAAGAAGGATTAACAGTTGATCATGACGGTTTCGAAGTTGAAATGGAGAAACAACGTGAACGTGCGCGTTCTGCAAGACAAGATGTTGACTCAATGCAAGTACAAAGTGAGGCACTTCGTGAAATCAAGGAAACTTCAGTTTTTGTAGGTTATAGCGAAGGTTCGGTTGAATCTACAGTTCTTGTTCTAGTACAAGACGGAGAAAAAGTTGAAGATGTAGCAAATGGAGAAGAAGCTCATTTAATTCTTGATGTAACTCCTTTCTACGCTGAAAGTGGCGGTCAAATTGCAGACTGTGGAACTTTAACTGCTCCTGGTTTAAAAGTAGAAGTACTTGATGTTCAAAAAGCTCCAAACGGACAAAATTTACATCGCGTAAAGGTTGTTGAAGGTGCTTTATCAGTTGGTGCTAAAGTTGATTCAACAATTAATAAAGCTAACCGATCAAGTATTGTAAAGAACCACACAGCTACTCACTTATTACACCAAGCATTAAAGGATGTACTTGGAACTCATGTAAATCAAGCTGGTTCATTAGTAAACCAAGAACGCTTACGTTTTGACTTTTCTCATTTCGGTCAAGTAACGTCTGAAGAACTTGAAACAATTGAAAAAATTGTGAATGAAAAAATTTGGGAAAGCATCCCAGTTCAAATTTCTGAAAAAGCAATTGCTGAAGCAAAAGCAATGGGAGCAATGGCATTATTCGGTGAAAAATATGGGGATGTAGTACGAGTAGTACAAGTTGGAGATTATAGTCTTGAGCTATGTGGTGGATGTCATGTTGATAACACAGCATCGATCGGTACATTTAAAATAATTTCTGAGTCAGGAATTGGAGCTGGTACGCGACGTATTGAAGCAGTAACTGGCAAATCAGCTTACGAATATATGCAAGAACAAATTGGCCAACTAAAAGAGGCAGCTGGTCTATTAAAATCAAATACGAAAGACGTTGTTGCTCGTATTGAAACTTTACAATCAGATTTAAAACAAGTTCAAAAAGAAAATGAATCACTTTCTTCAAAATTAAGCAATATTGAAGCAGGAAATATTAGTAATAACGTAAAAGAAGTAAATGGAGTAAAATTTGTAGCTGCTAAAGTAAATGGAGCAGATATGAATAGTCTCCGCACAATGGTTGATGACCTTAAAAATAAAATTGGTTCTGTTGTTGTATTACTTGGTTCTGCTAATGAAGGTAAAGTAAACTTAATTGCTGGTGTTACAAAAGATTTAGTAGGTCAAGGATATCATGCAGGAAATCTAATAAAAGAAGCTGCTTCAATTTGTGGCGGAGGAGGCGGAGGCCGTCCTGATATGGCTCAAGCTGGCGGTAAAGATCCTTCGAAATTAGACGAAGCTGTTGCTTTTGTTGAAAAATGGATGAACACGATTTCAAAATAATACAAAAATCGTGTACAATAACAGATATAAAATTTTTTAGCTGATTCGTAACTGCGTAATAAAAATGGTACAATGTAATTAGCTAAAAATATACGGATAAGTGGGGTGCTTTGTATGGATTCATTTGATAAAACGATGAAGTTTAGTTTGCAAGATGAAGGTCAAGATATACGAGTTAATGAAGTTTTATTAAAGGTTCATGACGCGTTACAAGAAAAAGGCTATAATCCAATCAATCAAATAGTAGGATACTTATTATCAGGTGATCCTGCATACATTCCTCGTCACAATGACGCAAGAAGTATGATGAAAAAACTAGAACGTGATGAAATCATTGAGGAATTAGTTAAATCTTACTTACAACAACATCGTGGAGAATAATTAATGAGAGCACTTGGGCTAGATGTAGGTACTAAAACAATTGGTGTAGCTGTAAGTGATGCTCTTGGTTGGACGGCTCAAGGTATTGAGACAGTCAAAATTGATGAAGAACGTCAGAAATTTGGACTAGACCGACTAAAAGAAATCATCGACAGCTACGAAATCGAAAAAGTAGTGGTAGGTTTACCTAAAAATATGAACGGAAGTATTGGAGAACGCGGTGAAGCATGTACGCGTTTCGGAAAAATGATTGAAGAAGAATTCAATCTTCCGGTTATACTATGGGATGAAAGACTTTCAACAATGGCAGCCGAACGATTTCTAATCTCTGCTGACGTAAGTCGCAAGAAAAGAAAACAAGTAATCGATAAAATGGCAGCAGTAGTTATTTTACAAAACTACTTAGATAGTATAAAGTGATAAAGAAGAATGGAGATTGGCCGACAACAATGGTATTTGCAGAAATAACTTTTTGTGCGGCCCCTCCACCTCTTCACTTTTATACTAATACATAAAAGGATTAAAATAATAGAGGTGATATAAATGGAACACGGTGAAGACAGACAAATTACAATCATCGATGAGGAAGGTAATGAGATTCTTTGTAATATTATCATGACTTTTGAATCAGATGATTATGGTAAATCATACGTAATTTATAGTCCAGTTGGACAAGAGTTTGATGAAGATGGAGACCCAATCTACCATGCATCTAGCTTCATTCCTGCAGAAGATGGTGAAGATGGAGAGTTATATCCAATCGAATCTGACGAAGAGTGGGAAATGGTTGAAGAAGTATTAAACACTTTCTTTGACGAAGAAGAAGGAGAATAATATCTCTGGATTTAAAAATGCTAATCGCTTATAAAAGTGTTTAGCATTTTTTTTATGTAGAAAATTGCCGATTTAGTACATATTTGTAGTATACTATAACGTGGAAAAGGAGGTAGATAAGTTTGTCATTTAACGATTTTGATAAAAATGGATACAAGAATACAAATAAAAAAAGCAGGATTATGCTTATTTTTACATATTTAATTATTGCTTGTATTGTCGTAGTTGGAGCGGGTTTTGCAACTTATAAACATATGTTAAAACCAGTTAATTCAGCAAATAAACAAATTAAATTAGTATCAATTCCTCAAGGAAGCTCTGTTGATAATATTGCAGCAATATTAAAAAAGAAAAACTTAATAAAAAATACTTCAATTTTTAAACTATATGTGAAGTTGCATAACAACGCTAGTCTAAAATCAGGGAATTATCATTTTAGCGAAAATCAAGGAGTTGCAACGATTATTAATCACTTACAGGTAGGTGGTAAATATCAAGTTGCTGTAAAGGATTTAATGATTCCTGAAGGTTCTCAATTAAGCGAAATCGCAGCGATTATTGCAAAAGGATTTAAATTAGATCAAGCAGCTGTACTAAAACAGTTGAATGATAAAACATTTATTCAGGGACTACAAAAAAAGTTTCCGCAATTAATAACGAATGATGTTTTTAAACCAGGAATTCACTATCCATTAGAAGGGTACTTATATCCTTCAACTTATATGTATGGGGATTATACTCCAAGTTTAGAGGAAATAATTACACCAATGTTAAATGAAACAGTAAAAACATTAGACCTATATAAAACAGAAATGAGTAGCCAAAAGCTTACTCCTCATCAGACATTAACAATGGCCTCATTAATTGAGCAAGAAGCCACTGGTACAACAGATCGAAAGTTAATTTCAAGTGTGTTTTATAACCGACTAAAAATAGGAATGCCATTACAAACGGATCCGACAGTTTTGTATGCACTGGGTAAACATAAAGAACGCGTATTATATAAAGATTTAGAAGTTAAATCTCCTTATAATACTTACTATGTTAAAGGGTTACCAGTAGGACCAATCGCAAGTGCTGGCGTTGATAGTATAGAAGCTGCTCTAAAGCCTGCTAAATCAGATTATCTATATTTCCTTGCTGATAAAACAGGTAAAGTAATCTTTACAAAGTCGTTAGCAGAACACAATACTGAAAAAGAAAAGCATATAAAATAAAAAGTTGGAAATACTTGTATAATATAGTAAAATCGTCGATTGACAAGCCTTTTTTGCGAAGCCAGAGACGTAGTTGCACTTATACTTGATTCCTAAATTGGCAACAACGTCGATTACTCTATCTTGCTGCCAATTTATTACTTTTTTTAAAGTGAAAATATTAAATTCCTCAGTAGTATAAATAGTCTACTGAGGAATTTTGTAAATTAAAAAATAGTGAAAGCGTTGTAACTATTCTTGGTACTAGCCAAGGGTCTTTTTTTTATGTTAGAATATTACGGGTCTAAAAAAATTCAGATACAAAGAAATTTTACTTACACCTTGTTTTTGACAAGGTTGTATTTCTATTGGAGGCTTTATAAGCAATGAATGACGTTTTAGTTCGTCAATACTTGGCGAATTTTTATAAACATAGAGAACCTTTTATAGAAGAAATGGAAACTTATGCATTTGAGCATCATGTGCCGATAATGGATAAAGCAGGTATGGAATTTATGCTTGGTTTACTTTATTTAATACAGCCAACTTCCATTCTTGAAATTGGCAGTGCAATAGGCTATTCAAGTATTCGAATGGCAAAAGAGTTTCCAAATGTGAAGATTGTTACAATGGAGCGAAATGCAGAGAGAATTCGAAAAGCAAAAGAGTTTATTGAGCGAAGTGATTACAGCAATCGAATTCTACTTTTAGAAGGTGATGCTTTACTTTTAAAAGAAAAGTTGCCTGTAAACAGACAATTTGATGTTATTTTTATCGACGCAGCTAAAGCTCAGTATAAACGATTTTTTGAATTATATGAGCCTTTGTTATCAGACAGAGGTGTTATCATTTCAGATAATGTTTTATTTAAAGGCCAAGTTGCTGAAAGTGCGGATCTTGTTGATGATCGACGCAAGAAAGCTTTAATAAAAAAGATTCAAAATTACAATGAATGGCTAATGAATCACCCTAAGTATGATTCGACAATTATACCAATTGGTGATGGAGTTGCTATTAGTAAGAAAAGGGGAGTTAATAATGATTAAGCCTGAATTATTAGTTACGCCAACTAACCTAAATGATATAGATAAATTAGCTGATGCTGGTGCAGACGCAGTTATTATTGGTGAACAACGTTTTGGATTACGCTTAGCGGGTGAATTTAATCGTGAAGCTGTAAAAGAAGCAGTAGAAATTGCACATAAAAAAAATGTAAAAGTATATGTAGCGATGAATGGCGTCTACCATAATGAAATTCTTGATGAAATTGAAGATTATATTGCTTTTTTAAGAGATGCAAATGTGGATGCAATTGTATTCGGAGATCCTGCAGTTCTTATGTCTGTACGTGCGATTGCACCTAATATGCAATTACATTGGAACACAGAAACAACGGCAACAAACTGGTTTACATGTAATTACTGGGGAAAACGTGGATCTAAACGTGCGGTATTAGCTAGAGAGTTAAGCTTTGAAGCTGTCGCTGAAATTAAAGAAAATGCTAAAGTAGAAATCGAAGTACAAGTACATGGGATGACTGCTATGTTCCAATCAAAACGTTCACTTGTCGGTAACTATTTTGAATACCAAGGAAAGAATTTAGAGATCGTTCAACAAAAGAAATATGAAGAAAATATGTTCCTAGTTGACCACGAACGTAATAATAAATATCCAATTTTTGAAGATCAAAATGGAACTCATATTATGAGTCCAAATGATATTTGTATTGTTAACGAGTTAGAAGAATTAGTTGATGCAGGTATTGATTCATTCAAAATTGACGGAGTCTTAAAATCTTCAGAGTATATCATTGAAGTAACAAAACTATACAGACAAGCTATTGATCTATGTGTAGAAGATCGTGAAGCTTACGAAGATATTAAAGACGAACTTTTCGACAAAATCGAAGCAATCCAACCTGTAAATAGACCACTTGACACAGGATTCTTCTTTAAAGAAACGGTGTATTAATAGAAGCAAGATTAAATCATGGATATTTTAGGACAGCCAAGGAATTCTAGTGCAGAGCCTTGGACCTTAGTCCTGTATTAAAGAGGAGGATTAATAATGGCAATTGGACAATTAGATAAAATAGTTGATGGCAAACGTGTAATCGTGAAGAAACCTGAACTATTAGCACCGGCTGGTAATTTAGAAAAATTAAAAATTGCAGTAAGATACGGCGCAGATGCTGTATTTATCGGCGGTAGAGAGTTTGGTTTACGTTCGAATGCAGATAACTTCTCTATAGAAGAAATGGCTGAAGGGGTAGCATTTGCAAACAAATTTAATGCGAAAATTTATGTAACAACAAATATATTTGCTCATAACGAAAACATGGACGGATTAGTTGAATATTTACAAGGAATTGAAGCTGCAGGAGTAACGGGTATTATTGTAGCTGACCCATATATTATTGAAACATGTAAAGAGGCTGCTCCTAAATTAGAGGTGCATTTAAGTACACAACAATCTTTATCAAATTATCGTGCTGCACAATACTGGAAAGAAGAAGGATTACATCGATTAGTATTAGCACGTGAGACGAGCTATGAAGAAATAAAAGAAATCAAAGAAAAAGTAGATGTTGAAATTGAAACATTTATTCATGGAGCAATGTGTATTGCTTATTCTGGCCGTTGTACTTTAAGTAATCATATGACTGCACGTGATTCAAACCGTGGTGGATGTTGTCAATCATGTCGTTGGGATTACGATTTAGTTCAAACTGAGTCACAAAATCCTGATGCTTCAGAAAATGCTTTATTTGCTGAAGAAGATGCTCCATTTGCAATGAGCCCTAAAGATTTAAACTTATTACGTTCAATTCCTAAATTTATTGAAATGGGTGTAGATAGTTTAAAAATTGAAGGACGTATGAAATCAATCCATTACGTAGCTACTGTTGTATCTGTTTATCGTAAATTAATTGATGCATATTGTGCTGACCCTGAAAACTTTGAATTTAAAGAAGAATGGGTTGAAGAACTAGATAAATGTGCTAATCGTGACACTGCTTCTTCATTCTTTGAAGGACTTCCAGGAATGAAAGAGCAAATGTATGGAAATCATAGCAAAAAAACAACGTATGATTTTGCAGGTCTTGTATTAGACTATGATGATGAAACTGGTATCGCAACAATCCAACAACGTAACTACTTCAAACCAGGTGACCAAATTGAATTCTTTGGACCTGAAATGGACAACTTCAAACAAACAGTTGGTGTAATTGTTAATGAAGAAGGAACAGAAGTAGACGCTGCAAGACATCCATTAGAAATCGTAAAAATTAAAGTGGATCAAAAAGTTTATCCTTACAACATGATGAGAAAAAAGTTAGTTTGATAAGAAAGAGGGATTGAAGTATGGGGAATAAGCCCATTGTAATTGGAATTGCTGGAGGGACTGGCTCTGGTAAAACTTCTGTAACAAAAGCAATCTATGATCAATTTAAAGGTCATTCAATTTTAATGATTCAGCAAGATTCTTATTATAGAGATCAAACGCATTTACCAATGGAAGAAAGATTGAAAACAAATTATGACCATCCATTAGCATTTGATAATGATTTGTTTATTGAGCATATAAAAGATTTATTGCAATACAAAGCAATTGAAAAACCTGTATATGACTATACAATTCATACAAGATCTTCAGAAACAATCCCTGTAGAGCCAAAAGAAGTTATTATTTTAGAAGGTATTCTAGTATTAGAAGACGAGCGTTTACGTGATTTAATGGATATAAAGATATTTGTAGATACAGATGCTGACTTACGAATCCTTCGTAGAATACAACGAGATATAAAAGAACGTGGAAGAACAGTTGATTCTGTAGTAGATCAATATGTGAATGTTGTACGCCCTATGCATAATCAATTCTGTGAACCATCTAAGAAATTCGCAGATATTATCATACCAGAAGGTGGTCAGAACTTTGTGGCTATCGATTTAATGGCTACAAAAATTCAGACTATACTTGAAAGAGTAAGTGTATTATAATACGTTCATATGAGAGAATAATTCCTAAAAATAATTTTGGAAAGATGGAGAAGCACTCACTTCTTCATCTTTCTATATAAAAGAATGCGTTTTCATAAGTTGAATGTTTCATTAATTATTCTCATACACTGTTTGTACAACTACATTGTATAAACAGATATTTAGAAGTTCTACATAAAAGAAACGGTGGATACTAAAAGGAGTGTACAAAATGGCTAACGAAAAAAAATTCCCTATGACTTTAGCTGGGAAACAAAAATTAGAACAAGAATTAGAAAATTTAAAAACAGTAAAGCGTGCTGAAGTAGTAGAGCGTATTAAAATTGCTCGTAGCTTTGGTGACCTTTCAGAGAACTCTGAATACGATGCTGCAAAAGATGAGCAAGCATTTGTTGAAGGTCGTATTACAACTTTAGAAAATATGATCCGTAATGCTGAAATTATTACAGAAAATAATGATGCATCAGATACAGTAACTTTAGGTAAATCTGTAACTTTCTTAGAATTACCAGCTGGTGACGAAGAAACTTACACAATTGTAGGTAGTGCTGAGGCTGATCCATTTGAAGGTAAAATTTCAAATGATTCTCCAATCGCAAAAAGCTTATTAGGCAAAACTGTTGGTGAAGAAGTGACAGTTAATACTCCAGGTGGAGATATGCAAGTAAGAATCCTTGCTGTTAAATAATTTGATTTGTTTAACAATTTAATTGTTTGAAAAAAGAACACCCCGTCTACACTGTAGATGAGGTGTTTTTTATATGCATAGACGGATAAAAGCCATATTAATTATATTTTCATTACTATTTTCTTTAATCGCATACAGATGTTTAGATATTAGTGTACTTCATCAAAAGAATTTTGGCCCACAAAAGGTAAATTTAATTGAACGAAGTGTTGCTCAAAGAACATTTCAGTTTCGGATTGATAATGGACGTGGAAAAATACTTGACCGAAATGGAAAATTATTAAGTGCAGCTTACACTCCAAAAGTTATTTTATTTCCATTTTTAAAAACAATCGATTGGCCAATTGATAAATTATCGTCGATTACAGGAGTACCGGTTGCAAAAATTAAAGATCAGTTTAATGGTAAAAAAGAACCTTTTACATTAGAAGGAATGACAAAAACATTAACATCTGAACAAATTGATCAAATAAATAATTTACATGTTTCTGGATTAATTTCCATGCTGTCTCAAGACAAAGATGATAAACAATTGGCAGAACACCTAATTGGAATAGCTAGGGAAAATAAAGAACAATATGAAAAACAGTATGAAAGTGATCGAAATTATAAGCCTAAAGAATTTGGGGTAATTGGTTTAGAAGCTCAGTTTGAAGATTTCTTAAAATCTGATGGCACATCTAATTTAATGCTTCACGTGGATAATTTAGGTAAACCTATGTTTGGAAATGAAGTCAAATATGCAAAACCTAGTAATCCATTTTATCCTGTTTCCCTTTCTACTACACTAGATAAAGATTTACAACAAATTTTAGAACAAGCTGTTGACCAAGCTAAACTTCAAAAAGGTGCTGCAGTGTTAATTGACGTAAAGACGAACAATTTATTAGCAATGGTTAGTCGACCAACTATGAATTTCCAAAATTTATTTTCTTCAAATGATAATACTGCGACTAATTATGCATTATTAGCTAGTACACCCGGTTCCGTCTTTAAAACAGTTGTAGCGGCTGCTGCAATAGATCAAGGTATTGTGAAAGAAAATCAAATGTATAATTGCAATAATAATCTAGTCGGTAAATACGAAGATGAAGAGAAAAAGCGAAAAGGTAATTTAACTTTTCAACAAAGTTTCTATGAAAGTTGTAATTACACATTTGGCCAATTAGGTAAGCAATTAACTTTAAAAAATAAAGATATGTTTCAAGCCTATGCAAAAAAGCTAGGTTTAGATGGTCCAGTAGGATGGACAGGATCTGTCTATCATGAATCTAGTTTTAGTCAATTTCAAAATGAAGGGAAACCAACATATTTTGTAGGAAACTCTTTAAGTGATAAGCTCTTAAATACATCCATTGGACAACAGGATGTGAAAGTATCCCCTTTAGCTGTAGCTAATATGATGGCTACCATTGCGCGAGGTGGAAGCCCAAAACAAGTAAAAGTAGTAGATTCTGTAGTATATAAAAATGGTACAGAAATGTTTAAATTCCCAGAACAGACATTAGCTGATGATTATCTAGCTCCAGATTCAATGCAAAAATTAAGAGAGTTACTTCGAGGTGTAGTTACGGATGCGAAAGGAACGGGAAATCGATATACTAGTTTGCCTTACACTTTAGCAGGGAAAAGTGGTACAGCGGAAACAAAAGTAGTAGATGGTAAAATAGTCGAACAAAACAAATGGTTTGCAGGTTATTTTCCATATGATAAGCCAAGGTATGCATTCGCAGTTGTTAGTTTAAATGTTCCAAACGAAGTTACATCTACTTCTGACACTGTTACAAGTTTAATAAAATCTATATATAACTTTGATAAAAACCACACAAAATAGCTATTTTTAATTAATTAACTCTATGTTAAAATAGGGAAAAATTAGTTGTTTTTGGAGGATTTTGTCAATGTCTTCAATTGAATCAAACAAAAGGGTCCAAAAATTAAGACGAGTACGAAGAGGAAATTATTTTTTCCGAATACTACTTATTCCACTTCTTTTTGGAATCATCTATTTAGGGATAAAAATAACTTTACCAATCATCAACCAACAAAAGATAGAGCCTAATACTGCAAAAGCTCAGATTACTACGATTGCTCAAGAACCAAAGCAAATGACAGATATACCGAATCCTTATCAAGCGAAATATCGAGAAAAAGTAAATGAGATTATTAAAGATTCAATAAATGATGAAAATATTATAGAATCGACTGTAAAAGAATGGACACCTAATAAAACAAGACAAGTTGAGCCACATAAAGTTCATTATAGTCATATGTCTCAGGACTTTTATGAAATGGAAGAAGCAGTATCAAATGCGATTTCTTTAACAAAAGAAGATTATTCAATTTGGCATATTAGTCAAGGATACGATCAGCAAAGTATAAATGTATACGTTGCTACAAACGACTTAAGCTATAAATATGTCATTTACTTACATTGGGTTGTAAAAGAAGGCTGGCTCCCTATTTTGGTACAAGAAGTAAAAGAGTTAAAGTATTAAAAGCTAAAAAGTTTGAGTCTCTATGGGATCAAACGATAAGGTTACGCCACATGGAAAGCGAACGCCTTTTTAGGAAACTTTTAAAATTTAAAGTGTTTTTTGTTGTACGCATTCTTAAAGATGAATGATATGTCTCTATATGGTAAAATGATTAAAGTTTGAAAGAGAAAGTAGGGAATTTAAAGAATGAAATTAGCTATTATTGGAGCAATGGAAGAAGAAGTACATGTATTACGTGATAAATTAGACAACCTGAGAAAAGAAGAAGTTGCAGGCTCAGAATATAATATAGGTACATACGAAGGTAAAGAAGTAATTTTATTAAAGTCTGGAATTGGTAAAGTTAATGCCGCAATGGCAACAGCAATTCTTTTAGAAAAATATCAGCCAGATGTTGTTATTAACACAGGATCTGCAGGCGGACTTCATACTGACTTAAATGTAGGAGACGTTGTGATCTCAACTGAAGTGCGTCATCATGATGTAGACGTTACCGCGTTCAATTATGAATATGGTCAAGTTCCAGGTATGCCAGCTGCATTCCCTTCTGATGACAAATTAAAGTCTATCGCTAAAAAATGCGCTGAAAAAATTAATGGTATCCAAGTTGTTGAAGGATTAATCGTAACTGGTGATTCATTTATGAATGATCCAGTACGAGTAGACTTTGTAAAAGAGAAATTTGGTGATCTATATGCTGTAGAGATGGAAGCAGCTGCAATCGCTCAAGTTTGTTATGCTTTTAAAGTACCATTTGTTGTAACACGAGCATTGTCAGATATTGCAGGTAAAGAATCAAATATTTCATTTGATCAATTCCTTCATACGGCAGCTGTTAATTCAACATTAATGGTTGAGGAAATGATTAAAGCGTTATAAATCTTTTAAGTAAAGATGCCTTATAGGCATCTTTCTTTAGAAAATCTATTTTGTAATGTAGAAAAATAGAGTATGAAATTAAAATAAAAAATGTATGGTAGCTATTGCTCCATACATTTTTTTACTTTAATATTGAAGTCTAAACTTAAAAATAGGGATTTAAACAAAAGCAGGTATTAATATCTTATTTTTCTTTAAGCCAATCTTTAAAATGTGTTGGGGCAGTATGCAGAGTTTCTTCTAAAGTAGGAACTAACGAAAACTCGCCAAGTTTTGCACCAAAGTATAGATTTTTTTCGTCTGCTTCAATTTTACGTATATCACTTTTACTTTCTAAGTAAGCCTTTACGTAATCAACAAATTTCATTCGATCTGGTCCGGCTAAATTAACTATACCGTTTACTGGTGTACTTAGTGCAAAGTCGACTATGCCTTCTGCAGCATCTTCAGAGGATATTGCCTGATTATACGAATCAGGTAAACGAATAGTGTCTCCATCGGTAAATAAATCTGTAAGAGTCAGAATAAAATCAAAGAATTGTGTTGTACGAACAATCGTGTAAGGGATACTAAAATCTTTTATTAATTCTTCTTGAGCCATTTTACCACGGAAGTATGCACTCTCAAGAAGACCATCCGTACCTACAATTGATAAATGAACATGATGTTTTACGTTGGTAATTTTCTCAGCAGCAAGAATATTTCGAGTAGAAGTTTCAAAAAAGTCCAATACGACGTTGTCTTCATAGGAAGGGGAATTAGTTACATCAATTACAACATCAGTGCCCATAAGTACTTCAACAAGTCCTTCACCAGTAATTGTATTAACCCCTAAGGAAGGTGATGCTACAATAATTTCATGTTCTGTCTCACGAAGTTTGCTAACTATTTTAGTTCCAATAAATCCAGTACCACCAACTACTACAATTTTCATTTATGTTAACCTCACTAATTATGAATTTAATTATTTAATTTGATTATTTAGTATGCCGTTTTTGCTCATTGATACCATTTTTAAAATGACATATCCTTAATAGTTCTTAAGTCTAAATTTTTTCAATTATTTTATAAAACGCATTGCAGCATCTTCAGCTTCCTTATATGCATTAGCCAATATTTCTTCTCTTTTTAACAAAGCTGTGCCTTGTGCTCTTATTATTTGATAGTCTTCAACACCTAAGAAATTAAACATGGATTTTAAATACTTATGAGCGTACTCAACCTCTGTATACCAATCATCATTTGTATAAATTGCACCACTGGCTTGAATGACTAATAATTTTCGATCATCATAAAGTAACCCTACTGAACCGTCTTCTGTATACTTAAAAGTCTCACGCGCAATTAAAATATTATCCATATAATCTTTTAATTTAGATGGAATATTGAAATTATGAAGTGGGAAGGCGATTACATACTGCTTTATCTCTTTAAATTGCTTTAATATCTCATTCATTCTTTCTATTTTACGAGCTTCATCTGAGTTAAGTTGAATACCTTCACTTAATTTTCCCCATGCAGATAAAACGTTTGAATCTACATTAGGTATAAATTCGTTATACAAGTTAATTTGCTCAATCTTTGCAGAAGGGTCCTTACTTTTAAGTGTGTTCTTAAAATGATTTAATACATTTACACTATATACCTCTTCGGAATTGAAATTTGGATGTGCATTTATTACAAGTACTCTATTCATTAATTATGTCTCCTCGTGTAGTATTGAATAATCGGCGACAAGTGTAATCGGCGATTGACCACATCAGTAATATAACCCTTGTTTTTGAAAATGTCAATGATATTTGTGAAGTTTTACACAAATAATAAATACTTCTAAAATATTGTTTATACATTTTATTTTTTGGAATGGAGGCGTTTTGGGTGCAATATAGTGTAGAGGTGGAATATTGTCTTCATTGCCTTGTTTATGTAATTGATATACCACCAAGTTCGAGTATTACGATTAAAGAACTTTCCGAGTTTCAAGGTGCAGATATATTGGTGCTATTATAAAACCAAGCGGATAACCAGCCCTTGCAGCCTTTTTCTATAATGCGATTGAGTGAGTACTCACTTTTTATTGACTAATCGTAAAGGATGAACTAAGATGAAAGTATAGAGTGAGTACTCACTCATTTTGAATAATATAGATTGTAAATATACTTGAACGGAGGATTACGATGAGCGATGTAGTTCAAATCCAGAAAGTCGATCGTTTATTTGGAAAAAGAGCTGTGCTAAAAAATATTTCAATGAACATCCGAGAAGGTGAAATTTTTGGGATTTTAGGCCCATCAGGTTCTGGGAAAACAACTTTAATAAAATTGGTCGCTGGGATTGATAAAAGTTCAAAAGGCGAGGTACTAGTTTACAACAAAAAAATGCCTAATTTTTCTGTCCTTCCGTCTATAGGTTACATGGGGCAATCTGACGCATTATATAGCGATTTAACGGGAGCTGATAATTTAAGTTTCTTTGGTGCTCTGTATAATTTAAAAGGTAAAGAACTTAAGTCGAGAATTAAAGAAGTAGCTGAAATCGTTGGATTAGAGGATTCATTAAACAAGCAAGTTAATCAATACTCTGGGGGAATGAAAAAACGACTTTCTCTTGCCATTTCAATCCTCCATAAACCTACATTACTAATCCTTGATGAACCAACAGTTGGAATTGATCCAGTACTAAGAAAGCAAATTTGGAATCAATTTTTTGAGATGAAAAAGCAAGGTACTACGATCATCATTACAACCCATATCATGGAAGAAGCTGAAAAATGTGAACGGATCGGATTAATTAGAGAAGGAGAATTAATTGCTTTAGATACTACTGAAAATTTAATCTCGCAATCAAAAACAGGTAAAATCGAAGACCTATATTTTAATACTGAGGTGAGCTCATGAGAGTCTTTGCAATTTCTAAACGAATAATAAAACAATTTTTAAAAGATAGAAGATCTCTTGCAATGATTTTTGTTGCTCCTATCGTATTATTGTTTTTATTTTCGTATATCTTAAAACAGGATGATACGAAACCAACTTTAGCCCTTGTAGATGCACCTCCAGCATTTGAGCAAATTGTGAAAGATTATGCGAAAGTAAAGAATGTAAATCCTTCAGACATAGAAGATAAGTTAAAAAGCATGGATCTTGATGGTGCTGTTTTGTTTAAAGCAGGGAAAATAGTTGTACAAATTGAAGGGACTGATAAGGCAAGAACAACAGCAGTAATGGATGCTATTCAATCAGCAGTTAAAGAAAACACACCTTCGAATTTTAAAATTGTAATGGACCCAATTTATGGTAGTAAAAATATGGAATCATTTGATTCAATTGGACCAATTTTTATTGGGTTTTTCTCATTCTTATTTGTATTTATCTTATCTGGTATTTCTTTTGTAAGGGAAAGATTAACAACAACTCTTGAAAGATTACTTGTCACACCAGTCAAAAGATGGGAAATAGTAGTTGGTTATATTTTAGGCTTTGGATTTTTTGCTTTAATTCAATCGATCATTATAACAGTCTTTTCAATAAGTGTGTTAGATATGTATAATGTAGGAAGTGCATGGGAAGTCTGCGTAGTTAATATTTTATTATCTTTAACTGCTCTAACACTTGGAATGCTGTTATCTGCCTATGCAAATAATGAATTCCAAGTTGTCCAATTTATTCCCGTTATTGCAGTCCCTCAAATTCTTTTTTCAGGTATTTTCTCAACAGCGTTTTTACCAAATTGGTTCAAATTTATTGGGGGTATTCTACCACTGACATATGGAGCAGAAGCGCTTAGAGGTATTATGATAAAAGGACAGTCGCTTTCAGATGTTGTAATTCAATTACTGATCCTACTTGGATTTTCAATCGTATTTATTTCTTTAAATATAGTTGCTTTAAAGAAACAGCGTTCAATTTAAGGAGTGTTACCAATTAAATTAGAAGAGTTTTTTCCAGAAGAAAAATTACAAGAAATGAATGAAAAAGAAATAAAAATTCTTGAAGCTGCAATTGAAATATTTGCAGAAAAAGGTTTTGTTAGTACTTCTACTAATGAAATTGCCAAAAAAGCAAATGTTGCTGAAGGTACTATTTTTCGTTACTTTAAAACAAAAAAGGATTTACTAAAAAGTATTATCAAACCGACATTAGTAAAAACAATTGCTCCTTTTGAAATGGATCGTTTTTCTAAAGCAGTATTTCATTTAGAATACGAAACATTTGAAGATTTTCTTAATGCGCTTATTAAAAATCGCATGGAATTTGCAAAGAAAAATAAAGCAGCTGTAAAAATAATCATACAAGAAATGCCATTCCAAGACGATATGCAAGAAGAGCTAAAAAGACTCTTTAAAGATAAAATGTACCCCAAAGTAGCTAGTGTATTACAATCGTTTATTGATAAAGGACAAATAAAAGAATTACCGATACCGACAGTACTAAGATTAATTATCTCAACAGTAATTGGTTTAGTTATCTCTTCAATCGTACTAGAAAATACCCCTTTTTGGAACGAAGAACAGGAAACTGAACGTACGATTGAGTTTATTAAGAATGGGTTGAAATAACTTATAATTAATTTTGATAAAAATATGATTTTTGTTTATAAAAGGTAAATCTTGGTATGAGAATTTTGGAGTTTTTAATACTATTTGATTTTAAATGGAAATGCTTCTATTTTTGGTTCTATAAGCCTAATTCATGATGATATTATATTGAATTTTACAACCTTGATTTAGAGACAATTTGTAATATAAACTTTTTTAGATGAATTGATTGGACGATGATCGACTCCTATGGGAGATGCAGGAAGGGTGAGACCCCGCAGGAACGAGGAGGCTCAGCTCATGCCCCATGGAAAGCGAGCATCCTGTAGTGGAAATCACCAAGAGATTACTTATTAATTTGACAACTTCTATTTTTATCAGAAGAAAGGGATTTTAAATAATCTCTTTCTTCTTTGTGTTGAAATATGTTCTGGAATTGAGCTGAAATAAAACTTAATTAGTAAGTTATTATATTTTAGCGATATAGTAATAAATCAAAATTAATTTATTCGGTTGTATCAATTATTTGATTCTTTTCTGTGTTCAATATTCTATAAGAGCTGTGGACAAAAGCGAGCAACCTGTAGTGGAAATCAACAAGACAATACTTATCTTATGACTTTAATTTTTCTTATACTTACTAATCTCTACATATACTGCCTTTAATTACCTTCACTTTTTTTGTATAAAATATGTTAAAGTTAATTAAGTAAACAAGAAGGGAAGGTGTAGTATTCATGAATTTTAAAAAGCTACAGGCGAAGGTTAATGATTTTAAAACATTTGGAGCAATAACAACAGCATTGGCTACTTTTTTCTATATCGGGACTCTCCTTCCAAAGGACGGATTAACCCAACATAAAATATTGATCGTCGAGAGTATCGTTTTTACAATGCTGATTTTTGCATTAGGTTTCTTTCTGACATCCAATTATTTTAAACGCAAAATGCAAAAAGAAGAGCAAGCATAAAAACCACTAAAAATGAATTCCCTCCAATTGTTAGATTTGACTAACAATTGGAGGTCATATTCATCTTTAGTGGTTTATTTTTTATCTTTTTTCTTTTCTTTTTCAGCTCTTAAAAACTCGTGGTACATTTTCATTAAAGCACGTTTTTCAATTCTCGAAACATAACTTCTTGAGATTCCTAATTTCTTTGCGATTTCACGTTGAGTTAGTTCTTTATCCATATCAATACCAAATCGTTGGATAATTACATCCTTTTCACGGTCATCTAAAATCTTAATATATTGCTTGATTTTTTCTAATTCCATATTCAGTTGAATTTGATCAACTACGTCTTCCGTCTCAGTTTTTAATATGTCTAATAGTGAGATTTCATTGCCTTCTTTATCCTGGCCTATCGGATCATGAAGTGAGACATCTTTTTTTGTTTTCTTTAAAGCACGTAAATGCATAAGTATTTCGTTTTCAATACATCTAGCAGCATATGTGGCTAATTTTGTTCCTTTTCCTTGAACAAAGCTCTCAATTGCCTTTATTAAACCTATTGTACCAATCGAAATTAAATCTTCAGCATCTTCTCCGGTATTTTCAAATTTTTTGACGATGTGAGCAACGAGTCTTAAATTATGTTCAATTAATAAATTTCGTGCTTCTCCATCTCCATTTGCCATACGATTTAAATAGAGCGTTTCTTCGGCTTGTGAAAGAGGTTGAGGGAAGGCATTATTTTTAACATATGAAACAAACACAAACACTTCTTTTAAGAAAAGACTTAAGGCGGTAAATAAACCAGTCATATAATCACTCCTAAGGAAGGTAAGGTTAGTTGTTATTTATATATTTATGTAATGTACAAATTCTGTGTGTCTGTACCATAAAAAAAATGTAAGCAGTGTAAAAAAAATGTTGAAAATAGTAAGCGCTACCAATCTAATAATGATGTATCTTTTTTAAAATCGTTACATATTTTAGAAAAAAAATGCATTGACAGCCTATTTAAAAGTGCTTTATAATCCTCATTAATAACTTTTTTAATGAATCTTTTGACAATTAAATATATTGCGATGATAAGAGCACAGTAGGCATAACTTCCCTGTTTAAGAGAGCTGACGTAGGCTGCGAGTCAGTACATATGGTATGCTGAATTACATTCTTGGAGCAATTTCTATTTCATTTATTGAAAATAGAAACGGTCATTTTGATCGTTAACAAAATGAAGGTGGTGAACAGATTTTTTGTTCACAACTAGGGTGGTACCGCGATTAATTAATTCGTCCCTACTGTTTATTCAGTAGGGACTTTTTGTTTTCATTTTTACATACTTACTTCTTGATAAAAGAAGTGGTATTGGAATAGACATTTAAAATTTGAGGAGGAAAAAGAAATGAGTACAAATAATGAGTTAGTGCAATTACGTGATAAGGTTGATGAGATTAATTTAAAAATCGTTGAATTATTAAACGAGCGTGGAAAAGTTGTTCAAGAAATTGGTCAACAAAAAATTAAACACGGTATCAAGCGTTTCGATCCAGTTCGTGAGCGTGAAGTGTTAGATAAGATTGCAAATGTGAATGAGGGCCCTTTTGAAACTTCAACTTTACAACATATTTTCAAGACGATCTTCCAAGCAAGCTTAGAACTACAAGAGGATGATCACAGAAAAGCTCTTTTAGTTTCAAGAAAGAA
>NZ_JBHXLC010000002.1:0-136491 GCF_042721555.1 Gottfriedia sp. NPDC058432
GAATTTTTAATTAAAAAAATTAAAAACAAATGTATTTTAATTTGGTAAAAAGGATGTAAATTTATAGAAAATATTATTGACTTGTTCTTTTTAAGGAATTAAAATTTAGTTTATAATTAACGTAATTTTCAGTATTTTGTTGAAACAATACGCCATTTAGAATGGATTAGTATCTATAATATATATCATTTTTTACATTCAGCTGTTCGTTATATAGAAACTGAACGTTAATTTTAAATTAATTTAGTAGTGACTTTGTAGAATTTTAATACCTGTTTCTATTAAAAATGAATATTATTATCCATAGTTTTGTTCAATATAAAGAACCTTAAAGAAATTTACCTTTAGTTATTTTTGAATTATAGAATAAATACAAGTCCTCTCAAATTTTGTTCTTTATAATGAACTTATCCGATGGAAGCAGTATAAACAAAATATTGAAAAAAGTGGTGATGAATTTGGAAAATGAATTTAACATTAAAAAGTTATACGCAATCATAAAGAAACGTATTTGGATACTTATTGTATCAATCAGTCTATTTTTTGCTTTAGGTGGAATCTATACAGTCTATCTTACAACTCCACTGTACTCCACTTCTTCTAAATTAATAGTAAATGCAAAAACACCAGATTTAATGAACACACTATTGGTAATGGTAAAAGAGCCATCATTATTGGAATATGTTATTGAGCAGATGAATTTGAATATAACCTCAGATGATTTGAGCAAAGAAATTACAGTTGAAAGTGTAAACGGTTCATCGGTGGTTAAAATTACTGTAGTAGATTCAAATCCTGATTTAGCGGCAGAGATAGCCAATACTACAGCAGATGTTTTTATGAATCAAATGCCAAATATATTAGGATTTAAGGATATTAAACTTTTATCACGTGCAGAGGTCAATAATATTCCAATTAATGAAAATTATAGCAAATATAGTATTTATGGATTGTTAGTAGGATTAGCTGTTGGTATAGGACTCGTCTTTTTACTTGATTCATTGGATGACACGGTGAGGTCAGAGCAAAATGTTGAGGAATTACTTGGAATTCCTGTTTTAGGGACTGTTTCTAAAATGAGAAAGAAAAATACGTCATTAAGCAAAAGTGAAAGGAAACTTAATGCTATGAAGGAGGAGTATCATGCGATTAATGAACAGAAAATCATCACAATTAAAGAACAAAATCAATCTAATCAATCTAGTAACTTCTAATAGTCCAAATAGTAGAATTTCTGAGGAATACAGGACAATTAGAACAAATTTTCTAGGGTCAGTGGATGGACGGAAGACCCAATCTTTAATTGTGACATCTCCAAACCATAATGAGGGGAAATCTACAACTGCGGCAAATCTAGCAATATCACTAACACAGTTGGGAAAAAAGGTTCTCTTAATAGATGCTGATTTAAGAAGACCGAAGCTATTTTCTGCTTTTAATATTGGTAACTCTCTTGGATTAAGTAGCGTATTAACAGGAGAAAATAGATTAGAAGATGCAATAAAAAATACGGAAATTAAAGGTTTAGATTTATTACCTAGTGGACCGACTCTTGCCAATGCAGCTGATCTATTAGGTTCAATATTAATGAAGACATTAATCGAGACAGCAACAAATCAATATGATATGGTCTTGGTTGACACACCTCCTGTTCTTGAATTTGCAGATGTAAAAATTTTCTCAGATTATTGTGACGGTGTAATATTGGTTATTCGCTATGGGAAAACAGAAAGTAATGATCTTATTCAAGCTAAAAAACTATTAAGTGATAGTTCAAAGTTAGTAGGAGTCATTCTAAATAACAAAAGATAAGGATTTTAGTTGCTAAAAAAATAGATTTTATTTTTATAACCTTGTTCTTTATTAAGAATAATACCAACTTGAAGTAAAGGTGATGTCTTCTTACCTCTATCAATGAAGGCACTCGGTTATACTGTGGGTTGAAAGATACCTTAGACGCAAGTCGTCGAAAGTGTGATGTGAGGGTGGGTTGGATGCCCAATATTTAATTTAAAGTCTTTAACTATTGGATTTTTAAAGGGATTCAATAGTTAAAGACTTTAAAAATTTTAAGTGAACTCGTGTAGAAAAGGAGTAAGAAATGTGACTTATAGACAAAGAGTTTCTTTTATTATTTTCTTAGATTCATTTATTGTATTAACTTCTATTTTCTTTAGTCGATTTTTAGTAAACGCAACGATTGATGTTTTCAAAGCTCCGATTGTTATTAGCTCAATTACATTGGTACTTAGCCATCATTTATTTTCATTTATTTTTAAGCTATATAAGAAGGCCTGGGAGTATGCAAGTATCGGAGAACTAATCATAATCTTTGAAGCAATTACTTACTCAATTCTTTGCACTGCAATCGTACAGAAGTTGATTATACATGAAATGTATTTCCGACTATTAACGGTAACGTGGGTTCTACATATTTTGTTAATCGGAGGAACCCGTTTAGTATGGAGAATATATACAGATTCGTTTAAGAAGAATACAGAGAATAAAAATAGAACACTTATTATTGGTGCTGGTGCTGCAGGTACAATGGTAGTAAGACAATTGTTAAAAAATTATGATTCAGAATTAAAGCCAATTGCATTTATCGATGACAGTGTTAAAAAACAAAATTTACATATTTTGGGTATTCCGGTAATAGGTGGAGTAAACCAGATTGAAAATTATGTAAATAAACTAGATATAAGCAATATAATAATTGCAATTCCATCCTTAAGAAGAAAAGATCTTAATAAAATTTTACAAGAATGTACTAAAACAAAAGCAAAAACAAAAATTCTACCAATGCTAGAGGATATTATGACTGGAAAAGTATCCGTAAATCAATTTCGTGATGTACAAGTTGAAGACTTATTGGGGCGTGAGGCAGTTGAACTGGATATTGAAATGATTTCAGATTCAATTACAAATAAGATTGTATTAGTAACTGGTGCAGGCGGGTCTATTGGGTCTGAGATTTGTAGGCAAATTTCAAAGTTTAGTCCAAGTACTTTAATTTTATTAGGACATGGTGAAAATAGCATTTATACAATAGAAATGGATTTAAAAGAGCAATTCGTAAATACTTCGATTAAATTTGTAACAGAAATTGCAGATATACAAGACGAGAAGAAAATGATATCGATTATGAGAAAACATAGACCGCATGTAGTATACCATGCAGCTGCACATAAGCATGTTCCTTTAATGGAACAAAATCCTGAAGAAGCAGTGAAAAATAACATCATTGGTACACTAAATGTTGCAACTGCTGCTAGTTTATATGACGTTGAAAATTTCGTTATGATTTCAACTGACAAAGCCGTAAATCCAACTAGTGTAATGGGGGCAACTAAAAGATTGGCAGAAATGATAATACAAAATTTGGATCGAAATGGTAAAACTAAGTTTGTCGCTGTGCGATTTGGAAATGTCTTAGGTAGTCGGGGTAGCGTGATTCCTTTATTTAAGAAACAACTTGAAAAGGGTGGACCAATTACAGTAACTCATCCAGATATGGTTAGATACTTCATGACAATTCCTGAGGCTTCGAAGCTGGTGATCCAGGCCGGAGCTTTAGCTAATGGAGGAGAAATTTTTGTATTGGATATGGGCGACCCTGTAAAAATTGTTGACCTTGCTAAGAATTTGATTAAATTTTCTGGTAACTCAATTGATGAAGTGGGAATTGAGTTTACTGGCATACGTCCAGGTGAAAAGCTGTTCGAAGAATTATTGAATAAAGAAGAAGTGTATGAACAGCAAGTTTATCCGAAAATTTATGTAGGAAAGACATCAAAACTATATATTGACGAAATAAATGAAATAATTTTAACATATTCTACATTGGATCAGGAAAATCTCAAAGATAAATTACTGAATATTTCGAACAGTAAAATTGAAATAGAACAAGTGCTTTCAATATCTTAAAGGAGTGCCCATTTATATGAAAGTAAAAAAAGGTATTATTCCAACGGTGGGATTAGGGACTAGATTCATCTCAGCTACAAAAGCAATGCCAAATGTAGAGAAAAATAAAACTGGAATGGTTAAAAGGAATAATTGGTGAATTCTATGAAAAAAATATTATATATAACGACACTAAGTAGAACAATCAATGCCTTTTTAGTTCCTCATATTAAAAAACTTATCAGTGATAAAAACATAGTTGATTGTGCTTGTTCAGTTGATTTAGAAATCGATAGATCTCTAACTGAGCAAGGCGTAAATATTTACGACATTCCTTTTTCTAGGAATCCATTTCATCCATCAAATCTAAAGGCATTTAGACAGCTTATCAAAATACAAGCAGAGCATAAGTATGATATTGTACATGTCCATACACCAATTGCCGCATTGTACGGAAGACTTTTAAAGGCCAAGTTTCCCCAACTAAAAACAGTATATACAGTACATGGATTTCACTTTTATAAGGGGGCTCCCGTTACAAATTGGTGTATCTATTATCCTATTGAAAAAATAATGGGTTACTTTACAGACACAATCATAACGATGAATACTGAGGATTTTCAGAGAGCTCAGAAATTTAATATAAATAGGATTCTAAAAGTCCATGGTGTAGGGGTTGATTTTGCTTCCTATAACATGGATTTATTTCATAAGGACGAAATTAGAAGAAAATTGAATTTAAGTAAAGATGACTTTGTTATTCTTATGATTGCAGAGGTGAATCAAAATAAAAATCATAGGCAGATGATTGATGCCGTCGATATTTTAAAAAATAGAGGGATTCAAGTCAATGTAGTATGTGCAGGCGATGGACCGCTAAAAGAGGAACTAAAGGAAGTAGTAAGAATTAGAGGATTAGAAGAAAATATACAGTTTTTAGGTTTTCGTAATGACATTAGTGAACTTATAGCTGCCTGTGATATTGGGATTCTTTTATCACATAGGGAAGGTCTCCCAAGAAACATAATGGAGTTAATGGCATGTAAGAAAACAGTGATCGGTACAAATATCAGAGGTATTAGAGATTTAATTGAAAATAATGTAAATGGATTTTTAGTACCAACTAATGAACCAACCGTAACTGCGGACAGAATTGAACAGCTAATTAAGGACAGAGTATTATTAGAACAGATGGCTTCGAACGCGAATCACTTTATTAAGAAGTATGACGTAAATCAAGTGGTAAGTAGTATAGCTAAATCTTATGCTCTGTAAGTAAGGAGTCTATTACTATGAAGAGTTTACACGTTTTACCAATGAATAAGCTGAGTGGAGCCGAGAAATTGGCTCTTATTTTATGTAAAAATATGAAAAATGATGAACCAATAGTTGTTTGTGGTGGAGAAGATTTAAAATCAATCTTTAAAAAAAATAATATAAAGAGCTACTCAATAGACTTTAAAGATAAAAACCCAATAAAAATATTTTTGAATCTAAGAAAAATAATAAAAAATAACAACATTAAGATTGTTCATGCACATGACAATATAGCATCGATTTTTTCTTATTTAACGATAAAAATATTTCACTTAGACGCAAAAGTTCTTTCTCATATTCATATTTGTTATCCATGGTTAGAAAGTAATAACCTAAATAAACTAATTGATACTTTTTTTCGAAAACGATATGACCATAATATTGCGTGTGGCAAAGAAGTATTTGAATACTATAAAAAAAATTCTGACTTTATTAATCATGTGAACACTACTACGCTCTCGAATGCGATTGATGTTGAAGAGATTAGAAATTATGTAGATATGGATAGAGAAAGAGCCTATCGAGAATTTAGTATACCAAAAAGAAAGGTAATAATAGGTTTTGTTGGTAGACTTTCCGAACAAAAAGGAATCATTCCTTTTATTTACCAATTAGCAAAACAGAAAGAGAAGTTTGAAGAATGCCAGTTTTTATTAATAGGCAGCGGAGATCAGGAAGAAGAGATAAAAAGTTTAATAAAAAATCTAGAATTAGAGGAATTGTTTAAACTCACTGGACATCAAGATAATGTTTACAAATTTTATCCACTTATTGATATATTCTTTTTGCCATCGATAAATGAGGGACTTCCAATGGTAATTTTAGAAGCAATGTGCTTTGAAAAACCTGTAGTTGCAATGGATGTGGGAAGTATAAGTGAGATTATAAAAAATGAGCATAATGGATTCATTATTTCTAATTTAGATTATCAACAATTCATAAAGAGTTTACTATATTTAAAGAATCAAGAGTTAAAACGTAAACAATTTGGAGAAAACGCTTATCACTCAATTAAAAAAGATTACGATATTACAAACTATGGAGCTTCAATAAAAAAAATATATATCAGTATGTTAAAACTGGAGGGATAAAGTGTCAAAGTTTCTTACAATTTTAACCCCTACATTTAATAGAAGTAAATTGTTAATCGACTGTTATGTAAGTCTAAAGAATCAGACATTAAAAGATTTTGAATGGATTATCATAGATGACGGAAGTATTGATGATACGAAAGCGATCGTTGCTGAACTAATGAGTAAAAATGAAATAGATATAAAATATTTTTATAAAGAAAATGGTGGAAAGCACACAGCTTTAAATGAAGGCGTAAAACATGCCCAGGGAAAGTTATCATTAATTTTAGATAGTGATGATCGTCTAACCCCTGACGCTGTAGGATCGATTAATAATTACTATAAAAAGTATAAGGAGCAAAAGGAAATTGGAAGTATATCGTTCCTAAGATGCTACAGTGATGGAAAGATAATTGGTGATACTTTTAATGAAAGTGAAATCATTTCTACTTATATTGATTTAATTATGAATAAAGGGACAAAAGGAGATAAGAGCGAAGTATTTGTTACGGATATTTTAAGGAAATACCCATTTCCGGTATATAAAAATGAGAGATTTATTGGAGAGCATGTTGCTTGGGTACGAATTGCACGTAAATACAAAACGTTATATATTAATAAACCTATTTATATCACTGAATATTTAGAAGGAGGATTAACGAAATCAGGAAGAAGATTACGGATTAACTGTCCTTTAGGTGGTATTGAAAGCAGTAAAGAAACTATAGATAAAAATTTCAACTGGAGAGTTCGAATTAAAAGTATGATGCTATATATTTGCTATGGTTTTTTTGCCAAGAAAAAATTAAATTGGATGTCAAAAAATTCGAAACAGTATTTATTATTCTGGTCTACTTTACCTGCAGGTATAATGTTATATCATTATTGGAATGTAAAGTATAATAACTGATTTTAGTAAGGGTGAGTCTATTTTGGTACCTTATGTTTTGACTTTACTATTTGCTTATAGCTATGGGTGGTTAGCAAAACGATTTGGAATTATTAAAAATAAGCAATTCATTAATAATAAATATTTTATCTTTCCTGTATTAATTACTTTAATACTGATATCTGGACTTAGATTTATGAATGCTCTTTATAGTGATGAATGGATCTATCGAAGTGATTACGCCAAAATTGGAAATATGGATTTTAAAGATATATTTTCATTAAAGATTGAGCCGGGTTTTGCATTACTTAATTGGGCATTGTATAAAATATCGATTCAACCGCAATTTCTTATATTTATTTGCGCAGCAATAACCAATACGCTTATAGTTTTAACAATTGCTAAATTTAGTGAGAAGTTTGAGTTAAGTATACTCCTTTACATATGTATTGGCTTTTATTTTACTAGTTTTAATATTATGAGACAGTACTTAGCAATCAGTATTGTATTTTGGGCAATAAGATATCTGGGTAAAGGAAAATTCATAAAATATTTGATCTCCATATTAGTCGCGTCGACTTTTCACTTTTCTGCTTTAATAATGATTCCAACATATCTAATTTATAAAGGAAGAGCTTGGACAAAGTGGACAATTCTAACGATGGTATCTGGAGTCACGTTTACCGTTTCATTTGCTATACTCGTGAATATATTAGAGGCAGCTCTAGCAAATACTAAGTATAGTGATTATTTGAAAACATTAACAGAAGGTTATTATGGTGTTAATATTTTGAGGATTTTGATATTTATAATTCCGTTATTTCCTTTATTTATTTGGAGAGTACCACTAAAAAAAATATATTCAAATAGCGATCATTTGGTAAATCTCTACGTAATAGGCGTGATATTTATGTTACTTTCATCCAATTATGTTTTTATTGCTAGGATTGCAGATTATTTTACGATATTTAGCGTATTATTGATTCCGAAACTAACTGCATTATTTAAGAAAAGCAGCTTTAATCAATTAATTTATTTTGGCATTATGGTTTGTTATATGACGTTTTTCTATTATCAAATAAGCAATAGTGCTGGTTATACTAGTATTTTCTCAATATAAAAGGATAGAGAAAGAGGATGGAAATATGAAAAAGGTATTATTTCTAGTTTCGGATATGGAAAGTGGTGGGTTTCAAAAAAGCTTAGTGACATTATTACAATGTTTTGATTACAGTAAATATAAAATCGATATAGCTGTATTCTCACCGACTGGGATCTTTTTAAATCAAATTCCAAAAGAAGTAAATTTAATAAATCTGGGATTCCCACCTTCGTTTTTCAAAAAATTCCCGGGATGTATTTTAGATCTAATAAAGGAAAAAAAGATAAAATTCGCATTGAAAAGAACATTTCATTTCTTACTATCCAGACTTAATAAAGGTTATGCTGCAATGTATATGTCATCTAACTTCCCTATTATTGATGAGCATTATGATGTCGCTATTGATTATAATGGTCAACAAATTCTTTATTATTTAGTAGATAAGATAAAAGCCAATAAAAAAATAACCTATTTCCATAATGATTATGAAAAATGGAGTTACTACTATTCGGCCGATAAATTATATTACCCTAAAGTGGATTACATTGTAACTGTCTCAGAAATTTGTAAACAATCTTTAGATAAATTTTTTCCAGAATGCTCCCATAAAACGAGAGTTATTGAAAATATCAGTTCACCGACACTAATTAACAATATGGCGTGTAGTAACTTAGACTTGTTTGATGGTTTTGAAGGGACCAAGATTGTAACTGTGGGTAGACCTTTAATGAGTAAAGGGTACGATATTGCAATTAAAGCATCTGCTAAATTAAAAGCAAATGGATATAATTTTAGATGGTATTCGATAGGAACCTCAAATGAAGAATCAAAGTTTAAAAAAATGGTAACGGATTTAAACCTAAATAATGATTTTATTTTTTTAGGAGAAAAAGAAAATCCTTATCCATATATAAAACAGGCCGATCTCTATGCCCAGCCCTCACGATATGAAGGTAAGTCTGTAGCAATTGATGAGGCAAAAATACTAAATAAGCCTATTATTGTTACTAATTTTTCTACTGTACTAGATCAAATTGAGAATAAAGTAAATGGTATAATTACAAATATGGACGAAGAAAGTGTGTTCAAAGCTATAAAAGAGGCAATAGATTATAAAGAAAAACTAACCCTATTAACTGCAAATCTGAAAAACGAAAAATTAGGTAATGAGCACGAGATAAATAAGTTATATAGATTAATAGAGAACAATCAGGAGAAAATATCGAATGAAGAAAAAATTGCTGTTCTCAATTGAGTCCTTAAGGATAGGAGGTGCTGAAAAAAGTTTAGTAACTCTATTATCAAAGATTGACTATAAGAAATTTGATGTGGATTTATTTTTATTTAATTATTCAGGTGAATTTATTTCACTAGTACCAAAGGAAGTAAATATTATTAATAAAGATAATGATTATAAATTTTTTTCAGCACCACCAATTAAATCACTAACTAATTTATTAATAAGTAAAAAATACAACCTATTTTTTACTAAATTCATTTTTCTATTTATATTAACAATTCATAAATACATTTTGAAAAAAGAGTATATTGGATGGAAGTATGTTAGTCACTTTCTTCCCAAATTTAATAAAGAATATGATTTATCTGTGGGATTTCTAGAAAAAAAATCAATCTATTTTTCAGTAGATCATGTTAAAGCTAAGAAAAAAGTTGGATGGATTCATACAGACTATAGCAAAATCCCTTATAACTATAAGTTAGATAATCACTATTTTAAAGAATTAGATTTCATAATGACAGTTTCAAAGCATTGTAAAGAAGTGCTAATGCAGAAATTTCCAGCATGTAATCATAAAATAAAAATAATAAATAATATCGTCTCGCCAAATTTAATAAAAAGTATGGCAAATGAGATGGTCAAACACAATATAGAAAAAAGTACGGACGAGATACTGATTGTTACTGTTTGTAGATTAATTCCTCAAAAAGGGATAGAGGATGCAATAAATGCATGTGAAAAGTTAGGTAATCAAGGGTTTAAAATAAAATGGATAGTTATTGGAGATGGACCTGAAAAAGAAAAATTAACTAGTTTAATAAAAAATAAAGGATTAGTAAAACAATTTTTTCTTTTTGGGAGTAAAGGTAATCCGTATCCTTATATGAAAATGTGTGACATTTATGTGCAGCCTTCACATGTAGAAGGATTTGGAATTACGGTATTAGAAGCTAAGATTTTAGGTAAAGCAATTGTAACGAGTGACATCCCAGAATTTAGAGAGCAGATACAACATCATGAAAATGGATTAACTTATGGCAATATCGATGAACTAGTATCAAATATAGTGAAAATAATAAAGGAAAAAGATCTATCCTTAAAATTTATGAGGAACTTAGAAAATCAACAATTTGATAATTCAATTGAAATTAATCAGTTAGTAAAAATTATTTAATTAAAAGGGGGGTAGATCTTGCAACCTTTAGTAAGTGTAATAGTTCCTATATATAATGCCGAGAAATATTTAAAAGAGTGTATTAATTCTTTAATTTCTCAATCTGAAAAAAATATTGAAATAATTTTAGTGAATGATGGATCTACGGATAATAGCCTCAATATTGCATATGAGTATGCTAATAAAGATCCTAGAATAAAAGTTTTAAACCAAGAAAATGCTGGTCCAAGTGAAGCTAGAAATAATGGAATTGATCATTCCTGCGGTAATTACTTATCCTTTATTGATGCTGATGATTGGATTGAACAAAACATGTATAAAGAAATGTTGGCTTGTGCTATGAATAAGGATGTAGATTTAGTTCTATCAAATATGAAACTTATAAATAAAGATAATCAAATTGTTCATGCTCCAATAAAAGAAATAAATAAAAGTATATTTAATAAAAGTGAAATATTAAATGAACTAGTTCCGTTTGCACTTGAATTTGGAAATATAAATTCTTTAGCATCGAATTTATATTGTAGAGAACTAGTAGATAGTAACAACATTAGATTAAATGTTGACATTTTTTACGGAGAAGATTGGATATTTAATTTGGAATATCTAAAACATTCTAAATGTGCGTTATATATGGATAAGTCCTTTTATAATTACAGAAGAGGGATTGACAGCTCATCAAGTAAATATAATGATAAAACTTTTGAAACAAATGGAGTAATTATTTATAGAACTTCACAAGATTATGCAAATTATTTTAAAAGTAATATTTATATTGGTGGGGCAAATTTCCTCAATGTTACAATTCATTGCATTATATGTGAATGTAGAAGGCATGATATCGGATTTAGAGATAAATTAAGTAGGATCATGTCAATGTTAAATAATCCAAAGTTAAATGAAGCTGTAAAAAACACTAATCTGAAGAAACTACCCTATAAAAATAAAGTTATGGCAATGTTATTAAAATATCGATTAAATTGGTTAGTGTGCGGATATTTTGGAATAAAAAACTTTTTAATGTAGTCGATAATAAAAAAATTAATAAAAATTATGTGTTAAAAGGATAAATTTTTTTATAGGAGATATTAAAATATGCATCCTAAAATAAGTATAATAGTTCCTATTTATAATGTTGAAAATTATATTCATAAATGTATTGATTCAATTTTATCCCAAACATTTTCGGATTTTGAACTGATTCTAGTAAATGATGGATCCCCCGATCGTTGTGGGAATATAGCTGAAGAGTATTCCAAAAAAGATAGTAGAATTATAGTAATTCATAAAAAAAATGGTGGACTATCTGATGCTAGAAATTCAGGTATTGAAATTGCTAAAGGGGAATACATAGGGTTTGTGGATGGCGATGATTGGATCGAACCAGATATGTATAAATTACTTTATGATATGTGTGTAGAAAAAGAATGCGAAATTGCCAGCTGTAATTACTTTATTTTAAAAGATAATGAAAAGATTGAGAATAATCCATATCCTTTAATGGTTCAAAGCAGAAAGGAAGCAATGAGAACCTTACTAGATGGAAAAATGTATAATGAAGTTGTGTGTACAAAGTTATTTAAAAGAAGTTTATTTGAAAAACAAAGATTTAAAATAGGGATTATTCACGAGGATACTGACTTTACTTATCGAATGATTCATGAAAGTAATAAAGTTTGTTGTGTTGGTAGTTCTAAATATAATTATTTACAGCGAAGTGGAAGTATAATGGAAGATTCAACTAAGAATATAAAAATTGATAGTGTATTAATATATATAGATATGTATAATTTCATGATTAAATATTACCCAGAGCTATGTAATAAAGTGTTAACAAAATTGGTATTTACTTCATTACATTTATTAAATTTATTTATTACAAATACTAATTTTTCGATTTATAAAAATGAATATTATAAAGTTACTAGCATTTTAAACAAATACTCAAATAAAACAGTAAAACTAAAAGAGTTACCTTTTACTGTAAAAATATTATTGCTAGTCATTAAAATTCATCCATTAATTTACAGGCCATTACTAAGCTTAATACAAATTAAGCATTTATTAACTAGTAAATTAAAGGGAGGAATAAGAAGTTTAAAATTAAATAAAGTTCAAGAATAGAGCATTTCAATTAACTTATTAGTTGAAATGCTTTTTTTTCATTACTTTTATTTTATATAGGAGGATGGCACAATTGAGAATTTTAATTACAGGTGGAGCGGGCTATATCGGAAGTCACGCTTGTGTAGAACTTTTAAATAATGACTATGAAATTATTGTTGTAGATAATTTTTCAAATAGTAGTCCCGAGAGTTTAAAGTGCATATCTGAAATTACAGGAAAATATTTCCCAATCTATCATATAGATATATTAAATAAAGGGAAGCTTGAAGAAGTGTTTATGAACCATCATATTGATGCTGTAATGCATTTCGCTGGATTAAAAGCAGTTGGTGAATCAAATAGCAAACCACTTGAATACTATCAAAATAATGTAACCGGCACCATCTATCTTTGTGAACTTATGAAAAAATATAATGTAAAAAAGCTTGTATTTAGCTCATCTGCAACCGTGTATGGCTCCCCAGATCAAGTGCCAATTTCTGAACACATGATGTTAGGGGCGGTAAATCCATATGGTCGCACGAAACAAATAATAGAGGATATACTGAGAGATTTATATAATTCCGACAATAATTGGAGAATTACATTATTGAGATACTTTAATCCTGTAGGTGCCCATAAAAGTGGATTGATTGGCGAAGATCCAAAAGGAACTCCAAACAATTTAGTTCCATACATATCGCAAGTAGCAGTAGGAAAGTTACTTAGTTTAAATATCTTTGGAAATGATTATCCAACGTTGGATGGAACAGGTATTAGGGATTACATTCATGTCGTGGATTTAGCGAAGGGCCATTTAAAAGCACTAGAAAAGCTTGGAGATGAAAATGGAGTAAACGCGTATAATCTCGGGACAGGTAGAGGCTATAGCGTTCTAGAAATGGTTAAAGCATTTGAAAAAGCTTCTGGAAGAAAAATTACTTACACAATTAAGGAACGTCGGCCAGGAGATGCAGCTATATGTTTTGCAGATCCTTCCAAGGCAAAAGCGGAGCTAGGTTGGGAAGCAATCAAAGATATTAACGACATGTGTGAGGATGCTTGGAATTGGCAAAAAAATAATCCTAATGGCTATGATAAATTTTCAGAAATCAATCTGCCTATAACGAACACTGGTATCTAATTGTTTCAAATTAAGTAGGAGGAAACTTTGAAATCGATTAACTTGAATCAGGAGCAGTTAAAGGAGATTCTTGAAAGCTTTTATAAAAAAGGTAATGAACAAGTTGATATAAAAACACAGGATTTTGTAAATGAAATCATTTATAAAATACAGACCCTGCGTAACACGAACCTAGTAAATGTAAGTAAGCTTAAATAGGGGGTCCAATTATATGAAAAGAAGTATAGATTTAATTATTTCTCTAATGATATTAATCGCTTTTTCTCCAATCCTCTTAGTTGTTGGAGTAATGGTAAGATTCAAAATGGGATCACCAATTTTATTTACTCAGGTAAGGCCAGGATTAAACGGGAAACCGTTTAACTTATACAAATTCCGTACAATGGTTGACTTAAAGGATTCAAATGGTGAGCTATTATCTGACGAGTTACGATTAACCAAATTTGGAATATTCCTTCGAAAAATGAGTTTAGATGAATTTCCACAGTTGATTAATGTCGTTAAAGGTGAGATGAGTCTAGTAGGTCCAAGACCACTTTTAGTGGAATATTTATCTCTTTATACGAAAGAGCAAATGCAACGCCATGATGTTAAGCCTGGAATAACTGGTTGGGCTCAAGTGAACGGTAGAAATGCAATCACTTGGGAAGAGAAATTTAAATTTGATATTTGGTATGTAAAAAACTTCAGTCTTATAGTAGATTTAAAAATTTTATTCTTAACGTTTATTAAGGTGATCAAGAAAGAAGACATTAGTCAGCAAGGGCAAGCGACGATTGAAAAATTTAAGGGTTCATATGAAGTGATGTAGTATGAAAATAATTATATTAGGAAATGGTGGACACGGTAAAGTCATTCAAGAAATGGTACACTCTTTAACAAATCACGAAATCATAGCTATTTTAGATGATATATTTACTATTGAAAAACGGGAGAATGAAATCATATATGGTCCTGTAGATTCTATAAAAAAATACCTTACTTTTCAAGTTAAAGTAATCATTGCGATTGGTAATAATGATACAAGAAAAAAAATAGTAAATTTACTAAATATAAATAGCGATCAATATTTATCAATTATTCATCCATCAGCAATAATAAGCCCATCAGCTATCATTGGGAATGGGACAATTGTAATGCCTAAGTCAGTTATAAATACAGGTGCAAAAATTGGAAACCATTGCATTATTAACACAAGCTCGATTGTTGAACATGATAATTTGATTGGGGATTACTCACATGTTTCACCAAATGCAACATTAACTGGAAATGTTGAAATAGACGAAGGAGTCCATATAGGAGCTTCTGCAACTATTATACCAGGCTTGAAAATAGGAAAATGGTCAGTCATTGGAGCGGGATCAACTGTTTTACAAAATATTTTACCTTACAGTTGTGCAGTGGGAAGTCCTGCTAAAGTAATTAAAAAGTTAGCTGTTGGAATTAAAAATTAAACGAGAAGGGGTTTACAAATGTCTTTATCAAAAATTTATCTTTCTCCTCCACATATGAGTGGAAATGAGCAAAAATATATTAATCAAGCATTTGATTCGAATTGGGTTGCACCTCTAGGACCAAATGTTGACGCATTTGAAAAAGAGATTGCCTCATACGTAGGAGCCAGTGGAGCAGTTGCCGTCAATTCAGGAACGGCGGCAATTCACTTGGCTCTTTCTTTATTAGGCGTAACAAAAGGTGATAAGGTTTTTTGTTCAAGCCTTACTTTTGTGGCAAGCGCGAACCCGATTCTTTATCTAGGAGCTCAGCCAGTTTTTATTGATTCAGAGTCAGATACGTGGAATATGTCTCCGAGGGCTCTTGAAAAAGCTTTTCAGGATGCACATTTGGAACATAAGTTACCAAAAGCTGTAATTGTTGTGAACTTATATGGTCAAAGTGCAAAAATGGACGAAATACTTGCATTATGTAATCAATTTGATGTTCCAATCATTGAAGATGCGGCTGAATCACTGGGATCAACATATAGAGGTAAAGTAAGTGGTACATTTGGAAGATTTGGTATTTTTTCATTCAATGGAAATAAAATCATTACAACGTCAGGAGGAGGAGCGCTTATTTCTAATGACGTTGAAGCCCTACAAAGAGCTCGTTTTTTAGCTACTCAAGCAAGGGACTCAACACTATTCTATCAACATAGTGAAATGGGATATAACTATCGAATGAGTAATATACTAGCTGGAATTGGTAGAGCTCAATTAGAAGTATTGGATGAAAGAGTAGAAAAAAGAAGACTTATCTTTGAACGTTACTCTAAAGAACTATCAAATATAACTGGTTTATCGTTCATGCCTGAATTAAAAAATACAAGGAGTAATCGCTGGCTTACAGTCGTTACAATTGACCAAGAATTAGGAATTTCTACTAAGCGTCTAATTGAAGCATTGGCAGAAGAAAATATTGAAGCTCGTCATGTATGGAAACCGCTCCATATGCAGCCCCTTTTTGAAAATACCCCTTATTATTCACATGATAAAAATGAAGATGTAGCTCAAATCTTATTTAAAACAGGCATATGTCTTCCTTCTGGATCAAACTTAACAGAAGAAGAGCAAAACAGGGTTATAAGTTGTCTTAAAAATACAATTTATAAAGAACTCTGTAAGGTAAAAGAGGTGAAAATATGATAGGAAAAAAAATACAAGAAATTCGTAAAAAGAAGGGGTTAACATTATCTGAGCTTGCTGAAAAAGCGAATATTTCTAAGTCCTATTTAAGTAACATTGAACGTGAAATAAACCAGAATCCATCTATTCAAGTTATGGAAAAGATTACGAAAGTACTAAGTGTCGATATGAGCACTTTGTTAGGTATAAATGCAGAAATACAGCATCCCCTTGAAAAGGAATGGTTCAATTTTGCAATTGAACTTAAGGAATTAGGAATTGATATTGAAAAAATCCATGAGTATAAATCTATTTTTGAGTTTATAAAATGGAAAAGTAAAATTGAAAACAACAGATAGCATTTAAAAATTGATGTTATCTTTAGATATTTCATTGTAAAGGTGTGAAAGAAAATTGGGAGATACATTAAATAAATTACTTCTGCTCTTTAACAAAAGAGAAAAGAAAAAGTTGTTAGTCTTATTTCTTATGATGATAGTCTCTGCGATGTTTGAAACAGTAGGGATTGGATTAATCGTTCCATTCGTAGGTATTGTTACGAATCCTTCGATTATAAAGGAACAAAAGATTTTAAATACAATTTATGAGTTATTTCAATTTAAATCGACAACATCTTTTTTGATCTTTTCGGTCTTTGTACTACTTTTGATTTTTGTTTTAAAAAATTTATATATTTTATTGTTTCAATATTCCCAGAACCGTGTGATTCTTAACCAACAAGTTAAATTGTCAAAAAGACTATTTAATGGGTACTTAACAAAACCATATACATTTCATTTACAAAGAAACACAGCAGTATTACTTCGAAATGTAAATGAGGAAGTACCTAAAGTGTTTCAGGGGATTATTTTATCCGGATTTCAATTGTTTACGGAGTTACTTGTAATATTTTGCATTTTAAGTTTGTTATTATATACAACTCCAGTAGCAACATTAACAGCCTCCTTTTTATTAGGCGGAAGCGTCATATTGTTTTTAAAAATGTTTAGGAAAAAGATGAGTGAAATAGGAAAAGAACAACAGCAAGTTAACGGGCAGATGATTAAATGGATGAACCAGGGGTTAGGCGCAAGTAAAGAAGTGAAGGTATCTGGAAAAGAAAACTTTTTTGTTAATGCTTATGCAGAGCAGAGCCAAAAAAATGCAATTATTAAACGGTATATCATGATGCTTGACCAAGTTCCAAGGTTGTTTATTGAAACGTTAATTGTATCAATTGTTCTTATTACTATGTTGATCATTATTTTCCAAGGGATTACGATGACAAAAATAGTATCTACTATGGCTCTATTTGCAATGGCAGCTTTTAGACTTATGCCTTCTATTAATCGAGTAATCTCGATGATTTCAACTATTCGATATAATAGGCCAGCTTTAACTGTTATCTATGAAGACTTATTTGTAAATTCAGAAGAGCTTTCGCAAAATTTTACGGAGGATCACTCTTTAGATTTATCTATTAATGAAGAGGGGACATTTAAGGATTCAATTAGATTGAATGGTGTGTTTTTTAAGTATCCTAACCAACAGGACTATTCAATTAAAGACGTATCATTAACGATTCCAATAGGTCAATCAGTAGCATTTATAGGGGAATCAGGCGCTGGAAAAACAACTCTAGTAGATATTATTCTTGGTCTTTTTCGTCCGGAAAAAGGAACCATTTCTGTCGATGATAAAGATTTTCACGAAATAGAGTCAACTTGGAAAAAGAAAATAGGATATATTCCTCAATCGATTTTCCTAACAGATGACACAATTAGAGGTAATATTGCTTTTGGAATGCCAAATTCTCACATAGATGATAGAGCAGTATGGAAAGCTCTAGAACAGGCACAGTTAAAGGCGTTTGTTGAGTCTCTGCCTGAGAAGTTAGATACACCTGTTGGAGAAAGAGGAGTAAGACTTTCTGGCGGTCAACGTCAACGGATTGGGATTGCTCGAGCACTGTATCATAATCCTGAAATAATTTTTATGGATGAGGCAACATCAGCATTAGACAATGAAACGGAAAAAGAAATTATGTCAGAAATTAATAAGTTGAAAGGTGAAAAGACTTTAATAATCATTGCTCATAGACTAACTACTATTGAAAATTGTGATGTTGTATATAAGATAAGTAATGGAAAACTTGTCTCTGTTAATGAATTAAAAATGTCAGTAATATAATTTCAGACGGGTAGGAGGAGGAAACTAAGGTTGAAGAGAATAATAGATATTTTAAGAAAAGTAAAGAGGAAGTATCACTCATATAGATTTTGGCAGTATTTAATAAAAAAGATGGAAAAGAATATTCAATTCGAAAAGCTTAGTAATATGTCCCCTTATATAAATAAACCTGGAATTGCATTTACATTTGACGACAGTTATAGAGTTAGCCAATGGGCTAAATACGGAAAAGAATTGTTTGGACATTACGATGTAAAAGTAACTTTTAATGTAAATGCATTTCATCATTTTGAAAATGAAAGAGAGCATTCCCAAGAAGAAATAGATTTATTATTAGAGTTACAAGCCAAAGGTCACGAAATAGCACACCATGGTTATAAACATCAAAATGCTGACACATATTCCCGTGAAAAAGGTGTATATAAGTGGTTAGATGCTGAGATTGAACCCTTGTTCGATTGGCTGGAAAAACAATCACACTCTAAAACAAAAGAGAAGTTTAAAAAGCCTGTTACCTTTGCATTTCCATATGCAGAATACAATGAAGATAATATTAAGGCGTTAATACCTAAATACTTTAAAATTGTAAGAGGACAATTGGTAGGTGATAATCTTACACCATTTAAACATACTGGATTAGCTCCTTCAATTTGTATAGATAGAAATTGTTTGCAAAATCCTAAGTATATAAAAAAAATGATGAAAATTTGTAAAAAAACAGGCATGAATTTAATCTTTATGTGTCATTCAATAATTCCAGATGAAATTTGCTGGGATGAATTTGGATGGGGAGAGGACCCTACTGGTTCAGGTAAGTATAGAATTTCACCTAATACAATTCAGTATATTATTAGTGAGGCAAAAAAGTTAGGAATGGAATTCTATACAACTGCTGAATTAGCTGGTGCAGCTACTTTCATAGATAGAAATTTTGAAAATTTTGTAAGAGAATTAGTATCGAGACCAAATGATCAATGGATCTCTATATCGAAATTGAGCTTAATAAAAGAACTAGATTTGAGAAACCAGAATATTTCTAATTTAGATGGTATACAGTATTTTGTAAATCTAGAAAAACTATATTTAGCTGGTAATAATATTTCTGATTTTAGATTGTTAAATAAGTTAACTAATTTAAAAGAATTAGATATTAGTATAAACTTAGTTTCTTAGATAGATTAAATTCGAGGTGTTGGAATGCATGAGCATTAAGAATAAGTTAAAGCAAAATAAAATTACTTATTTTTTTATTAAGAAATTAAGATTCATTCAACTTATTATGTTACCTAAATTATTTAATATTTTTAAGTTTAATCTAATGAAGTATTTAAGGTTAATGGGAATCTCTCATGTTAATCAATATAAAAAGTTAAAACTACTAAAAAATAAACATGTTGGAGAGAGATGCTTTATAGTAGGCACTGGACCTAGTTTAACTATTGAAGATTTAGAAAAGCTACATAATGAAAATACGTATAGTATGAATTCCATATGCTTAGCTTTTAATGAAACAAATTGGAGACCAACATATTATGGAATTCAAGATATAGGGATATATAATCAATTTGAAAAGGAAATAGAGTCACTTGAGGTCGAATGTAAATTCATAAGTGACTTTATTGTTAAACAAAAAAAAGTTTCGGATGATTCTTTTATATATCCACATAATATACTTAGTCATGATTTTCCACATAAAAAATATTATTCAAAGTTTAGCGGTAATGCCTTTGCCGTGGTATACGATGGGTATTCAATTACGTATTCAATGATTCAAATAGCAGTTTATATGGGATTTAAAGAAATCTATTTAATTGGTGTAGATTGTAACTATCCAAGCAATTTAAACCATCACTTTAGGGAGTATCAAGGTGTTGACTCTACGTTTTTAACAGCGGGCGAAAGAATGGTTGTTGCTTATAAAGAAGCTAAGATGTTTGCAGATAAAAATAATATAAAAATATATAACGCTACAAGAGGAGGAATGCTAGAACTATTTGAAAGAGTAAATTTAGATGAGGTTTTATTTAGGGGTTCTTTGTTACAAACCAAAGTGGAGTAGTATTTTTATTAAATAAGTTTGGGGTAAAAATGTATGCTAAATAATAAAAGTTCAAGTAAAAAGCAAATGCAGAGTAAAGAAAATACATATATTTTTATTGATAATTTACAATATAGGCTACTATATATAAAATTAGATCAAAATATAGTAAGTCTTATATACTACATGCTTTTACGAGGAAAACCTTTTAATTTTTTTACAAGAAAAACAAGAAGTCGAGCGTTAAATTTTATAAAACCCTTAGTTTGCTTAATTAGAGTAATAGAATTTATCTATTTAATTTATAAAAAAAAATATTTACTTCCTGGGTCTCAAAGTTCCCATCCCAATATTTCTACAATACATAATGGACACTGTTTATTAGTAACTGTTCAAGGGGAATACAAAATTGTAAATTTTAAAGAGAAGATTCTCATAACTTTTTTTCCTAATCATTTTTCAATTAAGGAGATTAAAGAAATTATAACGAAATTTAAAGAATCTCAAAAGTGTAAATTAGCACCGGAGTTAATAAGTTGGGATATAAAAAAACGATTTATGAAGGAGTCATATTATAATATTAAAACTTCATCATTTAATTTTAAGAATAATCAACATTTCTATTCAGAAGTTCTTCCAATATTAAAGGATATAATATTAAGTAATAACCACCAATTAATATTATTGAAAAACCATATTCAAAACTTAAACATTAGGATCAATAAATTAGTAGAATTGTATTTAAAAGAAAATAAAAAGTTAAAAAGTTTTGCAAAAAATATTCAAGATTTTATTGTAGAAATTAATGAGAAACTGGAAGAGAAACCTTCTGAAATGAAATTGTTATTAGTGTTTTCTCATGGTGACTTTTGGGAAGGAAATATTCTTAAAAATAAGTTGGGGTGTAGAGTAATAGATTGGAATACTCTTAATAAGAGAAGTTATTTCTTTGACTTTTATTTTATCATGTTTGACATAATTTCAAAAATGGATGACTCGGTAAAATATAATCAAAGCAGAAAAATAGAAGACGCCTATAAATTTTTTATTAGCAACAATATGAAGAATATAAACTTTAAAAATTTTGTCGACCAATCTGAAACATACCAATATATTTATTATTTGGAATATATTCTTCTTAAATTACAAGAAAATCTAAAAAGAGATGTAAGGTATTTAGGTTATTTAGAAGAACAGATTAATTTCTTTAAATTATATGAACTTTATAGAAATGAAAATCTATTATTCAGTGATATTCCTAATGCTTTTGAATATGGAGTTGAATTAACATAAAAAAAGATTTTTTAATATATCCTGTGGTTCTTAAAAAAGAACGGTATCTGGATTAAAAAAAGACGGGAGGATTTATATGAAAATTATCGGAGTAATTCCAGCTAGATATAATTCGTCAAGATTTCCAGGAAAACCATTAGCAGATATTTGTGGAAAACCAATGATTTGGTGGGTTCACGAACGATTAAAAGGATTAGAGGAACTAAGTGAAGTATATGTAGCAACAGATGATTTACGTATTAAAGAAGTTTGTGAAAGTTATGGAATAAAAACGATTATGACTTCTGAAAATCATAAAACACACCTAGACCGACTATACGAGGTTTCTACATTAATAGATTCTGATTTTTATATTAATGTAAACGGGGATGAACCTTTAATAGAAACTGAGGCAATTAGAAGGATTCTACCTAAGGAAGTTGATTCAAATTCCTTATATGTATCAAATTTAATGACAGAATTAAAAAATCCTTTAGAGGCCGTAGACTTCTCTAAAATAAAAATTGCAACAGATGTTTTTGGATATGGTTTATATTTGGCCAGAAGTCCAATTCCTTACCCAAAAGGGACATACGATTTCTATTATAAGAAGTTCGTTGGAGTACAATGTTTTACAAAAAGTGCATTGGAGTTCTGTTATTCAGCTCCAAGGGGACCTTTAGAAGCTGCTGAGGATATTGATGAATTTAGATTTATAGAAAATGGTCAAAGGATAAAATTTGTAGAAGCAAATGTTACTACTTTATCTGTAGATACTCCAAAGGATTTAGATAAAGTACGGGAAATCATAAAAAATCGTATAGAAAGTGTGGTTTTTGAGTGAACAATATAAAGCTACTCGACTGTACTTTACGCGATGGTGGATACATCAACGATTGGAACTTTGGCAAGAGAACGGTTAAAAAAGTAATTGAAAAGTTGACACAGTCTAATATTGACATTATAGAATGTGGATTTCTTAGAGATGTGGATTATGATAGTGATACTACAATTTTCAATGATATAGAAAAGATCAAGGAACTGATTCAGCCAAAAAATAATGATACTATTTACGTAGCTATGATTGATCAACCATTTATCTCAATCGACAAAATAAAAGTATATGATGGTACTTCAATTGATGGGATTCGATTAACGTTTCATGATAATGAAAAAGAAATCGCTGAAGCATTAGAATATGGAAAAATGTTAATTGAAAAAGGGTATAAAGTTTTTATTCAACCTGTGGGTACTACTAGCTACACTGATGCGAATCTGTTAGCTTTGATCGAAAAAGTTAATGCGTTAAAACCATATGCATTCTACTTAGTTGATACACTTGGGATCATGTACAAAAATAATTTACTAAGAATGTACCATCTACTAGATCATAATCTTGATAAAACAATTAGCATCGGATTCCATTCTCATAATAATTTACAACTATCTTTTTCAAATGCCCAAGAATTGTTAACGCTGCACACTAAAAGAAATATAATAATAGATTCTTCGGTATTTGGTATGGGAAGAGGAGCGGGAAATTTATGCACTGAGCTAATTTCCGAGTACATCAATGAAAATATTGAGGAAAAATATAAAATAGTACCGTTATTGGAAATTGTAGATGAACATTTGAGTAGATTTTTTAATGAGCCTAAATGGGGTTATTCCGTCCCCTATTTCATAGCTGCAATCAATAATTGTCACCCTAATTATGCATCATATTTAATGAACAAACAGACGATTTCTGTTAAATCAATCAATACAATATTAAGTAAAATCCCGAAGAAAAAACGTGATCTTTATGATGGAAATTATATTGATGATTTATATATAAATCATCAAATGCAATTGGTAGACGATACAGAAAGTTTAAAAAAATTAAGGAAACTAATTGGTAATAAAAAAGTACTTATTATAGCACCAGGTAAATCAATTGAAAAAGAATTAGAGTATATTAAAACGTTTATAAACGAAGAGAACCCATTTATTATTAGTGTAAATTTTTTACCAAGTACTTTTAACTGTAATGCCATTTTTATTAGCAATAGTAAGAGATTTAAAAGTATGGAAGATGTAATAAAAGATTTATCGATTGCAACAAATTTAATAACAACATCTAACATTACAAGCTTAAAAGTCGATTCATCTATAGTCGTTAACTATTCTGATTTACTGCTAGAAAACTCCATAATTTCAGACAATGCTGGATTAATGGCTATTAACTTATTAAATCGTTTATTTATTGATCATGTGTATCTTGCAGGATTTGATGGTTTCAGTTTAAACAAGGCTAAAAACTACTATTCAACAGAATTAATTAATCATATTGAAATGGTTGAGCTTGTTAAGAAGAATGAAGAAATAAAAAATTATTTGACCACTGTAGAAAAGCATATGGGAATTCACTATGTAACTTCGACAATTTATAAAGATGTTCATTTGTATAGTAAGACATATTAAAGCGGAGGTCATATGAAATATTCTACAATCATTTTTGACTTAGATGGAACATTATTAGATACAGCTGAAGGAATCATGATTGGTGCGAATCATACTGCAATTTTAATGGGGGCACCTGAATTAACAGTTCAACAACTGAGACGATTTATTGGTCCACCACCTGTCGAATCATTTATGCGAGAGTGTGGTTTTAATGAAGGAGTGGCAAGAGAAGCTGTAAAAATATATAGAAGTAGATATAAAGAAAAAGGTAAATTCGAAGCAAAACATTATAGCAATATTAAAGAATTACTAGTTTCATTGAAAGAGAAAAACTGTACTACAGCAGTTGCAACACTAAAGAGGGATGATTTAGCGAAAGAAATTTTGGAAAACTTTGAATTGGATAAATACTTTGATGCTATTTTTGGAGTTGATGATGCCGATACGCTTAGTAAATCTGATTTAATTCTAAAGTGTTTAGAAGAGGTAGAGCAAAATGATTTGTCAAAGGTAGTATTGATTGGCGATAGCATGCATGATGCAATTGGTGCAGAGAAAGTGGGAATTGATTTTATTGCCGTGACTTATGGTTACGGATTTGAAAGTAAAGTTGACGCAAGTAAATGTAAAAATGTTTATGTATCTGAAAGCGTTGAGGAGCTCTTTGATTTTTTTGAATTAAAGCAGACGATCAAGTATTAATTTTATTTGAACGGGCTATCAATACTTAGTATAAAAAGTGGACAATGGAGCGGTTACTTTGAAAAATAAATTAGCAAAAGTAGTTGCAGGTTTAATCATATTATTTATCTGTGCTCTAGTAATTTATATAATTTGGGATAATAACAGAATTATAATAGCAAAACAAGATGTCATAGTAGACCACTTACCAAAAGAATTTGAAGGATATAAAATTCTTCAAATAACAGACTTACATAGTAAAGAGTTTGGTAAAAGTCAAAGTCCCTTGTTAAAATCCATTAATTCCACCGATTATGATGCCATTGTTTTTACTGGGGATATGATTCTTAAAAGCCAAAGTACTAATATTAAGCCTTTTTATCAATTATTAGAAGGAATACAAAACAAAGAGAATGCCATTTATATACCTGGAAATGAAGATCCAGATGCATATTATGTAAATTCAAAAGGCGTATTAGTAAAAAGTAAGTTCATAAAAGGAATTGAAAAACGTGGTGTCAAATTCTTGGAATCTGTTTATTCAGTCAAAAAGAGCAATTCCTCAATTAACTTCGTTGACTTTGAAACGTCGATCCTGAACGCTTCTCAAAGTGAAAAACAAACAAATGGAATCTTCTTACCTGAATATGTACAAACCAAGCAGTATATTGAGCACCGTAAATCATTAATTAGAGAGATGTCCGGTGTTAATCATTTAAAAAAGAATGATGTTCTAATTGCGCTTAATCACTATCCTATAGTTGACACGAGAATTGATAGTCTTTTAAATGATTCTAGTCTGAAGTTTAGAGACCGTAAATACGATTTGATTATTGCTGGACATTATCATGGAGGACAAATTCGTTTACCTTTTATAGGAGCACCATTTGTTCCAGAGGGATGGTATAAGTGGGGTGGTCTGTTTCCTCCACAAAACCGTGTTAAAGGACTTTGGGAGCACAAACATACTAAACAATATGTGAGTACAGGTCTTGGAAGCAGCAATTTTATTCGGTTCCTAAAGTTTCGTTTATTTAACCCACCTGAAATTAATGTTTTAACATTAAAACAAAAAAAATAAAATTAACAAGACGTTGAAACATATTTTCTTTAATTTAGTCTAACTACTCTTTAATTTTTACTAAAAGGAGCAATACCCGTGAGCTGGAAAAAAATAATGTTGCGCATTGGAATTGTTTTGACCGTACTGGTAGTAATAGCTGGGGCTACTGGATTTTATATTTATCATGAAGTAACAAAAACGACAAGCGTTATCTATCACCCAATTGAAAAGACGGAAAAAAGGGTCGAATCCGTCAGCGTTAAGGAAAAAAATCCATTCTCAGTTTTACTCCTTGGCGTAGACAAACGACCAGGTGACCAGGGGCGCTCTGATTCTCTAATGGTCATAACAGTTAATCCTACAAAACATACGACGAAAATTATTAGTATTCCACGCGATACTCGTACCGAAATAGTAGGGAAAAATCGTACTGATAAGATTAATCATGCATTTGCATTTGGTGGTATACAGATGAGTGTAAACACTGTGGAGAAATTTTTAAACATACCTATTGATTACTATTTAGAGGTCAATATGGAGGGATTTAAGGGCGTTGTAGATGCAATTGGTGGAGTAGAGGTTATGAATACTCTAGATTTCACAAATGACGGTTTTCACTTTAAAAAGGGATTATTGTCTTTAAATGGAGAAAAGGCGTTAAGTTTCTCGCGAATGCGTTACGAGGATCCACAAGGTGATTTTGGACGAGAAGCTAGACAACGTCAAATTATTCAGGAAGTAATTAATAAAGGAACAAAAATTAAAAGTTTAGTGGGTTATAAGGATATATTAAATTCAATTAGTAAAAACCTAGAAACTAATTTAACCTTAGATGAAATGTTCGATATTCAGAAAAGTTATCGCGGTGCCACTGACAGTATTGAACAACAGCAACTAGAAGGAAGTGGGAAAATGATTAAGGGAATCTACTATTATTTAATACCGGAAGAAAATCGTTTAGCACTTTCCAATGAACTACGCGATCAGTTGGGATTAACACAATAGTCTGAATTTTTATGGAGAGAAAAAACCCCGATCCGTAATATAGTTTAACTATATTACGGATCGGGGTTTTTTGCTTTGATCTTTAATCTGAACGGAAAGACTATTCCTCTGATATCTATCCTCTGTAGTTTCTACAAATTTCTACATATTGATGTTCGATCGTAAACCTGCAGACTACTAAAGACCTAGTACTTAATCCTGTTTTTTCCTTTGAAATATGAAAAAAAATAGAGAATGAACAGCATTTACGTTTAATTATTTTTGTATTTTATGTGTAAAAAGGACTAATTAATAGAGTGATAGTTAGTAAGTTCTGTTTTGACAACAGAAAATAACAAATAAATATAATTATCGTCAAAAAGTGATCTAAAAAAACAATATTCTCGTCGTTTTTTGTCAAAATAGCACTTTTCATAAAGGTTCAACTCAATTGTTAGATTATTTAGTCTTTTGTATAGTTAAATTGTATACGTTCTCACTGGAGAACAGAATACAAAATATATACAATTTAGGGAGAGAGAAAGAAATGAAAAAGGTTAAGAGTAAAGTTGTAATAGGTATTGTATCTGCTGGTTTAGTTATTTCTGGAGGGATTGCATTCGCAAGTACTAATGCAGGGGAGTTATTAACAAACTGGGCTAATTCGAAAACTTCTGATGCAAAAACTGAGCTTTCTTCATCATACCAACCAAAATATGATTCTTCAGTTGCAGATATGAAAACTAACGTAAATAACTACAAAGTTGATGCTGCAAACACAATCGAATCAGTTGGAGACGCTCAAACAAAGTTGGCAAATCAACAAATTAGTGCGGCTTTAAATGAGCATATTGCGGCAATTTCTGAAGCTATGGCAGCTTTAAATATGAGTATTCCTACCGATTTTGCTAACTATGTTTCAACAACAAACGGCAAAACAACTTCTGATTTAAATGCATTATCAGATACGCTAAATAGTAGCTTTAACACTCAGCTTTCAGCAGTTGCTAAAAGTGCAGATACAAAACTTCAAACTAATTTAAATTCTTCTCGTACAATAGCTGTGAACACTTTAACGCAAAAAATTAATGATGCTAAAACTGAAATCTCTACTTTAATAAATGGACAAGCGTCTGATTCAGAAAAAGCTGTTTTAGATCACTTATCATCTGAGATTGCTCGCATTGAGGCTTCACTAAAAAATGAGATTGATACACAAAAAGCTGATTCTATCAAAACTTTAGAAGATACGCAAAAACAAACTGTTAGCGATGCAACTAAACAGCTACAAGATTTAGTAGATGCAATTAATAAGTAAGAAGTAAATTCTCTAAAGGTTTGTTTTTTCATTGTAGTCATTGGGAGGTAAATTATGCAGAATAATACAGAAAAAACAGAAAAACAAACATGGATCTCCAAAAAAATAAATAAGCTTTTAATTGGATCTGTTACGTTAAGTGGTGGATTACTTATCGCAACAACATTTTCATTTGCCGATACGAATTTACCAGCAGCAATGACTGCGTGGACAAAAAAACAAACTCAGGAAGCAAGTGATTATATTATTGGTATGACAGAAGCAGAAACAATTAAGCAAAAAGCACGCTTAGTTAAAGAGGTGCAAGAAAAGTCTAATGAATCTGCCGAAGAAATTCAAAAATATGCAACGCAAAAAAGCTTAGAATCGAAAGAAGAGCTACAAAAGTATGGAGATCAATTAATCAAGCAAATAGATAGTAAGAACGAAAAAGATGTACAAGAAGCAAAAGCAAAAATTGATAAAATTATACAAAACGCTCAGAAACGAGCTGAAGAAGAAATGGATCAGCAGGTTCCTATGGTGAACTCAAATAATGAAAATGAAACATCTAACTCAAAAAAAGATGATTCACAAAATAGAAACAGCCAAGAACAGTCAAGCGAGGTAGGTCAACAGTAATGGGTGCTACTAAAATTGAAGAACAAAATACATTAGAAGAAAAGAGTACAAAAACTTTTAGTCAATCATTAACTGAATGGCTAAAATTCTTCCTGATTTTAAGTGTTCTTTTAGTAATCTTGCTAAATACAGTTGGGCTAACAAAGGTAAGCGGATTTTCAATGTACCCTACTTTAAATGATGGGGATTTAGTCTTTGTGAATAAATTAGCTCGTTTTACACATGATCCGGAGTTGGGTGATGTCGCGATTATGAGATTAGAATCTGAAGGATTTGATGTTGTAAAACGAATAATTGGCGTTCCTGGGGACACAGTTTTTATTAAAAAGGGAATTATTTATGTAAATAACGAACCAGTCCCTGAAATCTCTACAAATGGGACTTCGGAAGATATGGAAAAAATAACGGTACCTAAAAACGACTTATTTGTTATGGGCGATAATCGAGAGCCGGGAATTAGCTACGATAGTAGAAGTAAAGATTTTGGGTTTATACCAATTAAAGATATTAAGGGTTACGTACTTATTTCAATTTTACCAATTCATAAAATTGCAAAACCACTAAAAGTGTAATCTGTCTAATGGAGGCACGAAGGAAAATGGAGAAGAAATCAATTAAAAAGAAAGTTGCAGTCGGCATATTGGCTGCAGGAATTTTAACAACAGGTACTGCATTCGCATCTACAAATGCTGGAGCATTATTTATAAATTTTGCCTCTCGACTTTTAAATGATGCGCAATCAACTGTAAGTAGTACACTGGGTACAAAAACTTCAGATGCAATTGGTGCGATGAAGGATCAATTAAATTCTTTGTTATCTAACTCAGAAGATGGGGTAAATAATAAACAAGGTGAATTATCTCAAGCTGGAGCTAATACAATTAATGGTCAGTCAAGCGAACACGTTGAAGCGATTAACAATGCTTTAACTGGCATTAAACAAAATACGCCAAACGAATTTACCCAATTAGTAAACCAACTAAATGGGCAAACGACTAGTGGTGTTGAAGCTGAAGTAAAGGGATTAAAACCAGATTTCAGTTCACAAGTTGCAAATGGCGAACTATCAATTTCTGCTGAGCAAGCAAAAGCGCTTGATGCTTTAGAGGATGAATTAGATAAAGCCAAAGCAAGTTTAGCAGAGTTAATTAAAGTACAAAAAAACACTAGTGATGCAAAACTAAAAGATTATTTATCAGGTGAAATTGCTAGAATAACAGATGTTATCAATACTGCAACAAATGACTTAGAATTTAAGAAATCAAAAGCGTTAGCTACTAAAGCTACAACTATTAAAAATGATACACTTAATGATTTAGATTCTTTAGCTAGTGGATTATATGAGCCGCAAAAGAGTTATCTAGCAGACTTTGAAAGTGCTAGTTCACCATTTTCAATTGCTGGTGATTGGCAAAGAATTAATTCAAAAGTAGATGGGAAAACTGACTATTATTTAATTAGCAATAACATTTCTAATAATAGTTCTTCTACTGCTGAAGTGACAATCAATGTACCAAATAACGGATACAACGCATTCTTATCTTTTGATTATTTAGTTCTATCACAACTAGATAAGGATATCTTAACGATTTCATTAGATGGCAATGTTCTTGTCAATGCGTCAGGAACAGATAACCACTGGTCTAATGTAAATCTTGGAATCAAACCAGGTAATCATGTGTTAAAGCTTACATATGCTAAAGATAAATCTGGAAGCGCAGGCAAGGATGCTGGATATATCGATAACATTTCTTTAAAGTATGATTTACGTAAATAAATGATAAGAAGGGCACTCTTTCGTTTGAAGAGTGCCCTTCTTATTTTTGTTAGAAAAAAATCTTCAAATTAAAATGGAAACATTTTAATTTGAAGGTTTATTTGCCTTGCTTATACTTGTTAAACTCAATAAATTTTAATAATTCATCTTTTGGTATACCTGAATTAATTGCTTCTTGAAGGATATCCATCCATTCAGAATCAATAATTTTTGTTGGATCAATATCATCTTTCAGGAGGCTTTCTGCCGTTGTATTGAAGACGCCAGCAATTTTTTCAAGTACTTGAATTGAAGGATTGCTTTGTAGATTTCGTTCAATCGAACTTATGTAGGATTTTGCGATACCAGCACGTTCTGCAAGCTCTGTAAGTGACATTCCATGTTGTAAACGTAGTTTTTTAATTCGTTCTCCAATCATATAAGCTACTCCATATCTTTTTGACTATTACAAAAAGTATATCATAGTAGTGAGTAGTTCTCCTAGTTTTGACACGAATCTTTAACGCAATTGTAAAGAAATGATCGCACTTCATCAGGACTTATGCCTACTTCAATGCATTCTAGTAGTAAGTCGATCCAGTTTAATTCGGCAGAATGTTTTTCCAATTCACTGTACATGGATAATGGCCTCCTAAAATTAAGGTATAAAATACCTAGGTAACCCTGCTATCTTAGTTCGTTTAATAGTTAAAAAATACAGTGAATTAGTGCTTTTTTCCTATGTTCACAACTAAGATCAGTGGCTTTGCGTCCCAATCTCTCAATTGGTTTGCCTTTTTCTAGTGGGAGTTCTAGTTTATTAATTACAATTTTTAAAAAGTTTATAAAACAATTATATAATGAATCCAATACGTAGTTTGTAGGAATTTGTAGTTTCAAAAAAAACAATAATATTACTAATATTTCAATTATATTAAACGCATTAGATAAATCAAGGTGTTTTTTTATATTTGCAACAATTGGAAAAATTTTGAGAAAATAGATTTCGACATTAGATTAAAAAATGTCGAAACACTAATAATCAGTTGGGGAAATTTAGTAATTTTAGGATAATTTTCTTACCTTAGGTCAAATCAGAAAAAAATGATAATAAGAATTGAATTTCTAGTCACAGTGACATAGTCTATCTGGAAACATAAGTAGGAAGAAAGTAATGGGATAATTGGAAGATAATGAAACTACATTAGTTAAGTAAAAAAATAAAGTAATCATTAATTAGATTACTTTATTCTTTTAGTTTTATTTTGATTCTCTTAGTCTTTTTAATGCATAACGATAACTAGATCGAACTCTTGATTCATTCATATTTAGGTTATATGCGATTTGTGGAAACTCATGATCATAATAGAAACGTCTAATTAGAATTTGCTTCTGTAGGGGAGAAATACCATCTAGAAAACTTATAAAATGATCTAGTGAAAATGTCTCGTCGAAATATATTATATCCCCGTGGTTTTGTTCTGCGACTACATTTCGCTCATCATATTTAATTGCTTTTGATAGCTCATTTAGTAAATAGCCCCTTACTGTAACAAATGCATAATTTGAAAAGCTCCCTTTATCACTTTGATAGTGTTGGTAAGCCTTCCATAATGCTATTTGACCAATTTGATAATATTCATCGAAGTTTTTGTATATATGTAGCTTCTTCATAGTTGCTTTTATCATTCGGGAATACTGGTTTAAGCATTCCTCGAATGTATTTGGCCTCAATTTTCCTGAAAAAACTTCATAATTTATATGTTCTTTACTACTTTTCATGCTTACTGCCTTCCTAAAAGGCATGCCCTTATGTTTATTCCGCGGTGAAGTAACTATATAAAAAAATTAGAAATATATCATATTTGGAAACATCAATTAAGAATAAGAAAATAGAGTGAAAGTTGAGTATTGAATTTAAAACTTTAAATTTGCCAGAAATAATCAAATGAAATTTTATATATTACTATTTTTAAAAGAAGTAAAGTTTACTAAAACACTGGCTAGACGGTCATAGAAGTTTCAAAAATACGGAAAGATAATTTTGATATAATCGATATGTATAAAATCCTCAAAGGAGGCATATATGTCGAAATTAGATTATGTTGTAACGTATGAAACAATGCTGATTGAAGCTGCAGATCATCCAGAGTATCTAACCAAAATAACAGATAAAAACAAAGGGGTAATCTATTCAAAACGGCCAATGAAAGCAATCTTAAAAGAATCCGCCCTCTACCATAATCAATCTATTAAAGGTCATCTCGAAGTCGTAAAAAGTAAATATCCAACTATGAAAAAGATTCCTCTTATGATTAATCCCACATTATCAATTATTATGATTCCTACATCTTCGCAAAATAACATATCTTGTAAATGGCTAAATTTTATCCAAATAAATAAATATATAAAAGAGAAAAGAAAAACAAAAATACAGTTTAGGAATGGAGAAGAGAGGACATTACCAATTTCTTATTACATCTTTGATAAACAAATTAGTAAAGCTACAAAGATTATTAGTATGTATTTAAGTCAGAAAGTAGAATATAAGCTAAAATCAGATGAAGAAAAGTTAATGATGATTAAGGAGTTAATAGAAGGATATTCTTCTGATGGGTAGATAGAGGCAAGTTTCTTTGGAGAGAGTAGGGGCAGGAAATACAAAAAAGCAGGCCTTAAGATCTTATTTGATCAAAAATCCTGCTTTTAAACTTTTTGAATCTATATTTTAATTATGCCTTAAATAACTTCTTGATCAGGTATTCTGATTGTCCATTGTGAGAACGCATTTATTTCTACTAGTTCTTTAGGGAAGATAAATGTCCATGGTTTACTCGTATTTGCCAGGATTGTTAATGGAGGTAGTGTGAATAATCCTTTCGCAATTATTTCGCCATTCTCATTTAACATTTCTAGTGGTAGTAATTCTAGATTAACAGCTTGTGTTGATCCATTTCGAACTAAAATATTAACGCCTAAGTTTCCTTCTTCATTATAGCTTGCTCGTAAAGCATGTAAACTCACTTCATTTATGCGTAATTTAGGTAAGGAATTTACAAGATTGCTTAATTCTGTAATTTGTTCTTCAGAAAGTCGTCCTTCCCATGATGGATCTATATCTAATCTGTGGATAGTTTTCGATAAATCAAATGCTAACTCAAATCCTGTTTCAGGTAAATCCTCTTTTAGTAAATACTCTCGTTCAAATACAAAGCGCCATGGGCGGCTACTGCAAGGAGGCATTTCGCCAAGCTCTTCCAATCTAAATCCTTTTTTAGCTAATAGTTCTCCTTCTTCACTAATCAATAAAAGAATAGCATCTTCTAAACGAACTAATTTTTCTAAACTATTACGAACGAATGCTGTAACAGTTGCACTTCCGTCATCATTAGTTTCAAGTTCGATTGCAGATAATGACAATTGATTTGGTTTTAAAGGAGAAAGCTCATTATTTAAAAATTGATATACATAACGCTTTTCATCTTCAATATGCATTAATGGATGGAATGAAACTTTAGGAAAAATTTCAACCACTTCGTTTTCTTCAACTTGAACTGCTTGATCAGTAGATGTTTGTTGCAATAAATCACTCGATGAAACTGTTGAATCTTTACCCTTTTGTAATAAACGCTTAATCGATGATAACATTTTGTTTTACTACCCCCTGTGGACAAGATAATTCTTGGAATGTTGAAGCAAGATTTGTTGATATTTCTTGTTGTATTGAGTTATAAGTATGTTCAAACAGAGTAAATCCTTCAAATTCATATAGTCGAATTGGATCTTCTTGTTGATACTGTCTTAAGTGTATCCCTTCAATCAATTGTTGTAAATGCTCTAAATGTTCAGTCCAATGTAAATCTATTGTACTTAATGCCGTGCTTTTTAAAATACTAATAAGTTTTACTTTTTTCTCTTCCTCTATCCCACTTAATACATCTTTATATACTGAAAAAGCTTCTTTTACGTTATGCCAAATCTCTTGTTCAGTATTAAAATGTTCAATATCTATTCGAAGTGGTGGTATAAGTTGTTCAAGTGCTGTTTTTCCTTCAAATAGATCCCAATCTTCAGGTGAACTATCTTTAGGATAGAATTGCAATAATAAGTGGTCAACAGTTTCTTCAACTTGACCAATAAGCCAGTCTATCCCAATTTCATTTTGCAAAAAATTATTTCTTAATTGATACATAATACGGCGATGTTCATTCGCAACACCATCTAATTTAAGCTGCCAATCACGAATTGAGGACTGTTTTTCTTCGCAAAACTTTTGTGTAGATGAAACAAAGTCATGTATGGTGGAATTTAGTACCTTACCAAATTGATCGGCTTGTAGATTCTTATATAATTTCTCTAACTTTTCTGGATTATATTTTACAAATAATTCATCTTCTAATGAAAGATAGAATTGAGATGAACCAGTATCTCCTTGTCGCCCTGCACGCCCTTTTAATTGTAAATCAATACGTTCACTTTCATGACGTTCGGTTCCAATTACATGAAGACCACCTAAATCTGATACCCCTTCACCTAATAAGATATCAGTCCCCCTACCTGCCATGTTGGTTGAAATGGTAATCATGCCCTTCCGACCAGCTAGAGCAATCATCTTTGCTTCTTCTTCAACATTTTTTGCATTAAGGAGCTGAAACTTTATCGATTCTTTTTCTAATAATTCCGCTAAAATTTCAGATTGACGAATGGAGGTTGTCCCAATTAGAATTGGTTGTCCCTTGCTATGTCGTAATTTTACATCAGCCAGAACTGCTCTGAGTTTTTCTTCTTTTTTTTCAAACACAATATCCTCGTGGTCAATACGGATTACCGGTTTATTTGTAGGAATTCGAATAACTTCCATGTTATAAACATGTAGGAGTTCTTTTTCTTCCGTCTTTGCAGTTCCAGTCATGCCAGAAAGAATTGGGTACATACGGAAATAATTTTGTATTGTTACAGACGCAACGGTATGGTTTTCTTCAGTTGTTATTAATCCTTCTTTTGCCTCGATTGCTTGATGGAGACCGTTACTTAACGATCGTCCCTCCATAATTCGGCCAGTAAATAAGTCAATTAGTTGAATCTCGCCTTCTTGAACAATATAATCAACATCGCGTTGAAATGTTAAATCAGCTTGCAATGCATTATGAACATAGTGGAAAAGCGTTGTATGTTCTAGGTCATATAAATTATCAATCATAAATGCCTTTTCAATCCTTGAAATACCTTCTTCAGTTAAAGTAATTGCTTTAGTTTCTTCATCTAAAGAATAATCGCGATCTTTTAGAAACGTACGAATAAAGCGCGCACATAGCGAGTATAAGTGTTTATTTGTTGGTTTTTTTCCAGCAATAATTAGTGGTGTTTTTGCTTCATCTATTAATATTGAGTCAACTTCATCAATAATTGCATAATGATATGGGCGTTGAACTTGTTCAACTAAAGAAGTGACCATATTATCGCGTAAATAATCAAAACCAAACTCTGTTCCGATTCCATAAGTAATATCTGCATTGTATGCAGATTTTTTAGCCTCAAAAGTTAAGTTGGGAATGTTCAAACCTACTGTAAGACCTAAAAATTCGTGAATTTGCCCAATTTGGTCCGCATCTCGTCCGGCTAAATATTCGTTTGTAGTAATAATATGAACACCTTTTCCTTCAAGCGCACGAGTATAGGCAGGTAATGAGGAAACCAATGTTTTTCCTTCCCCAGTTGGCATTTCAGCAATATTTCCATCAAGTAATGCAAGTCCGCCGACCAATTGGACATCATAGGGGCGCATCCCTAAAACGCGTTTGGATGCTTCGCGCACTAGAGCAAAAGCATCTATTGTAATTTCATAAATAACAGCTTCGTTATTAGAAATTTTTTGCTTTAATTGATAAGTAAATTTACGTAATGCTTCATCGGTTAGACTTTCAAAGAACGGCTCCTTTGAATTTATCTCTTGAACAACTTTTTCATACTCTTTTAATTTCCGATTGCCAATAATTTTTTGCAAAGTCTGGATCAAGGATGTTCCCTCCTGAGCTGGTAATCTATCAATTCTCTTCTTTAAATGTAACATAAGTTTTAGGGGACTCAAGGTGTAAATAGTGGGAATTTATTGAAAAGAATGAAAATTATACTGTTAATACTAGAGTAAGAATTATTAGCATTCAATATGTAGTGAGCGATCTTTAAGTAAAAATAACTAGATAATTTCAAAATGTGACAAATTGCTTACTTCCTATTATATATAATCTTAGTAGTTTCATATTATTTGTCTACTAAGATATGAGGGAGAGAGCTTAATTGAAGACAAAGATCGGTATAATCTTTTCTGCTGCAATACTTTTAACAAGTATATTTAGTTCACCATCGTTGACACACAGAGGCACTAAACATGAGACAAATTTAATAAGTAGTAATGAAGTAAAAGCTGCAATAAATCAAGAGAGCAGTGAACAATCAACAATTCAAAAGTTTGAGACGAATCAACAAAAAAAGTGGGAAGCACTTCAACTGAATCCACTCCCAAGTAGTAAAAACCTAACTTATAGTTTCAGTAATAGCACAAAAGTTTTTACAAAGCCTTTCCCAGAGCAGTATCAAACCGTTAATGGAATACTGAGCTTTCGAGGCGGACCTTTCCGAAATAATGGTTCGATGGGAACGACAGTTATTTCAAAGCAAAAGTTAGTTAAGAGCTGGTCTTTTCAAACTTCTTCTTCAGCTGGATGGGGCGGGGGCTCAGGATGGACTGGTCAACCTAGCGTAATTGAATGGAAACCACAAGAACAAAAAATTATGAATTTATATTCTCAATTTAAAACAAAGTCAAACTTTAAAGAAGTAGTTTATGGGTCTTTAGATGGGAGAGTTTACTTTTTAGACTTGGCAACAGGTAAGAAAACGAGAAATCCAATTAATATTCAAAATCCAATTAAGGGTAGCGTGGCTCTTGATCCACGTGGATATCCTCTTTTATACATTGGACAAGGTATACCGCAAACCGGGAAAATAGGCATGAGGATTTTTAGTCTAATTGATGGCTCTCAATTAGCATTTATTCCTGGAATAGATTCTTATTCTTTCCGTGGTTGGGGTGCTTTTGATGGATCTGCGTTATTTAACCGAGATGATGATGCTATGTTAGTTGGCGGGGAAAATGGACTAGTTTATTTTATAAAACTAAATACTAAATATGATCCAAAGGCTAAAAAGATAAAAATTTCTCCAGTCATTTCAAAATATCGATATAAACTTAAAAATAATTCTTACCAAGGTATTGAAAATTCAGTAGCAGTATTCAAAAACATTGCATATTTCGCCGATAATGGTGGCGGTATTCAAGCGCTAGATATTATTAAGAAAAGGCCAATTTGGGCAAATAATGCATATGACGATACGGATGCGTCAATTGTCATTGAGAATTCTAATGGTACACCGTTTTTATACACAGGTTCTGAAATCGATAAACAAGGAACTAAAGGCTATGCACGCATTCAAAAGTTAAATGGACTTACTGGTAAAGTAATTTGGGAGAAGAAAATACCAGGTTATTCGATAAAAGGTAATCATCCAGTTAATGGTGGATTATTGGCGACACCAATTGTTGGAACTGGACCATTAAAAGGACAGGTTATTTTTAATATTTCAAGGTATAAAACGATGAATGGTGGCTTATTAATTAGTTATGATACAGTTACTGGGAAAGAAAAATGGCATTTAGATTTACCAAACTATGCGTGGTCTTCTACAGTAGCGGTTTATACAAAAGGCAATAAAGCTTACTTAATTCAAGGTGATTCTGTTGGTAACATGTACTTAATTAGTGGTAGTGGAAAAATTATCAATAAGATTAATCTAGGTGCTAATATTGAGGCGTCTCCAGTTGTAGTTGGCCAACAAGTAATTGTTGGAACTAGAGGTGGTAAATATATAAGCGTCAATATCCAATAAATATAGTGGTGAATGATCCCTAACTCCGTTTGAGGAGCTAGGGATTTTTTGTTTATTTGTATAATTTTTTTTAAAACGCTCTTTTCAATTGTGTTAATAACGTATTAAACTTCTATTAAAATAATTGGATTTTAAGCAAATAGATTAGATAATATGATAAGTGTATCTATTTATTACTGTATTAGGGGAGTGAAAGGATTTGGCTAATAAGGGAGAAAATGAAGTTGAAAGTCGTTCAGAACATAGAAAACTTAAGAATAAGGATGATGGTTTTAGTAGTAAACGATACTTTTCGTTAATACTCGCAATAGCTGGAGTACTAATAATAGGCGCTACAGCAATTTTTTATGTTTACCCAAAAATAATGAACGAAGGTAATATTCATCCAAAAAATGCTTCTACAGAGTCAGTGGCGGATAAGGATGTAAAAAAAGAAACAAAAAGTGAAAAGACGGCTGAAACAAAAACTAAGGAAGTAGCTAAAGAAACAACTACTAAGGAAACAAAAGTTACCGATGTAGAAAAGCAATCAAAAGATTATATTTTACCAGGTAGTAATAGTAGAAAACTAACGAATGCAGATCTAATTAAATTAGCTCCAAATGATTTACGTTTAGCCAGAAATGAAATCTATGCTAGGCACGGTTTAGTATTTAAATCTAGTGATTTGACGATTTATTTTAGCTCGAAGTCTTGGTATAAACCTAATCCAGCATATGGCGGACAGCTTAATGATGTAGAACAATATAATTTAAATTTAATTAAATCAAGGGAATAGTTGGATATACAAAAAATCTTAAGAAAAATAACTACAGTTCCTTGTAATAAGTTATTAAAAAAAGCAAAGTTCAGTGATTAATGAACTTTGCTTTTTTAATTTGCTATAATACAATGCGTTTGAAAAGAAAATAGCTACACGAGTATGTCTTAAAGGTTAATCTCGCTTCCTTGATTAGCTAACCATTTTATGATTTTCGTTGCTCCATTTTCCTTTGCTACTTCTTTTACTGTCATTCCATCCACGTTCTTTATTGATAAGTCTGCACCTTTTTTAATTAGGTATTGGAATGTTTTTACATCGTCTACATCATATGTTGTATCAAAAATAGGTGTTTCCCCAGAACTGTCTTGCTGGTTAATATTTGCTCCGTATTTTAGTAGTAAGTCAATTGCTTGCTTGTCTCCCAAAGAAGAAGCGGCATGTAAGAGTGTCCAATCATCTGCATCTCCTATAGAAGGATCAGCTCCGTTATCAAGTAATAATTTTAACATCTCTAAGTTAAGATGGTCTTCATCAGTATATGAAGTTACGAGAAGTGGAGACTCGTAGTCATCATTCAATTCATTTACGTCTGCACCTTCGTCAATTAACTCTTTAACTTGTTCAACATCGTTATCAAGTACTGCTTGCGTTAATGGTGTTTCCTTAGATAAATAACCATCAACGAATGATTGTGCTAGTGGAATCGCTTTTTCTACTAATAAGCCTGCACCGACTAAAACTCCGAACGACAATGCAAAAACAGTTATAGCAATCCCGTATACGCGTTTTGGAGTTTTAAATAGAATATCGCTTTCTACATTATTAAAATGATGCAAAGCGTTAATACGTTTTGGTAAAGTTGGATGAGACATTAATCGTTCACTTAACCAAATTAAAAAACCTTTTTCATTGCTACTATTTAATAAATATTCACGTTGATCAATTCGTTGATAATATTTGCGTCCAACTGCTAACATCGTAAGTGCTTGAGTCGATGCTTCAAAATCATTTATATAATAACTAGCCATTCGATCACTTGTATACTCACATGCACGTGAATAAGCCGAACCTAAAAAAGGAACCCAATTTGCAGGTAATACTAAAGCTTGTTTCAGAATATGATTTCGTTTAATATGTGCAAGTTCGTGTGCAATCACAAAATCAACTACTTTTGGGTTTGATTCAATCTCTTCGAATAGATCTGAATATAAAACAATCATATTCCGTCCAAAGAAACGCGTAGCAAAAGCATTTAATAATCCTCCAGATTGGATTACATAAAAATCTGGTAGAAAATAAAAGCCCATTTCCTTTGAAATTTCTCTTGTTCTCAAATATACTTCTGGGAATTGTTTTTCAGTAATCTTAACACCATTTATACGTATGTGGGCGGTGTAAATTAAATGGGCAAAGAGTGGTAAAACGATTAATATTCCTAAAATAATAAGACCAACAACACTTAAAATTAGTAATAAATAAATTGGAATACTAATAATTAAAAGTAATATAAAATAAATCGATTCTTTCCGATTAACTAACGGCTTCACTTTTTCTCCTCCTATCTCTCAGTCCTTATAGTTTAACAAGTAAATAGAGAGGATGTCATACATATATTTAAGAGAAATGAAACCAATTACTTCCACTAAATATTATAAAAAATTTCTTTTTACCCTTTAAATAAAAAATAGTATGATAGACTATAGTTTACTTTTTTAAGTTTTTATTTAGATTCAATTTATATATTAAAAACAAGCCTGATTTAGAATGAAAATTTAAGGGGAAGTTAAAAATAAATGGAAACTCAGTTTAGAGAACAAAATTCCTTGTCAAGAGCGGGTATACGAACAATGAGAAATAAACGAATACCTAGTTTTAATAGAAAATGGATGTTTATTTTAATACCGATAATCGTCATATTAATTACACATTTAACATTAAATTACTTAAATTCGCCTAAAAGATTAGTGAAGATTTTTGATAAAGCTGTGTCAGATAATAATTTTAAAGAAGTCACACATATGCTACAAAAAGGCGGTACGGGGGCATCCCTAGATGAAGAGTCAGTAATCGCATTTATGGATTACTTGAATAGCTATGATGTATTAGATAATTTAGACGATATGATTCAAAATAATAAAGTGGTTAATAGTAAATTAATAGATAGTCGTGGAAATTATGTGCTTTCAATTAAAAAGGGTAGTAAATTTTTAGGGATTTATCAAACTTATTTAATAAGTGCCCAACCATTCGAGTTAACGATTTCTTCGCCAATTGACGACATTGACTTAAAATTAAATAATCATATTACACACTTGAAAACAGACGAATACGAAACAACATATCACAAAATTTTACCCGGAAAGTACACTTTGGCTGTTTCATATAAAGGTGTTTATAGTGATGTTAAGGATGCAGTTGATATAGATTTTTCTTCTGCTACAAAAAATAAATTATCACAGGAATTAACCTTTAATGTTAGTTATGTTCAAATTTACTCCAACGAACCTGATGCGGAACTTTTTGTAAATGGAAAAGACACTGGGGAAAAAGTAAGTGACCTAGATCGATTTGGTCCGTTTTTATTAAATGGTAAAACAGTAGTTCACGCTGAAATTGAAAAAGATGGTGAGTTACTTAAAACAGATGATATTCCAGTTACAGGGAAGTATGTGGATTTAATGTTTGATACGCCAGTTGAAAAGCAGGACGACACAGGTCAAAAAGATGGATTCTTTGCAGGCCTTAAACGATTTTTTGATAAGTATTTACCAAGTCCTAAGCCTTCTTCTGATTTGGAAGAAAAGCAATTAATTAACGGATTGTTTAATCAAAATGGCCAAGCATTCTTACAGTCTAAGGAATATCAAGACAAAATTAAGAAAAAAGATACAACACAAAAACTCACAAGCTTTTCTATGAAAAATTCAAAGCAAGATGATTCAGGTATGATCATTACAACAAATGAGACGTATGAGATAACTGAAAAAAATGGAAAAACTAAAGTGAAATCATTTGAAATTACTTACCACTTCTCAAGAGAAAATGATGAATTGAAAATGGATCGAATAGTAGAAGTAAAAGAGATAAAGTAAAGTGTAGTAAAAGAGTCCACCTTAGGTTGGACTCTTTTTAGGGTAATGAAATAAAAATGGTCAAACGTAAGTTAAGTGAACATTATTGATAATACAATTCATTCTTTGATGATCCATTAATGGTTTTAAATGTTAATATGTTTGAGCGGTTTTATAATAACAACAAACTCTAGTAATTGTTTACTCTTGAGAAGTTAAAAATTTTTAAGAACAAATTTTTATAAAAACAAGTATAGATGATTATTATAATAAGTTATGCTTGGTCTTAATTGACATACAAACTGATTAACAAGCTGTTGTATTACTTTAGTAAAAGTTGTTAGAGTAGTTTTTTAGTATAATCATTTTTTTGATGAAAGAGTTGATTGGAACGGAGGGTTGCTCGACTCCTATGGGAAATGCGGGAAGGCTGAGACCCCACAGGAACGAACGTGACGAGGAGGCTCAGGTCTCGCCCCATGGAAAGCGAGCATCCTGTAGTGGAAATCAACCTCACTAAGCTCCTTTTACGAAAATTTGATAATTAAATGACAAGTTTGTTTTTCAACAGCGTGAAAAGAGTCCAACTTAACTTAGGTGGACTCTTTTTTGTTGTTTCAAAGTTGGTTAAGTCCATAATTATTAAGCTGGGGTTAAAAGGGCGACATTCTTATTAAGTTTTTATTAAAAGAAATATTTCTTTTTTCACATTTTAATGTCAAATATATGTAGTTTTAGCACATTGCTTTTTTAAATAGGAATATTCGTTATAATGTATTAAAGAGAAATGTTTGGAGGTAATGAAAAAGAATAGAATGTGGAAATTTATTAAAAAACTTCTTTTATTTACACTTCTGATGTCAATTATTGGGTTATTTGCGATCTATCGTTACTATTTCCAAGGCGTGTTGAAGTATGAAACACAAGTTTATACTGAATTAAAGGCGTCTGATTTAGAAGAATACACTCCTTTATTACTAGGTCTAATGATGCAAGAAACGAAGGGGAAAGGAAAAGATCCAATGCAGGCTTCAGAATCACTAGGACTTGCAAAGGATAGTATTCAAGATACTTCAAAAAGCATACAACAAGGGGTCTCACACTTTAAAGACGTGTATTCCTATGGTAAAAAACAAGGCGTTGATTTACAAACCATAATACAAAGTTACAATATGGGAATTGCCTATATTGATTTTGTAAAAAAACATGGTGGTAAACATTCAGATCAACTTGCTAAAACGTATTCACTATCGATGGTGGAGACGAATCCTGAGCTTTATACGTGTAATAATAATAAGAAAAATTTCAGATATCCATATTGTTATGGAGACTTCACATATAGTCAAAAAGTAATGAAAAAAACAAAGTACTTTGAGATTTTAGTCCCGCTTAAACATAATATTGTAGGAAAACCATAGTCCATGGAGAAGAGTAAATGTCTTCTTTATGGACTTTTTAACTTTTTTTTTAGAATTGTGTCAATTTAATTACAAAATGGTTGTCGTTTCGATAAAACAAAACAATTTCCTTTTTTTACCGATATAATTATTGAACAAAACAATTCAAATTCCGACATTTTATGACTTATACTTAACTTTAGTGTTATTTTTTGTTAATTTCATTTTAAAAACATTTATAATTTATTAATTTTACTAGCTTAATAGAATTGGATTGTTTTATTCTACGGTTTAAATGTAAAAATGGTAGGAAAGGAAAGTTAGATACATGAAAAAAATGGGAAGAGTACTTTTGGTATCAACAGGCATCTTAGTAGGCACCTCCAGCATTTCCTGTCCTAATATTGGTTTGGAAACATCAAAAGCGAGTGCAGCGATCGTAAATATTAAAACGAAGTATCAAACGACAGCAAATCTAAATTTAAGACAGGGGGCAGGTACAACTTATAAGTCCATTTTGACTATTCCAAAAGGAAAAGTAATTACTGCTACTCAAAGAAATGGTAAATGGTACAAAGTGACTTATAGTTCAAAAACTGGTTGGGTAAGTGGTACTTATTTAAAGGAATATTATAAATATACTACTCAAGCGACTGCATATTATTTTACAAATAAAACTACTAAACTATATCCAACGCCTGATACCAAAAAAGCTGCAGTATATTCTGTAGTTGTTAATAATGGGTTTTATAGTACTCAAAATATTGTAAATAGCATTGGCCAAACATGGTTCCGCGTTAGTTACAATGGCAAAACATTGTATGTAAATAGCGCAGATGTTACGAAAAGTGCTGTAGCTACATTTGCCCAAACAAAATATAAAGCAATTAAAAATACAAGTTTATATCAAACATATGGTATATCATCTAAAGCGCTATCAAGTATTCCGGCTGGTACGGTTATTTCATCATCAAAACGTGTTGGTAACTGGTATATCGTCACGCTTAATGGTAAAACGGGATATGTTTATATTAATAACTTTACAAAAGTAAATGAAATAAAATATGAAACAACAAGTACTGCATATTATTTTACGAAAGCAGTCACGAACTTATACGCAACTCCAGATGCAACTAAACCTGTAGTAACTACAGTTAGTGGAGATAATGGCTTTGCTTCAACTCAAAAAGCAACAGATGTAGTAGGGAAGCTCTGGTATCGAATTAATTACAAAGGACAAAATCTTTATGTTAAGAGTGAAGATGTAACTGCAAATAGCTTTACAACGTTTACCACTACGAAATATAAAGCACTTAATGCAACATATTTATATGATTCGTTCGGTAATGCATCAAAACAGCTTATTCAAATTCCAAAAGATACAGTTATCCAGATTAGCAAAAAAATTGGTAATTGGTATAGTGTGACTTATAACGGTGTAAGTGGATATGTTCATATTAGCAACTTTACAAAAGTAAATGAAATAAAATATGAAACAACAAGTACTGCATACTATTTTACAAAAGCAGTCACGAACTTATACTCAACTCCAGATGCAACTAAACCTGTAGTAACTACAGTTAGTGGAGATAATGGCTTTGCCTCAACTCAAAAAGCAACAGATGTAGTAGGGAAGCTCTGGTATCGAATTAATTACAATGGACAAAATCTTTATGTTAAGAGTGAAGATGTAGCTGCAAATAGTTTTACAACGCTTACTACTACGAATTATAAAGCACTTAATGCAACATATTTATATGAATTGTTCGGCAATACATCAAAACAGCTTATTCAAATTCCAAAAGATACAGTTATTCCGATTAGCAAAAAAATTGGTAATTGGTATAGTGTGACTTATAACGGTGTAAGTGGATATGTAAAAGCAGTGGATTTCGGAAAAAGTGATGTCGTGACAATAACTAATATAACAGATACGACGTATATTACGACTTCAGAATTAAATATGCGTCAAACGTATGATGCTTCTTCATCATTACTTACAGTAATTCCGGTTAATATGGTTTTAATTGCGACTGATAAAGCTTCTAACAATTGGTATAAAGTTAGTTACAATGGTAAAACGGGATATGTATCTGGATCATATATCAAGCAAGTAAAGACTGGTGACCCAATGACATCAAGAGATAGCTACCAGTTTATCGATCTGCGTACACCGTCGCCTGTAACTGCTGCGCAAATTAATACCTATATTGCTAGTAATGTGAAAAGCGGAGCTAAGAGTATACTGACTAATCAAGGACAATTATTTATTAATGCTGGAAATAAATATGGTGTAAATGCACTTTATTTAGCAGCACATGCCATTCATGAAAGTGGATTTGGTACTTCTCAAATTTCATTAGGAAAAAATAACTTATTTGGCTTTGGTTCATATGATGCAACACCATACATAGCATCATACAAATTTATGAGTGTACAAGAAAATATAGAGTATATTGCACGCTCAATTAAGTCTACCTATTTAAATCCAAGTAACTGGAAATATCATGGTGCATATCTTGGATTTAGTACTAAAGATATGAGTAATGTAAGAATAGATGCAGCGAGTGAAGGGATGAATTTTTATTACGCGACTGATCCAAACTGGGGTAATTTGATTGCGCAACATATGCAAAAAATTCTACCGTTTGATAAAGCGTATTATGATAAAGCTCAACCGAATACTACGATTCCAGGCAGTCCATCTACCCCTGTTGGTAGTGATGTATTCCCTGCTAATATCCAAGCAGTTGCAAAAGGAAACATTGATCTATACACTGCAAAGGGAGATGCGGCTAAAGTGAAATCGATCTCAGCTGGTACCGCCTTCCTTCTTCTTGAAAAAACAAATGATTATTGGATTAAATTATCAATTGATGGAAATGTTTTTTGGACAAACAGTATCAAGTTAAATGCCTATAGTCAAACTTTATCTGTTAAAAACTTAGGTAGAACAACAGATGCTTTAAACGTGCGCTCATCTGCAACTACAGCTGTAAGCAATATAATTAGTACGTTGAACCTTAATACTTATGTAAGTATTGTTACAAATACAGATGGTACTTTAACAATGGATAGTACAAAAAAATGGTATAAAATCCAATTAGCGGACGGAAGCTTTGGATGGGTATCTTCAAGTTATGTTAGACAAGAATTAAAATAAAAAAGTGACTCCTCGTGAGTCACTTTTTTACTAGTTTAATTGAGTAACAATTTTTAAGATAAATATGTTTATATGTTACAATGAAAAATAGAAAATTATTTAACTAGATTGGGGAGGAGTAAAATTTTGAAATCAACAATGTTAAAAGTAGGTTTATTAACGACGCTTTCCATTGGCTTAGTTGCTGGAAAAGCATCAGCAGCAACGGATTGGTCCACGAAATGTTTACCAATGGGCGCAATTAAACAAAATGTAAATCCATCTAATCAACAAATTAACTGTTTATTAACGAATGCAGCATTAAGTAAGAATATTCCACCTGAGGTTGTAAAATCAATTGCAATGAAAGAATCATCATGGAGACAATTTGATGAAAAAGGACAACCAGTTGTTTCTACAGATAATGGATTTGGAATTATGCAAGTGACGGATTCAAACATTGATACAGAGAAATTGAAAAGTGACATCGTATATAATATTGAAACTGGTGTTAATATTTTAGACCAGAAGTACAAATTATCGTCATTACCAAAAATAAAAGATGCAGGAAGAGAAATTATTGAAAACTGGTATTTTCCTGTAATGGCGTATAACGGTACAATGCCTGTGAATAGTCCGTTAAAAAGAAATGATGACCATTTAATCATAAGGAACTTGGAAACTTATCAAGATAAAGTATTTAACATCATTGAAGACCAAAGTTTATTAGGAAGTACAAAACTTGCTCAATATCCATTTGCATATGATGATTTTACTTATGATCCAAAACTAAACGAAAGTATAAAATTTAATAAGCCGGTTTATACGATGACAAGTGGATTACATGAGTCTGCTTATTTATTGAAAAAAGGCGATATCGTTAAAGTAACAATGGCTGGCACAAAGCTAAGAACTCAACCGAATACTTCATCTTCATATACAGCTCAACCTTTAAATCAGGTATTTGTTATTAATGGAGAATTTAAATACACTGAACCAAATAGTAGCTTAAATCATTTTGTATGGTTCCCAGTAAAATCAACTGATGGGAAAAAATCAGGTTATATCGCTTCTTCATATATTGCCAAAAAGAAAGATTTTGTAGCTCCAATCGTAACTGGGGTAAAAAATAATATTTCATATAATAAAGACGTAAAAATTACCTTTGATGAAGGTACTGCTTTATTAAATGGTGCAGGATTTAAAAATGGTCAAATAGTTAGTAAACAAGGCAAATACACTTTAGTTGTGAAAGATGAGGAAAGTAACACAACTACAATCACCTTTACGATTGATAAAACAAAACCCACAACACCAACAATGAGTACAGTTTCAGATCAATCAACTACTGTTACGGGAACGGCAGAAGCAGGTTCTACAGTTAAACTATACATTAATGGTAAGTTTCAAAAAAGCACAACAGCCGCATCAAATAAAAGCTATAAGTTTACAATTTCAAAGCAAAAAAGTGGTTCGACAGTTAGTGTAACTGCTACGGATAAAGCTGGAAATGTAAGTGCAACAAAGTCTTTAAAAGTATTAGATAAAACACCACCAGCTCTTCCAGTTGTTAATAATGTTACTTCAAAATCAAAAACTGTAACAGGAAGTGCTGAGAAAAATGCTTCAGTGAAGGTTTATCGAGGAAGTACATTAATAGGTCAAAGCTCCGTTAATTCTAGTGGTAAATTTTCTGTGTCAATAAAAGTACAGAAAGCAAACACGTATTTAAAGGTTTATGTCATTGATAAATCAGGAAACAAAAGTGTTCGTACGATTAAAGTTATAAAATAGCAAAAAGCGATGCAATAAGGTTTTTTCTTATTGCATTGTTTTTTTTTGATTTTTCAAGTTCTTATGGAAAGAGTAAATATATTTGTTACAAACTTTGAATTAATTGTTTCATCTCTAATGCTCGATAAATTAGAGACGAGCATCTGCTTTTTCATAATCTATTTAGGATGAATGCAATTTGTTTTTAATATGTGGATAACTTGTTAATAAAATTAGTATTTATCGACAGGAAGAAATGTTTAACATTTTTCATTTTGAAAGAATTTTGTCGTATCTTAATATTTCTTAGCTGCTTGTATTAATTTATAAACAAGTGGTTTGTGGATAAGTATTATATGTTATCCACAAATTGTTAATAAACTTCAGAAATTGTGGGTAATTTTCGGAATTTAAAGTGTTTTTTTACCTTAACAATTATTTAATGATTAATACAACTTATTATTAAAGAAATTAAAAGGCCTTTTCCCAAATGAGAAAAGGCCTTTTGTTAAATTATTCTTATTTTTAATTAAGAGAATTCTGAACTTGTCTTATATTACTTAACGAGCACCTTCACCAGTCAAGACAACTTTAATTGTTTTAAACATAATTCGAATGTCCAAAATGATTGATCGATGTTCTATATAATGTAAATCCAAGACTAACTTCTCTTTCGGTGTTAATTCATACCCGCCATTCACTTGTGCCCAACCAGTTAACCCTGGTTTGACTGTTAAGCGATTAGTGAAGCCTGGTACTTCGTGATTAAATTTGACTAAAAAAAACGCTCTTTCAGGTCTAGGACCAACAAGACTCATATCTCCACGTAAGACATTGACAAACTGCGGTAATTCGTCGATACGAGTTTTTCGAAGGAAGTGACCAAGTTTTGTAATGCGAGGATCATCCGTACTAGCCCATTGTGGTCCATTTATCTCTGCATCCATACGCATTGTTCTTAACTTATAAATATTAAAAATCTTCCCATTTAATCCAACTCGTTCTTGGATGAAAAGAGCAGGGCCAGGAGAATCAATTTTAATTAAAGCAATAAAGAACAATACAAATGGTAAAGAAATAACAAACGCGAGCGACGCAAAGACAATATCCAATGTTCTTTTTATAAATGAATAAAAAATACTTTTCTTTTTTAATGACTCAAGTTGTTGAATGGAATATCGGCTTTCAACCTTTTGTTGAGTATTCTGTAAGGCCATTTAAACACCCCAGTTTATAATTTAGGCCCATCCTTGCAAGTGCATTGCAACATGTCCTAATGTATAACGTTTACGTTGTATAACATCATAACAATTATAAATGTTCGCAGAAAAAAATCAAATTAATTTTATGTTACAGGCTTATTACTCCACATAAAAAGTTCACAAGGGTACCTTACACTTGTAGTGTGTGCAAGAATGATTTATTAATCGGCATTACATTAATTAGTAATAGATCAAGTTTTTGTCCAGGTCGACTTTTTAGTTATTATTATTTTAGCATAAAGTAAGTGGAAAAATACGTCGCTTTGAATAGCACTTTTCCAAAGAAATCAAAACCCCATATAGATGTCTCCATACTTAAATGCACTATCATACGTTATTGTAAGAAAATAACTAAATAAAAGCATCTGATATAAGAACAAAAGAGGATTTTACTACCTTTTAATTACCTTTGTTTTGTAATTGGGTATGTAATAACAATATTTTGATGATTCTCCTTATAATTTATTATGAATAAATTTAGGTTTTTTATCCTTACTTTAAATCATAAGTAATCCTATTTTTATTTTCTTCCAAAAATCAACTCCCTCTTTTGTAATTGCCCAAGATTTTTAAACTTATGTCAAACATTCGTTTAGCACTTTTCATCGCTGTTCTATTTGGCTTTGAATTAAGTTAACGCAATTTATAATTTATAAAGTCTCATAAAGGACTATATATAATTTTCAGAGTGGAGTGTCCCTTTTAATTTTATGATGGTAAATAAAATGCTCTTATTAACCGCAGTTTTAATCACCGCATTATTAAACTTATTACCGCAGAAGAAATATGATTCTAATATTTTTTGAACGTTTAGATAATCTTCTTCCTCGAAAAAAGCGTAAGCCGAATAAACTTTTGTATAAAACTTTAAATAGTAAATGAAAAAACAAATATTAGTGGGGTCATGACTAGATATGATTAAAGATGAAATGGATATCATTTAGTTTTCAATATGGTTAAATTTAATTTAAATTGAGTAGAAATCTCTTGATGTGGAAGCAGTAGATGATATAAATTTTTTTATGCATAGCGGATAGACAGTTTGAAATTCGTATGAATAAGAAAACTATACTTCTGTATGAAATGATTAGATCAAATCGGCTGATCATATTGTAGTTGCTTAAAGTTTCCTACTAGATAATTAAGCATTATTACTAATGTTACTGTATAAAATCTTGTCAGTAAATACTTACTTTTGAAGAATGTTAGTGTTTTTTAAGGAATGGAATGAATAATTGTAGTAATATATTGAAGTGAGTCGAAATTTTTGTTTAATTTAGTCGAAAGGTTAGGTGTTAAATGCTAGCGAATTATTTCACGGTTTGTGGCTTTGGTAGTCATGAGATTGAGATTGAAAAATCGAAATTTATTTGTTACATAAATGAAGCGAAAACTGAAGTTGATGCGCAACGATTCATTTCAGAAATTAAAAAAAAGCATTTTGATGCATCCCATAATTGCTCAGCTTATTTAATCGGTGAAAACGATGAAATTCAAAAAGCCAATGATGATGGTGAACCGAGTGGTACGGCTGGGGTTCCAATGTTAGAAGTTTTGAAAAAGAGAGGATTAAAAGATACTGTTGTTGTTGTAACAAGGTATTTTGGCGGTAAAAAGCTTGGAGCAGGAGGATTAATTCGTGCATATGGACAGGCAGTCAGTGAAGGGTTAAACGCTGTTGGAATTGTTGAGCGCTCATTAGTAAAAGTAATGAACATAAAGATTAATTATAAATTGTTAGGTAAAGTAGAGTTCGCTTTACGTAACTCACATTATCATTTAGAAAATGTTAACCACATGGAAGATGTAAGCTTTGAACTTTGGATTAAGATTGATGAAGTAGATATCTTCAAAAACTGGATGATTGAGTTAACAAATGGTAGTTGCCATATAAATGAAAGTATTGTTAAATACATGTAGTAGTTTAGCTATTATAAATAGTGAATTTTTGACTAATTTCAAATAGAACAATCATACTAACTTTAAAGGAGGTCTCTTCGAACGTATGAATCAGAATCATTCTCGAAAAATGGCCAAGAAAAGAAGAAAGAAAAAGAGAGGCTTAATTGGTAGGCTATTATTACTTGTCATTGTAGTAGCCTTAGTGTTTGTAGGATATAAAGGCGTTAGAACATATCTAGAATTAAATAAAGCAACAAAAGGAGAAGACATTTCTTCAAACTTAAGAAATGAAAAAGTTGCAATATCGAAAGATCCAATATCGATTCTCTTCTTAGGGATTGAGAACTATTCAACTGGTGGAAAGGGTGGACGAACTGACTCGATGATTCTTGCTACCTTTAATCCAAAAGAAGAGACAATTAAAACAATGAGTATTCCTCGTGATACATATGTAAGTATCCCTGGACATGCAGATAAAACTAAAATAAACCATGCATATTCATATGGCGGTTTACAATTAACAGTTGATACTGTTGAGCAATTCTTAAATGTACCAATTGATTATTACGTTACTGTCGACTTTAATGGCTTTAAAAACATAGTTGACGCTGTTGGTGGAATAGATGTTGATGTACCTTTTGACTTCTGGGAAAATACAGATACTACACCAAGGAAAAAGGTTTACTTTACAAAAGGTATGATGCATTTAGATGGACAACAGGCATTAGCGTATTCACGTATGCGTAAACGTGATCCTCGTGGTGATTTTGGGCGTGAAGAAAGACAACAGCAAGTAATTAAAGCGATCTTAAATGAAATAAAATCACCTGAAACAATCATGAAAATGGATCAATATGCGAAAGTGTTCAGCAAAAATATTAGTACGAACATGAAAATGAGCGGTGGTATTTCACTTGCGAAGCATTTACCTAATATCTCTGAAAATGACTTAGAAACAATAAAACTAAAAGGTCACGACGATACGATTCACGGTATTTACTATTATGTTCCTGAAGAGGAGAGTGTAAGCGAAATTACTAGCAATTTCCGTGTTCACTTAGGTTTAGAAAAACCACCTGCAAAAAATACAACTAATACAATTAATTCAGATAGTAGTTCTGAAAATGAAAATAGTACCAATCAATAAATAGGCAAAAAGCTGATTCTTTTACGGGAATCAGCTTTTTTATTGGGTCAATCGTAATATATTTGTAATACTTGTTAACATTGTGTTAAGGATGTTATAGAAGGGTATGTATTTTTTAAAAAATATAATAAAATACCAATATATATTGGAAATATAAGGGTTGAATCGGAAAATATAAAAATTTTTGCTTATTTCAAATTTTTGTACAATTATAATCCTAATTACATTATAATATTAAATATACATAAATTTATTAGTCATTTAGTAATAGGCTAATGGGGGAAAAGGTGAATGACAGCTAGGAAAATGGACAATCAGACACTAGACGAAATCATGGATAATATGCTCTCATCTGTTATAGATAGTAAGTCCCATGTGTTTGGAATTGTTGAAGATACTCGCTCTGAATACGAGACATTAAGAGTAGAGCTTGAAGAAGTAAAATTACAAGTAGTAGAGAAGATTGAAAATACGGTTAGATTAGACTTATTAGCACGAGCGGCACGCCAAAAATTAACTGAAGTAGATGGGGATTATACTAGATATACTGAATCTCAAGTAAAGGCAGTATATGAAACAGCCCAAAATATCCAGGAACAGCATATTCTTTCATTAAAAGAAGAAAAAGTTCTAAACCATCGTAGAAAAGAATTAGAATATAAACTTCAGATTTTGTTAGAGAAACTACAAAAAGCCGAATTGTTAGTTGCCCGTATTTCAATTGTTTTAAACTACCTTAATACAGACTTTAAGCAAGTTAGTCATTTACTTGAAGATGTAAAACAAAAACAAGAATTTGGATTTCAATTGATACAAGCTCAGGAAGAAGAGCGCATAAAGTTATCACGTGAAATACATGATGGGCCTGCCCAAACGTTGGCTAGTATATTAATGCAATCAGATTTTTTAATTAAAACATATCGCCAAAGACCAGAAGAGGATGCAAGAAAGGAATTAGGTGATATAAAGGAACAAGTCCGTTGTGCGCTAGGGGAAGTAAGAAGAATTATATACGATCTACGCCCAGTGGCATTAGATGATTTAGGATTAGTTCCAGCCCTTAATAAATATTTAAAATCGCTTGAGTCGTATAAGTATATTGAAATTAAATTTGAATATTGCGGTCAAAGCAAAAAAAGACTTAATTCAAAAATAGAAGTTGCGATCTTTAGAATCGTCCAAGAGGCAGTTCAAAACGCATGTAAGCATGCTAATCCATCAACAATTTTTGTTAGATTAGAGTTTTTAAGAAATAAAATTAATGTTTTAGTACAGGATGATGGAGTTGGTTTTCCTGTTGAAGATGGCCAAAGCGAAAACTCTTTTGGATTAATAGGAATGAAAGAACGCGTTGAGTTACTAAATGGTGATTTTAAAATCGAATCAATACTAGAAGTAGGTACGACAATTAGCATTACTTTAGATGTAGAAATAGAGAATGAGTTAGAAATGGTATTTCAAAATGAAACGTCTGAAAATTTTTAAAAGTAAAATTTTATTTCATGTTTTTGGATATTTGCGTCCAAACCACCCGTAAAACATGTTAGAATATACTATAATTTAGAAAAAAATACCAATTTATACAAATTTCGATAGATTAGCAAACTAGAACAAATAAACAGAGGAGTAATGAAATGAAAACTAGAATTGCAATTGTAGATGATCATAAACTGTTTCGTGAAGGAATTAAGAGAATCCTAGATTTTGAAGAGAGTTTTGATGTTGTTGCTGAAGGTTCAGACGGTACAGAGGTCGTAGGTATCATGGATCAACATCAAGTAGATGTATTAATTGTTGATATAAACATGCCGACAATGAACGGAGTAACTGCTACAAAAGCATTACTAGAAAAATATCCTGATGCAAAAGTAATCATTTTGTCAATTCATGATGATGAATCATATGTAACTCATGTCCTAAAGGTGGGTGCAAGAGGCTATTTATTAAAAGAAATGGACTCAGATACACTAATTGAAGCGATTAAAGTCGTTACAAAAGGTGGATGTTATTTACATCCGAAGATTACTCACAATCTAGTAGAAGAATTTAGAAGACTATCACTTAAGGAACAGTTATTTAAATCTCGCGAAGTAGAAGTACGCCGTCCATTACATTTACTTACTAGAAGAGAATGTGAAGTACTTCAAATGTTAGCAGATGGTAAAAGTAACCGTGCTATAGGTGAAGCTCTCTTCATTAGTGAAAAAACTGTCAAAAACCATGTAAGTAATATTCTGCAAAAGTTAGAAGTAAATGATCGTACTCACGCTGTAGTAACGGCAATTCGTAACGCTTGGGTTGAAGTGAAATAGTTAGGTGCAAAAACAGAGTATCGGAAGATCGGTACTCTGTTTTATTTTTTAGACAAAGTGCAATTAATTTGATTTTACACCTTTAGTCTGAAACATGGAATCAATAAAATAATGCCCACTTTTTCTTTTCAATAAAGAGGCTTTTAAGTATAATAAGTCTTTCTAAGTCTAACTGAATTGTCGAATTGGCTCAGAGTAAAGAGAATGAAATACAATGATTTTACTTAATTAGTTGTGTAAAATTAAACCATTAAATACATAGATAAACGTTACTATATATAATAAGAAAGGATATGACAATGAGAACTGCAATTGTTACAGATAGTACATCTTATATCCCAAAGGAAGTAAGAGATTCTTTAGATATACATATGTTACCCCTTAATGTAATCTTCGGAGATGCGTCCTACCAAGAAGAAGTTGAAATTACAGCCGAACAATTTTTCCTCAAGGTCCGTGAACAAAAGGAGCTTCCAAAAACTTCACAGCCTGCATACGGCACGATAATTGAAAAATTTGAACAGCTATCAAAAGAATATGAGGCTGTTGTTGCAATCACTTTATCAAGTGGAATTAGTGGAACATATCAGAGTATTGTATCAGCTGGTTCAATGATTGATAACTTAGAAGTAGTCGCTTATGATTCAGAAATTAGCTGCATGGTCCAAGGGTTTTATGTCATTGAGGCTGCGAAAATGGCAAAGGATGGTGCTGGACCAACTGAAATCATTGAGCGTTTAGATGAAATAAAAAAATCTGCAAATGCTTACTTCATGGTTTTTGATTTAGATCACTTACAACGCGGTGGAAGACTTTCTAGTGCACAAGCATTTGTAGGAAGTTTGCTTCAAGTAAAGCCAATTCTAACATTTGTAGACAAACAAATTGTAGCCTTTGAAAAAATCCGAACTGAAAAAAAGGCAATGAAACGAATTACAGATTTATTTGGCGAAGTTGCATCAAAAGGCGAAAAAATGAAAGCAGTCGTTATTCACTCAAATCGTGAAGAAGATGCAAAAAAATTAGCCCAACAACTTAGTGAAACATATCCGAATGTTGAAATAGAAACTTCATATTTTGGCCCAGTAATTGGAACGCATCTTGGTGAAGGTGCCTTAGGATTGGGTTGGTATGTTGTTTGAGAAGGAGCTCCTTTGATTAGGGGCTTTTTTTGTTTTGTGCTGTGAAAATTTGCTATCGTAATGAATTGGGTATGCTTAACAAATGTTAAAGACACAAATTATTTATATAGCTGACAAGAAATTTTCACTAGTGTTCATGCTATTAGTGACTGATTGAATGTAATATTGAAAGATGCCCATATTGGGCAATTACTAAAAGAAAGTAGGTTAATAAATGGACAAATTTTACGGTAGAAAACTCCAACTTCTCCCCTCAACAAATCATCAGGATATCCCTCCAACCAGTCTAGTCATTCAAGCGGTTCAAAAAGTTAAAACTCGTTATCAATGCTTCCGTTGTGGTAATCAAAATCAACACTTTTTCGCTACTCACTTTTGTGCAAAATGTTCATCACTGTGTACATATTGTCGAAAATGTATCATTATGGGAAAAATGTCGACATGTATAGAGCTAGTCATTAATGAAGTTGATATGAAATTAGATTCATCAATTACTGGACTCGAATGGGATGGAAAACTTTCACCTCAGCAAAAAGAAGCATCTATTAAAGTAGTTGAAGCTGTGAACGAAAATCAGAATTTGCTACTTTGGGCAGTTTGTGGTGCAGGAAAAACAGAAATGTTGTTTGAAGGGATTGAAGCTGCACTTCAGCAAGGTAAATTCGTTTGTATTACAACTCCTAGAGTTGACGTTGTTTTAGAGCTAGCGACTAGATTCAGACAAGCCTTCCCTACTATTTCAATTTCAGTACTTTATGGAGGTAGTGAAGAGATATGGGATGGAAATAGGATAACAATTTGTACAGTACATCAGTTAATGAAATTTAGGCGTACCTTCCACTTATTAATTATCGATGAAGTTGATGCTTTTCCTTATAATATTGAAACACATTTGCACTGGGTTGCAAATGAATCAAGAACAATTAAAGGTTCTACAGTACAAATGACTGCTACCCCCTCTAGTGAACAACAACTACTTGCACTTAAAGATAAAATCAAAAATGTAATGGTCCCCGCAAGATACCATAGGCAACCCCTACCAGTACCGAGCTTTGAATGGATTGGTAACTGGCGTAAAACGATCCGCAAATCACAAGAACTTCCAACTTCTTTAGAAAAATGGATAAAATTATTTATTCAAAAAAGCTGCCCAATCTTTTTGTTTGTCCCTACAATTAATGAATGTATTTTTATAGAAGAGGCTGTTAAAAAGATAACAATAAAATCAGCATCAGTTCATAGTCAAGATCCTCAAAGACATGAAAAAGTAAGTGCTTTTCGAAATGGTGATACTCAAGTTTTAATCACAACGACAATTTTAGAGAGAGGCGTTACGATTTCGAATAGCCAAATTGCGGTAATAGGCGCTGATGAAGAGATCTTTACTGAAAGTGCACTAGTTCAAATTGCTGGGCGTGCTGGTAGGCATATTAAATATGCAAATGGAGAAGTTATCTTTTTTCACAATGGAATTAGCGAAGAAATGGTCAAAGCTAAAAAGCAGATACTTCTAATGAATCATTTAGGTTTCGAGAAAGGTTGGTTGGATCATAAGTGATTTGTGTATATTGTGGTGTTCGATTTATTGAGAAGTTCTCCTTGCATAAATTGTTTTTTCAAAGCAATGAATCAGTTTGTTCACAATGTCTAGCGAAATTTAAAAGAATTATCGGTCCTGTTTGTGAAATTTGTTGTGGTTATATTATGGAGAATCAAAAGCATTGTAAAAATTGTATAGAGTATATGAGGTTAAAGCCAGATATGCCGTTAATTATTAATAAGTCGATATTTCATTACACAAATGAAGTAAAAGAATGGCTCAATAATTTTAAATTTTTTGGTGATGTTCAATTAGCATCTATATTTGCAAGTGATTTGAGGGAATACTATGAAAATTCTTTCGAAAATTATAAAATAGTTCCAATACCTCTAAGTGATGCGAGACTAAAGGAAAGAGGTTTTAATCAAGTTGAAGTACTCGCACAATACGCAGGTTTAAACTTAACAAATTGTTTAGAAAGAATTCATACTGAAAAACAAAGTAAGTTAAACCGTTATGAGAGACTAAGCCGAGAACAAGTTTTTTCTTTTTGTGGTGAGGTAAAATTCGATAACGAATCGATCGTAATACTTGATGATGTGTATACAACTGGTAAAACGGTACAAGATGCCGCAACAATATTGTTACAAAATGGTGCTACGGAAGTACATTCACTCACCTTGGTTCGGGCATAAAACTAGGTAACTTGTCATGTATAAAAGGACTTAATTTTACCACTAGTTTTACCGATATAAATAGTGGTCATTGGGCAGAATAAAACAAAAATATAATTAATAATAAAGTGACGAGGTATAAAACGATTAGCGATGAGGTGAGAAAAGTGAAGGGTAATACATCTGATGAGGATAAAGTTCATTTACATCAATACAACATAGAAAAAATCGAACTAAATAAACGAGAACAAGAAGGAAAAATAGAAATCTCCCCTCAAGCGAAGGATAATCTAATCGCCAATCAGATAATCGCGAAACGTGATGAACGTATACAGCAATTAAAAAAACAAATTGACGAGGGAACATACAAAGTTCAACCAATGAAAGTGGCTGAAAAAATGCTTAGTTATTTTAATAAGAAATAAAGATAAAACAAAAGACTAAAAAAAGAGATAAATTAAGAAGTTAAGCATTAAACTAGTTGGATCAAGGCCGACAATCGAATTGTACTAAAATGTTTTTTATATAAGAAGAAAATAGGGAAGAACTTAGCAGATAGGTTAAGTTCTTTCTGAATGTAGTTAAGGAAATTAAAAAGGATTTTCAGAGGAAACGAAAGCTTCTATTAATAAAGTCGTGAAGTTTTTAAAGTGGCCTTTCAATTTATTGTATTTTAAATTGATTTGGAGGAAAGTTAATATTAATTATTTTGTCAAAACCTTAATATATTTATGGAAAGATTTTCTTAATATATCACACAATTTTTTCTAATAATGTGATAAACTCAAATGGTTTAGTTTTTAACTTTTTATGTAGAGGTGCACATATGTTATCGATTTTAAAACGATACTTAATTGGTAAACCACTTAAGTCAACAGAGTTAAGTGAACAAAGGTTATCGAATACGAAGGCCTTGGCGATCCTATCGTCAGATGCGCTTTCTTCAGTAGCATACGGTCCAGAGCAGATTCTGATCGTTTTAACTACAGTTGGAGCGGTAGCGTATTGGTATTCGGTTCCGATTGGTATAGGCGTTCTGATTTTATTATTAGCATTAATTTTATCTTATCGCCAAATTATTTTTAGTTATCCACATGGTGGAGGCGCTTATGTCGTATCTAAACAAAACCTTGGTGTTATTCCAGGTTTAGTTGCCGGTGGATCTTTGCTAGTTGACTATATCTTGACAGTAGCGGTTAGTGTGTCAGCAGGAACGGACGCGATTACGTCCGCCTTTCCAGTTTTGCACGCTCATACAGTCTTTATTGCTGTTATTCTAGTTATATGTATTACAATTTTAAACTTACGTGGACTAACTGAATCTGCTTCGATATTAGCATATCCAGTTTATTTATTCGTTGTAGCACTTGTTATTATCATTATCGTAGGTTTATATAATGTCTTTACAGGCCATGCGCCACAAACAGCGCATTCAGCTATTGGTACGGTTGTTCCAGGGATTTCGCTCTTTATTCTTTTAAAAGCATTTTCATCTGGTTGCTCGGCCTTAACTGGTGTAGAAGCAATTTCAAATGCAATTCCGAACTTTAAAGTGCCTTCAGATAAAAATGCGGCAAAAACACTATTGATGATGGGTTCGATTTTAGCAGTACTATTTTCGGGAGTTATGTTTTTATCTTACTGGTATGGAATTGTACCAAATGCAGAAGAAACAGTTATGTCCCAATTAGGTTCCGATATTTTCGGACGAAATATAATCTATTTCTTTATACAAGGGACAACGGCGCTAATCCTTGTATTAGCAGCTAATACAGGATTTTCTGCATTCCCATTACTAGCTTATAACTTAGCAAGTGATAAATTTATGCCAAGAATGTACTTACTTCGAGGAGATCGTCTAGGATATTCAAATGGTATTATTACCCTTGGTGTAGCTTCAATTTTATTAATTATTGCTTTCCAAGGTAAAACAGAAGCGTTAATTCCATTATATGCTGTTGGTGTATTTGTACCATTTACACTTTCTCAAACAGGTATGGTAATTAAATGGATTAGAGAAAAACCGGCTGGCTGGTTGCCGAAATTAACTGCCAACTTTGTTGGGGCATTTATCTCAGCAACAGTTTCGATTATTTTCTTAACGACTAAGTTAAATCAAGTTTGGTCAATATTTGTTTTTTTACCTATAATTGTTATTCTTTTCTTAAGAATTCGTAAGCACTATGAAGCAGTAGGTGACCAATTAAGATTAAATAATGATATTCCTGAAAAAATTAGTGGAAATATTATGGTTGTTCCCGTTGCTGGGATCACAAAAGTAGTTGAACGTACAATGCAATATGCTCAAGGTATTGCGGATGAAGTTTATGCTGTTTACATTTCTTTTGATAAAGAAAGTGAAGAGCAAATGAGAGAAAAATGGGAAGCTTGGAATCCTAACGTAAAACTCATTGTTGCTCACTCAGAGTATCGAGAAATTACTAGACCACTTTTAAAAGTAATAGATGAAATGGAAGCTAAAGCTCATGAGCAAGGCTTTGAAATTACAGTTTTAATACCACAGTTTATTACGAGAAAAAATTGGCATAATGTTTTACATAATCAATCAAGCTTGTTACTACGAGCGTATTTACTTCATAAACGAAGCGTTATTGTAACTACTGTACCTTATAGATTTAAGGTGTAGGGTCAGAGGTTATGAAGAAGGAAAAACTTTAGTAGGAAAAATGATATAAATTTTCGTTTCATAAAACAGGAAAATAATAATAGGGCAGGTCAGAAGGTAAGCGAATATGATAGGTAAGGGAATAGTTAGAATTTTTCGTTATTTGTCGAATTCGTGAAAAAAAAGGCGATAAGCTACTTTTGACTTGTCCTAGTTTTATGATGTATAGTTGAATTGTGGAGAAGATTCACAAGTTTTCGACTGAAGGGAATGGATTTGAATGCAAGGTAAAGTAAAATGGTTTAATGCAGAAAAAGGTTTTGGATTTATCGAGCGTGAAGATGGAGACGATGTATTCGTACATTTCTCAGCTATCAACGCAGAAGGATACAAATCTTTAGAAGAAGGCCAAGCAGTTAGCTTCGAAATCGTTGAAGGTAACCGTGGACCTCAAGCTGCTAATGTTACTAAAATCTAATTTATCCGTTAATAAGTAAATATTTGCTTATATAGATTCGGAACACAAAGGCTTACTCATTTGAGTAAGCCTTTGTTTGTTTTAAATTATTATAAAAAATAATCTGATCTAAACCAAAAAAGTTCAATAAATGGACACAGAGATTTCTCATATTTGACAAAAATTTCAAGGAGGAAATTGAGATAGAAGTGTAGAATATAAATATGACAGCTTTCATTATTTGGAGCTTGATGAAGGAGGAAACCCATATGATGCTAAACATCCGAGGCGAAAATATTGAAATTACTCCAGCGATTCGTGATTACGTAGATAAAAAATTATCGCGATTTGATCGTTATTTTGACGAAGAGTTAACGGCGAGAGTTAATGCTAAAGTATTCCACGACAAGCAAAGAATTGAAGTAACTATTCCTGGAACGTATATGTTATTACGTGCAGAAGAAGAGCATGCAGATTTGTATGCAGCTGTCGATTTAGTTATTGATAAACTAGATCGTCAAATTAGAAAACACAAAACGAAAGTAAATCGTAAGTTAAGAGAAAAGGGTTCATTAAAATTCATGTTTGCACCATCTACTACTGAATCAGCTGTTGCAGTAGAAGAGCACGAAAATGATATTGAGTTAGTTCGAACAAAGCAATTTGATTTAAAACCTATGGATGCTGAAGAAGCAGTGCTACAAATGAATATGTTAGGTCATAACTTCTTTGTATTCTTAAATGGTGAAACGAATAAAACGAACATCGTTTACGCTAGAAAAGATGGTCGTTACGGTTTAATTGAAGCCAAATAAAATTAATAAATATAATAATAAAAGGACTGAGCTGAAGAATTAGCTTAGTCCTTTTTTGGTCTTATTTACTTATTTTCAAAAAAATTAATTAATTCTAATAGAACAATCTCGACATAAGGTTGTCACTTATCTTCATTTAATGATAAAATTAGAAATAGTATCTACTAACTTAATGACATTTTAGTTTATGACTTTATAATAGAGGAGCGTTACGAATGCTTGGAATGATAAAAAAGGTTTTTGATCTTAATCAGCGACAATTAAATAAAATGCAAAAACAAGTTGATCAAGTTTTATCTTTACAGGATCAGTATACAAAATTATCTGATGATGAACTTAGAGGTAAAACATTTGAATTTAAAGAGCGTATTCAAAAAGGTGAAACTCTTGATGATATTTTAGTTGAAGCGTTTGCCGTTGTTCGTGAAGGTGCTACTCGTGTGCTTGGTATGACTCCATATCCTGTACAGTTATTAGGTGGAATTTCTTTACATGAAGGTAATATCTCAGAAATGAAAACAGGGGAAGGTAAAACTTTAACTTCTACTTTACCTGTTTACTTAAATGCTTTAAGTAGCGAAGGTGTTCACGTTGTTACGGTCAATGAATACTTAGCTAGTCGTGATGCGCGTGAAATGGGTCAATTGTATGAGTTCTTAGGACTTACTGTTGGTCTAAATTTAAATAGTATGGAACCAGATGAAAAGCGTGAGGCATATGCTTGTGATATTACGTATAGTACAAATAATGAATTAGGATTTGACTATTTACGTGATAACATGGTTGTATACGCTGAACAACGAGTACAACGACCACTAAACTATGCTATTATCGATGAGGTTGACTCAATTTTAATTGACGAAGCACGTACTCCGTTAATTATTTCTGGACAAGCAAAACAGTCTGCACAATCTTATATTGCAGCGAATGCATTTGTTGGAATGCTTAAACTAGACAAAGATTATACGTATGATGTAAAAACAAAATCTGTTTTATTAACTGAAGATGGTATTTCACGTGCAGAGAAAGCTTTTGGCGTAGATAACCTATTTGATTTGAAAAATGTTAACTTAAACCATCATATTACTCAGGCATTACGTGCTCATGTTACGATGACTCATGATGTAGATTATGTAGTTCAAGATGGTGAAATTGTGATCGTTGACCAATTTACTGGTCGTTTGATGAAAGGTCGCCGATACAGTGAAGGTCTTCACCAAGCGATTGAAGCGAAAGAAGGATTAAAAATCCAAAACGAAAGTATGACGCTTGCGACAATTACTTTCCAAAACTACTTCCGTATGTATAAAAAGCTTTCTGGTATGACTGGTACAGCAAAAACTGAGGAAGAAGAGTTCCGTAATATTTATAATATGAATGTTCTAGTTATTCCTACGAACCGCCCAATCGCTCGTATGGATAAACCAGATTTAGTATATAAAACAATGGGTGGAAAATTTAATGCTGTTGTTGATGAAATCGTTGAGCGTCACAAAGCTGGACAACCAGTTCTAGTTGGTACAGTAGCGATCGAGACTTCAGAGTTAATATCTCAATTGTTAAAACGTAAAGGTGTTAAACACGAAGTATTAAATGCGAAGAACCATGAACGTGAGGCTGATATTATCGCATTAGCTGGTCACCGTGGCGCAGTTACTATTGCGACAAACATGGCTGGTCGTGGTACAGATATTAAATTAGGTGAAGGTATTCGTGAGCTTGGTGGATTAGCTGTTATTGGTACTGAGCGACATGAAAGCCGTCGTATTGATAATCAGTTACGTGGTCGTTCTGGTCGTCAAGGAGACCCTGGTGTGACAACTTTCTATTTATCAATGGAAGATGAATTAATGCGTCGTTTCGGTTCAGAAAATTTATCAGTTATGATGGACCGTTTAGGTTTAGATGATTCTCAACCGATTGAAAGTAAAATGGTTTCTCGTGCAGTTGAATCTGCACAAAAACGAGTAGAAGGTAATAACTTTGATGCTCGTAAACAATTACTTCAATACGATGATGTATTACGTCAACAACGTGAAGTTATTTATGCTCAACGTTCTGAAGTTATTGATTCAGATGATTTACAACCAATCGTTAAAAATATGATTGAAGGTACTATTAACAGAGTAGTTCAAGCTCATACTCCAAACGAGCAGCTTCAAGAAGAGTGGAATGTAGAAGGAATCATTGATTTCTTAGAAGCAAACTTATTAAATGAAGATGAAATTACAGTTGAACAATTACGTGTAATTGAACCAGATGAAATGGTTGAATTAATTCAAAAAACAGTATTCGAACGTTACGAAGAAAAACAGGTAGCTTTACCAATTGAACAAATGCGTGAGTTTGAAAAAGTTGTATTATTACGTACAGTTGATAACAAATGGATGGCTCATATCGATTCAATGGATCAACTTCGTGAAGGAATCCATTTACGTGCATATGCACAAATTGATCCACTACGTGAATATCAAATGGAAGGCTTCGCAATGTTTGAAGAGATGATTGCTTCTATAGAAGAAGAAGTATCTCGCATTATTATGAAAGCTGAAATTGAAGCTGACGTAGAGCGTGAAGCTGTACAAGGCGATGCAATTCATGTAAGTAATGATGGTGATGGTGAAGTAAAGAAAAAACCAATCGTAAAAGGCGAAGAGACTGGTCGTAATGAAGATTGTCCTTGTGGATCAGGTAAGAAGTATAAAAACTGCCACGGTAAAGGAATCTAATAAAATAGAAACTATATGAAAAGGGGCAAGGGCAAGTAGTTATTAAAAGAGAAGAGTAACTTTCAAAGGTTATTCTCACTTTACTACTTGTCTTTACCTGCTTTTTATTGTTCGTAAAATTTAAACGAGGTGTTATGTAATGGAATTAGTAGAAGTAAAGCAAGAACTAGAAAAGATGGCGAAACGCCTTCAAGCATTTAGGGGGTCTCTTTGACGTCGAAACAAAACAGGCAAGACTAGATGAGCTTGAAGCATTTATGTCAGAGCCAGATTTTTGGGATGATCAAAAAGCTGCACAAGTAGTAATTAGTGAAGTAAATGGTTTAAAAGAGGTTATTAATGAATTCAATGATTTAAATGATGGATATGAGAATCTTGAAGTAACATATGAGTTAGTTAAAGAAGAAAATGACGATGAACTATTTGAAGAACTAATAACTGAAGTAAAATCTTTAACTGGAAAACTAAATGATTTCGAACTTCAATTATTATTAAGCGAGCCATATGATAAAAATAATGCAATTCTTGAGCTTCACCCAGGAGCAGGTGGAACCGAGTCTCAAGATTGGGGTTCAATGTTATTACGTATGTATACTAGATGGGCTGAAAAACGTGGATTTAAAGTCGAAACTTTAGATTATCTACCTGGTGATGAGGCTGGTATTAAGAGTGTAACTTTAGCGATTAAAGGTCATAATGCATATGGCTATTTAAAAGCAGAAAAAGGCGTTCATCGTTTAGTGCGTATATCACCATTCGATTCATCAGGTCGCCGTCATACTTCTTTCGTTTCTTGTGAAATAATGCCTGAGTTTAATGAAGAAATTGAAATCGATATTCGTACAGAGGATTTAAAAATTGATACGTATCGTGCAAGTGGAGCGGGTGGTCAGCATATTAATACAACTGACTCAGCAGTACGTATTACACACGTACCAACTAACACAGTAGTAACATGTCAAACAGAGCGTTCACAAATTAAGAACCGTGAACATGCAATGAAAATGTTAAAAGCAAAACTATATCAACGTAAAATAGAAGAGCAACAAGCTCAATTAGATGAAATTCGTGGAGAACAAAAAGAAATTGGCTGGGGAAGTCAAATTCGTTCATATGTTTTCCACCCATACTCAATGGTTAAAGACCACCGAACAAACACAGAGGTTGGTAATGTACATGCAGTAATGGATGGAGATCTTGATCCATTTATTGATGCTTACTTACGTTCTAAGATTTAATGTTGAAAAATGGGCTGATAAGATTGGGGGAAACTTCTTTCTTACCAGCCCTAATCTTTGAGGACAAAAGAGGTATATTTAATCATTTAGTTAGTCTGTAAATCCATCTTTTAACCTAAAACATCTTCTATCAGACTGCCCGCCAAACGCTTGCAATTAGTCTGAACATCAATTTTTTTGGACTTTGTCTAAACGGACATCTTCTAAATTAGGAGATGTTATTCTTTTGAGCTTTTTTACTTAGGGGGTAGTAAGGGTTTTACCTTACTAATGTGAGGGAGTTACATGAATCATATTTATTTTTAAGGTGTTTTACAAATGGTAGAAAGTAAATTTTGTTTATATGTAATTAAATCTTATTGTTTTTTTCATAATAAAAAATAGAGAGAGTATCCGATAAAAAGGATATAAAATAGAAAAGTTGTCTGTTAGTGAGAAATATTTGAGGGGGATAAGTTTGAAAAAGGTCAGATATTCTACTGCTCTAACTGTAGGGTGGGGAAAAACGTTTTTTGAGTACTTTTTTGTATTAGTTGGTTCTGCAATTATTGCTATCGCTTTTTGTGTGTTTTTATTACCAAATCATATTGCTTCTGGTGGAGTAAGTGGTATTTCGACGATTTTAAAGAGTACGATGGGATTTAATCCTGCATTTGTACAATGGGCATTTAATATACCTTTATTTATTGCAGGGGTATTTTTCTTAGGTAGACAATTTGGGGCTAAAACATTAGTAGGAACTATTTTTATTCCACTTGTTGTTTATTTAGTTGATTTATACAATATTAAACCAGCAACTGATAATCCACTTTTAGCATCAATTTTTGGTGGACTATTTATTGGTTTAGGTCTAGGAATCGTGTTCCGAGGGAAAGCTTCTACTGGTGGAACAGATTTAGCAGCTCAAATTGTTCATAAATATACTGGTTTATCACTTGGGATTTGTGTAGCATTTATTGACGGATTAATTGTTCTTACATCTGCAATTGTTTTTAATCTTGAAAGCGGTATGTATGCACTGATTGCACTTTTTGTTACGAGTAAAACAATCGATTTAGTTCAAATTGGCCTTGCTAGATCAAAAATGGCACTAATCATTACTTCAGAAGTGGAGCCTGTAACAACAGCAATAGTTCACGAATTAGATCGTGGAGTAACAAAGCTAACTGGTGTTGGTGGATATACAAATGAAGACCGTTTAGTATTAATGTGTGTACTTGATCAATCTGAATTTTCTTCTCTTCGTGATATCGTTCGGTCAGTTGATCGAAATGCTTTCATTACAGTCGTAGATGCAACAGAAGTTCTTGGAGAAGGTTTCACAAATTTGACATAAAAAGGTAAAATAAATATTTTTATTAGTAGTAGACTATAGTTATGGGATTTTTAAAGGGGCGATGATTTTTGTGAAAAAGCTACTTCTTGCTTTTATAACTGGTGGTATGCTGTTAACGATTACAGCGTGTGGTTCAAATAATAATACAAGTAAAAAGAATGATTCCGGTGAGCCGGTATCGGTTGCAAGTGGGGAAAAGTTGTTTAAACAAAGCTGTGCTAGCTGCCATGGTGGAGAACTTGAAGGTGTAATTGGACCAAGCTTAAAAAAGGTCGGAGCGAAATACTCTGAAAAAGAAATAGAAAATATCATTCATGATGGTAGAGGTTCAATGCCTAGTGGAGTTGTTCAAGGAAATGACGCGAAAAGTGTAGCGAAATGGCTTGCAACTAAAAAATAAAATGTTTTAAATTCTATAGAAAAAAATTAAAGAAACGGACAATTTTCTGTTAATTAGAAAAGGTCTGTTTCTTTTCATTTTAATTACATTTTTCCATAATTTGTTAAACAAGCTCGTGAAACGTTCGGAAATAATCCTGTCTATTATTAAAATGTAACATAAATTTATCAATTTTGACATTTTTTAAGTGGTATAATAGAGGAGCTTAGCTGAATTTATCGAAATATGTAAATAGCAGGCGAAATAATAAGATCAAGTAAAGTTAAGTATAATTTCATCCAGAGTGGATCTTATATAGTTTGATAGAAGAAAACGGAACAAAAAATTAAGGAGAATGTCATGATTGAGTTAAAAGATGTTTATAAGACTTATCCTAATGGTGTTCTTGCGGTAGATGGTATTAATGTAAAAATTCGCCAAGGTGAATTTGTGTATGTCGTGGGACCAAGTGGTGCCGGGAAGTCGACATTCATTAAAATGATGTACCGTGAAGAAAAACCATCAAAGGGTGCGATCTTAATTAATGGAATGGATTTAAGCCATATGAAGGATAAAAAAGTTCCTTTATTACGTAGAAATATTGGGGTAGTTTTCCAAGACTATAAATTGTTACCGACTTTATCAGTTTATGAAAATATTGCATTTGCACTTGAAGTTATTGAAGAAAATCCGAAAACAATCAAGAAAAGAGTTATGGAAGTACTTGAACTTGTTAAATTAAAACATAAAGCGCGATTCTTACCAACAGAGCTTTCTGGTGGTGAACAGCAACGTGTTTCGATTGCCCGTTCTATTGTAAATAAACCACAAGTAGTGATCGCCGATGAGCCAACGGGTAACTTAGACCCTGAAACTACGTGGGAGATTATGGACATATTTAAAGAAATCAATGATAGTGGAACAACTGTTGTAATGGCAACTCATAATAAAGATATTGTAAATACGATTAAGCGACGTGTAATTGCAATTGAAGCTGGAAAAATTGTACGCGACCAAGCGAGAGGAGTGTACGGTTATGAAAGCTAGAACTGCAAAAAGACATGTTCGTGAGGGACTACGTAGTTTAAAACGAAATGGTTGGATGACGTTTGCATCGATAAGTGCTGTAGCAGTTACTTTAATGCTTGTTGGTGTATTTTTAACCGTAATTATGAATGTAAACCATATTGGTACAACTCTAGAAAAAGATGTAGAAGTACGTGTTTTAGTGGATTTAACAGCAAACAAAGAGCAACAAGCTACTTTAAAAGAAGAAATCAAAAAATTAGATCATGTAACGACTGTTAAGTTTTCGTCGAAAGATCAAGAACTAAACAATCTAATTAAAAGTATGGGAGAAGATGGGAAAGCATTCCAACTGTTTGAACAGCAAAATCCATTAAATGATACGTATATTGTTAAAACAGATTCTCCAGAACAAATCGCACCAGTAGCCAAAAAAATTGAAGGCTTAAAATATATTGATGAAGTAATTTATGGTAAAAAACAAGTTCAAAAATTATTTAATGCAGTTTCGGTAGGGCGTAATATCGGTTTAGTACTGATTTTCGGTCTATTATTTACTGCGATGTTCTTAATCTCTAATACTATCAAAATAACAATCATGGCAAGACGACGTGAAATTGAGATTATGAGATTGGTAGGGGCAACTAATAACTTTATTCGTTGGCCGTTCTTATTAGAAGGTTTACTGTTAGGTGTGTTAGGATCCGTTATTCCAATTGTTTTACTATTAACAGGATATAAAGTCATTTATAATATGCTAATGCCAAAATTAGCAGGAACAATGTTTACATTATTACCATTTTCACCGTTTGTGTACCAGCTATCTGCGATTTTAATAGGTATTGGTGCAGTAATCGGGATGTGGGGTTCTGTTATGTCAATTCGTAAGTTTTTACGTAAATAAGATTAAATTTTTCATTTATAGTTTTAATAGAGTAATACGATTGATAAGCTCTAGTTCCCAATTTAACGTCTGTCTGAGTTGATACAGGTACTAGGGCTTTTCTATATACATAAGGAGGGATCTTAGATGAATAAGAGAAAATCAACGAAAGTAATAACGATTATGTTATGCAGTACTTTCATCATCGGTGCTATCCCATCCGTTTCTTTTGCTGAAAGTAAATACCAAACTGAAATTGACCGTATTAAAAAGAAGCGTAGTGAGGTTAAGGATAAGACGGACGCAACAAACAACAAAATTGCTGATATAAAACATGACCAGCATGAAGTTGTTGCGGAGCTTGAAAAACTTGATGCTCAAATGAAACTGACTAAGCAAAAAGTTAACCAAACTGAAGATGCAGTTAGTGATGGGAAAAAGCAAATTTCAAAACTAAAGGAAGAAATTAAGTTTATTGAAGAACGTATTAAATCTCGTGAAGAATTATTGAAAAACCGTATGCGTTCTCTTCAAAAGTCCGGTGGAATGGTATCCTATATTGATGTCATTTTAGGTGCTAATAGTTTCGGAGATTTAATTCAACGAATGACTGCCGTACAAATTATTATGAAGGCTGACGAGGACATTATTAACAAGCAAAACTTGGACTTAAAAGAAGTTAGTGCTAAAAAAGATGATTTGACTATAAAGCAAGAAAAAATCGAAAGAGATTTAACGAACTTAAAGAGTCTAAATAATCAACTAGCAAGTCAGGTTAGCGAAAAGAACAAATTAATGGCTTCATTAAAAGCTAAAGAAAGCGAAGCTCATGCAGATGTTTTAGATTTAAAGGAACAAGATGAATTACTAGCAAGTCAGCAGGCTGCAATGCAAAAAGCGCTTGAAATCGCTAAGAAACAAGCTGCAGAAAGAGCTGCTGCAGAAGCTAAACGTAAAGCGGAGGCTAAACGTAAAGCAGAAGCTGCTGCAAAAAGTAAAAAATCATCTACTAGTACAAACCATTCAAGTGGATCTGAAAGCTCTAGTAGTTCAACTAATTCTAGTAATTCAGATAGTACTGGTAGTTCTGATAATACACCAACCGTGTCTAGTGGTAACTTTACAAGACCAGCAAACGGTTATATCTCTTCTGGATTTGGACAGCGTTCATTTGAGGGTGGAGAGTTCCATGAAGGTGTTGATATTGCTTCAGCGGGAAGTGTACCAGTTGTAGCGGCAGCTGATGGAGTTGTAATTCGTGCTTATGTCTCATCTTCTTATGGAAATTGTGTATTTATTACGCATAATATTGATGGACAAGTATGGACAACTGTATATGCTCACTTGGATAGTTTTAATGTATCAACTGGACAAACTGTTTCAAAAGGTATGCAAATTGGTTATATGGGAAATTCTGGTCATTCTACAGGACAGCATTTACACTTTGAATTACATAAAGGTGAATGGAATTATGCTAAATCAAATGCAGTAGATCCTATGAAATATATTAATTTTTAATTTACTAAAAACCTATCCTAAATTATTAGGATAGGTTTTTTTCTTTGTTTTTTGTGATTATTGAATACAAATAAAACAGATGAATAGTCGCAAATAAAACTGTGGAATGGCAAATAAAAATGGAGAATCGCAATTAAAATTTCCAAAACGCAAATAAAGCCAACTAAACTATTAAAAAGAACACATATTATCATAAAAAACTAATAAAATGGTTCGATTTGGAATGCTTAATGTTGAGTTATAGATGAATTTTAGTATTTGTATGGCTCTTTTACGTTGAATTTATTAAATCAGCACCTTTTTTAATATAAGAACGGCAAGTCATACCTACATAGTGAAGAATTAATTAAATCAATTACTAGTTTATAATAATTATAATTTGATATTGATTTTCATTATAAGTTAGCTTATTATATAATTATTACTAGATTATAATTATTCTAATTAAGGAGAAATGATATGACAAATAACCGATTAACAACAAATCAAGGCGTGCCAATTGGAGATAATCAAAATTCACTTACAGCGGGACGTAGAGGTCCAACTTTATTAGAGGATTATCAATTAATTGAAAAACTAGCTCATTTTGATCGTGAAAGAGTACCTGAGCGTGTTGTGCATGCACGTGGAGCTGGAGCACACGGTGTTTTTATTACTAAAAATAGTATGAAAAAATATACGAAAGCAAAGTTTTTACAAGATGCCGGAACAGAAACACCAGTATTTGCTCGTTTCTCAACAGTTATTCATGGATTACATTCTCCTGAAACATTACGTGATCCTCGAGGATTTGCTGTAAAATTTTATACCGAAGATGGTAACTATGATTTTGTGGGTAACAATCTTCCTATATTCTTTATTCGCGATGCAATGAAATTCCCTGATATGGTTCATTCATTAAAGCCAGATCCTAGGTCCAATCTACAAACACCTAACAGATACTGGGATTTTATGTCTCTAACACCCGAGTCAACAAATATGTTATTACATGTATTTTCTGATGAAGGTATTCCAGCGAACTATCGTCAAATGAGAGGTTCAAGTGTTCACGCATATAAATGGATAAATGAATATGGTAATACTGTTTATGTAAAACTTCGTTGGGTACCAAAGCAAGGAATTGAAAATCTTTCAATGGAAGAAGCCAGTGAAGTTCAAGGTAAAGATTTTAACCATGCAAGTCGAGATTTATATGATTCAATTGAAGTCGGGGATTTTCCAGAATGGGACTTATATGTTCAAGTATTAAATCCAGCAGATATGGATGATTTCGACTTTGATCCTTTAGACCCAACAAAAGATTGGTTTGAAGATGTGATTCCTCGACAATTTGTTGGAACGATGGTCCTTAATCGAAACCCTGAAAATATATTTGCGGAAACTGAATCAGTTGGATTTAATCCAGGCGTGTTAGTTCCTGGTATATTACCATCTGAGGACAAGTTACTACAAGGAAGATTATTCTCTTATTCAGATACCCAAAGATATCGTATTGGGGCAAATTATTTACAACTTCCAATTAACTGTCCTTTTGCGAAAGTAGCGAATGGTCAACGTGATGGACATATGCCTTTTGGTCAGCAAACACATCAAATTAACTTTGAGCCAAATAGCTACTCGGATACGCCAAAAGAGGATACGGATTATGTTGAAGTAGCTCAGCCATTAAGTGGTGTTTCTGAGCGCAAAAAAATAGAAAAAACAAATGACTTCGGCCAAGCAGGAGAAGTATGGAATAGATATAGTAGAGCGGAGCAGGATGCTGTTATTAAAAATATTAGTGCTGATCTAGCAGGTGTAGATGAAAAAATTAAGCTTCGTGCAGTTTGTAACTTCTATCGTGCAGATGCAAAATTAGGTGAGAGACTTGCGAGCAAGATCGGTATTAATCTAACGCCATACTTACAACATCTACCAAAATAAATTAAACTCTTCTAATAAAAATTTATTAAATCGTGTTCTACTTGCAAACATAAGTGATACAGGCTTATCATATAATAGAACAGAAATAGCATCGCACGTCTGTGTGATGCTTTTTCAGGTACATACACTATTTAATAGATTGGTACGTTCTTAAGGAACGAAAAATAGGAGGTTTTGCATGAATCGTAAAACAACGGCTCTACTTGCAACAGCAACATTTGTTGTTGGTTTGGGGGTAGGAAAATTTACATTTGATGATGGTACAAGTACAATCGTTTCTAAATTCTCTGAGAGTAAAGAAGTAAAAGCTTCTGAAGATGAAAATATTGCTAAAATACAAAAAGCATACGAAATTATTGCAAATCAATATGTGAAAAAAATTGATCCTGATAAATTAACTGAAGGTGCAATCCAAGGGATGGTAACAACTTTAGATGATCCGTTCTCTACTTATATGGATGGAAGGACAGCCAAACAGTTCCATGAATCATTAGGTTCATCTTTCCAAGGAATTGGGGCAGAAGTTTCTAAAGATGGTGACAAACTAATAATTGTATCTCCAATTAAGAACTCTCCTGCGGAAAAGGCTGGCCTGAAACCAAAGGATGAGATTTTATCAGTTGATGGTAAGAGCGTAAAAGGTTTATCTCAATATGATGCGGTGTTAAAAATCCGTGGTAAAAAAGGAACAAATGTTACGATTGAAATACAACGTCCAGGAGTTCCGGACCCAATTAAATTTACAATTAAACGTGATGATATTCCAATGTATACAGTGTTTAGTTCGGTGAAAGACGTAAATAACGAAAAAATCGGTTATATTCATATCACTTCATTTAATGAAAAAACGGCTGACGAGTTTAAGAAAGAATTGAAAAAACTAGAGGATCAAAATATCCAAGGTTTAACAATTGACGTTCGAGGAAATCCTGGTGGGTACCTACAAGCTGTAGAAGGCGTTTTAGGAGAATTAGTTGTAAAAAGTGAGCCATATTTACAAGTTGAAAATAGAAATGGCCAACGTGAGAAGTATTATACTAAATTAAATAAAGCGAAACCATATCCAATTGATGTATTAATTGATAAAGGAAGTGCATCTGCGGCTGAAATTTTAGCAGCGGCATTAAGTGAAGCAGGACATTATGAATTAATTGGTGAAAAATCTTATGGTAAAGGTACTGTACAATCCACATTAGATTTCAAAGATGGTAGTAATATTAAGTTAACGCAATTTAAATGGTTAACTCCAGATGGTACTTGGATTCACAAAAAAGGTATTAAACCAGATGTTGCTGTGAAACAACCTGATTATTTCTACGCAACACCAATTGATAAAAAGAAAACATTTAAATTCGATGACAATGATGAAAATATTAAACAAGCGCAAATCATGTTAAAAGGATTAGGATACGACCCAGGCCGTAAAGATGGATATTTCAGCAAGCAAACAGAGACAGTTGTTAAGAACTTCCAAAAAGCTGTTGGGATTACTGTTAACGGTAAAATTGATCCTCTAACTTCAGAAAAACTTGAATCATCATTAATTGATAAAATTAAAGATGAAAAGAATGATCTACAGTTAGAAAAAGCTTTAGATATGGTAGCTCAATAATAATACACAGAGAGGACAATTTTGAATTGTCCTCTTTGTATAGACAGAGTTCTAAGATTTGGTGGTCAATCTGAGAGAAGGAAATTTATTTCGCCCTCATTTGACATAATTCCCGGGAAATAGATTTGAAATTACAATCCATGCAGGAGTTTTAGTTTAGTATGTCGAAAGTACACTTTATGGAGAAGTGTGCTTTTTTTATTGTTTTGCAGCATATTCTCTTTGAAAAAATATCAATAAACCGATAACATAAGAATATCAATCTATTATATAAAAAAGGTGGTGAATGTTATGTGGTCAAATTTATTATCTGAACTCTTAGTTGGATTAGGTAAGCTATTTTTAAATCCATTTACTTATATATTTTTCATCGCATCAATTTTCTGTGGTAATTTACGTGTAAAACGAGAACGTAAGCATTTTTCAGTTCGAAATTTTAATGTAACGTTCGAGTGGAAAACTTCACTTTGGAATGGATTATTGATCGGATTAATTCTTTCAGTTATAACATTGGCAGTTGGAATTAGTATTCCGATTGAAATGGTTTATTTACTAAGTGTGTTAACGATTATTTGTGCACTAATTTTACAATTCAGATGGATGTCTCCTGCTTATCTTTTTGGACTAGCATTAGTTGCTCTTCCGTTTCTTAATAGAGGGCAAGATTCATTACCTTTTTTGAAAAACTTTATACCAAATGATTTGAATGCCATGCTTCCTGCTATAACAATTCTATTGGCTTTACTTTTATTCGCTGAAGGAATTTTAGTTCAACGTAATGCCGCAAATCATACAACTCCTTTATTTATTGAGAGTAAACGTGGTAAAAGAGTAGGGGCACATGAGGCAAATAGATTATGGATGGTACCATTATTTTTACTAATACCAAGTGGTTCGATCGTTAGTGACTATTCATGGTGGCCGACACTTGCTTTAGGTGATAGTGGTTATTCAATTCTTTTTGTACCATTTGGGATTGGATTTTACCAGTTAATTCAAGGAATGCTACCAAAGGAATCAGTTAAAACTGTGGGTAAACAAATAGTAGCTTTAGCAATTATAGTTTGTGTAGGTGGAATATTAAGTTATTTTATTGGATTTGTAGCATTCATAGCTGTAGCTATCGCAGTAGTGGGACGAGAAGCTATAAACTATATTCATAAAAATAGAGATATTAATACACCATCATACTTTACAGTTAAATCAACTGGCCTAATTGTTTTAGGGATTTTACCAAATTCTGTAGCAGATAAAATGAACATTAAAGTAGGCGAAAGCATTACAAAAGTAAATGGACAAAATGTCTCTACTGTTAATGAGTTTTATGAAGCACTACAAATTAATCGCGCGTACTGTAAATTAGAAGTAGTTGATTTCAATTCTGAAATTCGTATAACTCAATCTTCAGTCTATGAAGGTGAACACCATGAGTTGGGGTTTTTATTCCCAGAAGAAGAATCTAAATATAGTGGACAGGTCGGATAAGAGTAGTAGGATAAAAGCTTTCATTTCCACAATATAAAATCAAAAGGAACATATTCATATCTTGAATATGTTCCTTTTTTATTTCTATTCTTTATTCCGGTTTGTGAGCCTTATGTAGTGGTGTTTTGATAGGTATTATGTCATGTTTTTGGGTATGTTAAGAGACCTATTGCTCGTGTGAATGGAATCTAGCATTCTATAAAAGTAGCCATTAAAGAAAAAGGTTGTTTCCTTTTCTAAATCTTATTTAGCCCTTTTAAATTTTGTCACATTAGTAGGCGACAAATACGAATATTCATTTCATTGTATTGATACTGTAAGCGTTTTATCATTTATATATAAGCTTCACAGGGGAGGTAAAATATTGAATACAGAAAAAAATAACATAAAAGTAAAAATACAACGCTTTGGTAGTTTTCTAAGCGGTATGGTAATGCCAAACATTGGTGCGTTTATTGCATGGGGATTAATAACAGCACTGTTTATACCTACTGGATGGTTACCTAATGCAAAGTTGGCGGTATTAGTAAGTCCAATGATTACTTATTTATTACCATTGCTAATTGGTTTTACTGGCGGAAGAATGGTCCATGATATACGAGGTGGAGTTGTTGGTGCTATTGCAACAATGGGGGTAATTGTTGGTGCAGAGATGCCGATGTTCCTAGGCGCTATGATTATGGGACCACTTGGTGGTTTGGCTATTAAGAAATTTGACCAAGCTATACAAGGAAAAGTTAAGTCAGGATTTGAGATGTTAGTTAATAATTTCTCAGCGGGTATTTTAGGAGCAATTTTAGCAATAATTGGTTTAATAGGCGTTAATCCAGTTGTATCGACACTAACAGAAGCGTTAGCTAACGGTGTAGATATGATGGTAAAAGCAAATGTCATTCCATTGGCAAACATATTTATTGAACCAGCAAAAATCTTATTTTTAAACAATGCGATCAACCACGGAATTTTAAGTCCAATTGGTCTTGAACAAGCAAAATCAGCTGGAAAGTCACTTTTATTCTTACTAGAAGCCAATCCAGGACCAGGTTTAGGTGTACTATTAGCATATACAATCTTCGGAAAAGGTACAGCTAAACAAACAGCACCAGGAGCTGTGATTATCCATTTCTTAGGTGGGATTCACGAGATTTATTTCCCATACATCCTAATGAGACCTTTATTAATCCTTTCAGTTATTGCTGGCGGTGTGGCCGGTACATTTACTTTCAATATATTAGGCGCAGGTCTAGTAGCAGCAGCCTCTCCAGGAAGTATTATTGCAATATTAGCAATGGCTCCAAAAGGAGGATACTTACCGATTCTTGCAGGAGTATTTGTTGCAACAGCCGTTTCATTTATTGTTTCAGCTGTAGTTCTAAAATCATCTAAGTCAGTTGCATCGGATGATGATTTAGAAAGAGCAGCTCAAAAAACACAAGATTTAAAAGGTAAAGGAAGTAAAGTAGCTAGTCTATTACAGACTGAAAAAGAAGTAGCTAGTTCTCTTGGTATTGATAAAGAAGTAAAGAAGATTATTTTTGCATGTGATGCCGGTATGGGATCTAGTGCCATGGGAGCATCAATATTACGCAAAAAAGTAAAAACAGCGGGAATAGAATTAGAGATTACGAATGTAGCAATTAATAATTTGCCAAATGATGTAGATGTTGTAATAACTCATAAAGATTTAACTGATCGAGCAAAGGCAAAAGTACCGAATGCAGTTCATATCTCCGTAGAGAACTTCTTAAACAGTCCAAAGTATGATGAATTAGTGAATTCTTTATTAAAATAATAAAAATTTAAAGAGGTATATATGTATATATCAGCAAGAGAAAGAGAAATCATTAATTTGTTGTTGGATCATCCAAATGGAATCAATGTTCAAGAAATTGCAGAGAACTTAAATGTTAGCAGCCGAACTGTGCAACGGGAACTAAAAGGAGTCGAAAGCATTGCCTTGGCTCATAGTCTTTTCTTAAAAAAGATATTGGGTGTCGGAATGTATATTGAAGGGAAACCTGAGCAAAAAAATGAGCTTCAAATTGCAATATTAAAAAGTGGGCAAGAGTTTACTCAAAAAGAAAGACAGGAGTTAATTCTATGTTCCTTATTAAAAGAACCGGAGTCTATTAAACTAAGCTCACTAGCAAATGATTTGCATGTTACCGTTGCAACAGTTAGTAACGATCTTAATAAAGTAGAAGAATGGTTAAAAGACTTCAATTTGGAGCTAATGAGAAAGAAAGGGTACGGCATTGCTTTACTAGGTTCAGAACGAAAAAAAAGAAAAGCCCTAGGACATCTAATTGCACAGCAATTAAATGAATATGAGTTTTTATCTGTAGTAGAAGATGAGCATGAGTCAACGAATAGTTTCTCAAATGGATTATTAGAAATAATAAAACTAGAAAAACTCACCATGATTGGAAAAATGATTCGGGATATTGAGCAACAATTACCTTATTCTCTAGCTGATAGTGCATTTATGACATTTACGATTCACTTATCTTTAGCGATCGAAAGAATTATTGAAGGCGAAGTAGTACAAATGGATCAACAGGTTCTCGAGGAATTAAGTACCTCTAAAGAATTTAATATCGCAGGTCAGATTGTTAATGAATTAGAAGAAGTGTTCAAAGTTAATATTCCAAATGTTGAAAAAGGGTATATTACGATGCATTTATTAGGTGCAAGGCAACGTAAAGAGAAAAATGATTGGCTAGAAGAGAGCAGTACGGAAATCGTTGTAGGCTCAAAAAAGTTAATCAATTATGTATCTAAAGAACTTGAAATAAATTTTGAAGAAGACCAAGCATTATTTGAGGGACTAATTACTCATATTGAACCAGCAATCTATCGAATTCAAAAAAAACTAGATGCAAATAATCCTTTAGCAGGCCAAATTCAAGAGGATTATCCTGCAATGTTTAAGATCATTCAAGAAGGATTAAAAGAAGCTTTTCCATCGATTGTTTTTCCAACTGAGGAAATCGCTTATCTTGTTCTACATTTTGGTTCATCTCAAGTAATCTATGATAACAGTAAAGAAGTTAGAGCGCTTGTATTATGTTCAAGTGGGATTGGTTCTTCTAAAATGTTAGCGAGTCGAATCAAAAAAGAGATAAAAGAAATAACAGATATCGAAGTATCGTCTTTAGCAAACTTAAGAAATATTCAAATTGAACAATATGACATTATTTTATCTACAGTTGAGATGCCGGGATTTTCCAAAAAATATATTACCGTTAATCCTTTATTGCCAAAGAAAGAGGCTGAGCAGATTCGTGATGAAATAAAACGCAACTCTCTTACTACAGAAGCAACATTATTAAGAAAGCTCCATAGCAAAAAGTTTCAAAAGCAGATCAAGCTAGAGACGCCAGAATTAATTAAACAAAATCTTGAAGTAGTTCATCAGTACTCAGAAACTGTACTTCATATTTTGAATACTTTTGAGACAATTTCATTACCGTTTATTCCAACTTCTTCTATTTTATTGTTGGAAGTATGCAAACAAGCAAATGTTAGAGGTTTAATAGGTGATTATTTTGAGGTGACTAATCAACTCACAGAAAGAGAAAAGAAGGGTGGCCTAGGGATACCAGGTACTAACATAGCATTGTATCATTGTCGGTCAGAATATGTTATGCAACCAGTGTTTTTATCCTTTTTGCTTCATGAGCCAATGGTAGTCAAGGCAATGGACAACTCGTCAATAAAAATTAATACATTATTATTATTACTAGCTCCAGTTGAAATGCAGACAGGTCAATTAGAGGTGTTGAGCACAATTAGTTCAACAATTATTGAAGATGAAGAATCAACTCGGATCTTTACATCTAATAACTATACAAATATATATAACAAATTAAGCTATGCATTATATGAAAATTTACAAAAAAGATTTAAGAATTGAGGGGTTAATAAATGATTCAGGCAGTATTACCAACAGATAATGTTTTATTAAATGTAGATGTAAAAACAAAGGATGAAGCTATTCGTTTAGCAGGAAATCTTTTAGTAAGAAACGGTTATGTAAAAGAAAATTATATTGAAAAGATGATTGAAAGAGAAGAGTCTTTAACAACTTATATGGGGAACTTTATCGCGATTCCACATGGAACTGAGGAGTCAAAAAAAGAGGTAATCTCATCTGGTATTTCGATTCTTCAAATTCCTAACGGAGTAGACTTTGGGAACGGAAATATTGTAAAGGTAGTATTCGGTATTGCCGGAAAAGATAATGAGCATCTTGATCTTTTATCTCAAATTGCGATCCTTTGTTCAGAGGAAGAAAATGTACATAAATTAGTCGCAGCCACATCAATAGAGGAACTAATTTTAATGTTTAGCGAGGAGGAGTAAGATGTTAGCTGTACACTTTGGCGCAGGAAATATTGGAAGAGGATTTATCGGACAATTATTACACAAGGCAGGATATGAGATTTGCTTCGTTGATGTAAACGAAGAGATTATTAATGAGCTGAATGAAAAGAAATCGTATGCTGTCATGTTAGCAGATCGTACCCAAGAAAAAATAAAGATAACAAATGTAAGAGGTATTAACAGTCTGAAAGATCCTCTGGAAGTAGCAAAAGTAATCGCACAGGCTGACATTGTAACAACAGCGGTAGGTCCATCAATTCTTCCTAAAATAGCAAAGCTAATTGCAGATGGATTAGTTGAAAGGGCTAAGAATTCAGTTAAAGCGTTAAATATCATTGCATGTGAAAATATGATAGGTGGAAGTACTTTTTTAAGAAATGAAGTTTATTTAAACATGACATTATCTCAGAAGAAAAAAACTGAACAGTCGGTCAGTTTTCCAGATGCTGCAGTAGATCGAATCGTACCGATTCAAAGTCATGAAGATAAATTATTAGTAGCAGTAGAACCATTTTATGAGTGGGTAATTGACCAATCAAAAATGATAGGTGAAGTTCCAACAATTGTTGGTGTAACTTATGTAGAGGATTTACTTCCATATATTGAAAGAAAACTATTTACTGTAAACACTGGTCACGCGGCGACTGCATATTTAGGCAATTTCTACGGATATAAAACGATTAAGGAAGCAATTTCTGATGAGAATATTAGAAGTATTGTTAATTCTATTTTAGGTGAAACAGGAAAGTTATTAGTTAAAAAATATAACTTTGACTTAGAACAACATAACGCCTATATTAAAAAAATAATAGGTAGATTCGATAATGAATATATTTCAGATGAATTATCCCGTGTTGCTCGTTCTCCAATACGTAAATTAGGAGCAAATGACCGTTTTATTAAGCCAGCAAGAGAGTTAATAAACTTTGGAATAACACCTAACTATTTAGTTAAAGCAATTGCAGTTGCTCTATTCTATAAAAATAATGATGATCATGAAGCAGTTGAACTACAAAGCTTCCTCCAAGAGCACACTGTGGAAGAGTTGCTTGTTAAATATTCGGAATTATCAGATTACATAGGGTTAATTAATTTAATTGTTGATGAATTCAATCAGTTAGAGAAGGACTTACTTGTACATTAATTTTACTAGAATGATAGACTAACTAAAATTCATTGTAAGGGACAGATTCAATAGAATCAGTCCCTTAATCTATTCTGTCTTACCCGTTTTAACTAATTACCATTAATAAACATTTCTCCAGCTTGAACTGCTCTCTCATATTGCTTAGTCTTAACATAGTACGAGTAGAGCAACTTAGCATACTTACTTGAATGTGTGACATGATGGTGTTCCTTAAAGAAAGGAAATGCAGTTTGTTCCATGAAATTATAATATTCATCAAAATTTTCGTTAAAACGTAAAATTAAAAGCTTAAAGAGAATTCTATATAAATCATTTGTAGCTTTTTCTGAAAGAGCAAGTCCTTCATATGCTTCTTCTAGCAATTCATTTGTAGATAGGAGCTTTCCTTCCCCAGCATTATCTAAATAGTTGTATAAACGATTTAAATATGGCAATGATTGTTTATCAGCTTCTTCAATGGATTTTTTATAAAAGATATGTGCATTTTTAAAGTCTTGCTTCCAAAAATACATTAGACCTAAATTATGTAAGATCATTCCTCTTTTATCCAAAAGTCCTAAAGCTTCGCTATGCTCAATTAAACTTTCATACCTATTTACAATCTCTTCAAAATCTAGTTGTGCGCTGTCTTTTAATTGTACTAGCATTAATGATTCTGCCAAAATTGCTCTTGCGTAATTATTTGTTTTATTAAAATATCTAAATGCCTTTTCACCGTAGAAATATGCCATTACTTTAGACCGAGTCCAATGATAGGCTGAACCGAGATGATAGTAATATTCTTTATTTCCATATTCGTCTATATTGACCTTCTTTAATTCTTGTAGTGCAATTTGTCTATTTAGATTTCCCAGTCGTGTATATTGACTTAAATAATAGATCCCTCTAACGTGATGGAATAGGTTACTTTCATATGCCGACATAGGAGGAGAATCTTTTTCAATCTGTTTAATAATGCGATCTGCTTTATCTGTATTTTTACTTAAAATAAAGTAGCGGGCTAATAATAGCTGATAATAAGTAGCATAGTTGGATGCGTTAATATAGTGAATGCTTTCTAATTCTTCTTTAATTATTATGACATCCCTCATTCGCTCTAATATGATTGCATTATGCCATTTTTGTAATTTCTTTTCGATATCTTGAACAGCGGCTATCTCATTTTTAATGTCAATCTGAAGACGTTGAGAGAACAGTTGAATAATTTCTTCAGAATAACGGGTTTCCCCTCTTTCTATTCTACTTACATGGGTAGCGGTACAAATGTCTTTTCCTAATTCCTCTTGGGTTAGTCCTGCTTTTTTACGATAAAATTTAATGATTTCTCCTTCAAGCATATGTTCTCTCCTTTTCAAATCCCAGTTGCCTTACTATGAAGTTTTTTGCGAGCATAAATCTAAGAAACTAGAAAGTACAAAGACTTTGAAATACCTACTAATTTATTATAACTAGAATTTTTTAAAGTCAAATACTTTCAATTCAAATTAAAAATAACACAAATTTCATAGCAAAATTTCATGCTTTTTTAATATTTAATGAAATTTCCTTTCAAATTTCAATAGTTTTTAGGAAAAAAAACCTACAAAATGACCAAAATTTCGATAAAAATTAACACAATATGCTTTTTTCCTAAATGCTATTACTATTGAAATAGTAAGAATTTTTTAACTATAAAGATAAAAATGGGGGATGAAGTCTATGAAGGTAACAACATTAGCAAAGCACTCGGCAGTACTTGCCCTTTCAACGAGTCTGCTTATTGCACCTTTTAGTGCAAAGTCATACATAACGGCAAAAGCAGCAACTTCTAAAGCAGAAGAAATTTTAGCTTCAATTACTAAAGAGCAAAGAGAAGCATTAAAACAACTAGAATTGAACAATCAAGAGGGGCTTCAAGGCTTTCAAGAAAGTGAACTGAATTCTGATAAAAACATCTCTGTCATCGTTCAGTTTAATTCAGATCCAAGTAATGTTGCAGTATTAGAGGCAGCAGTTGATGGAAAGTCATTAACAAAATCATCAGCACAAGCACAAGTTGACAAAGAGCACAAAGTTTTTAAAGAAGATGTAGGCAAATTTGTTAAGGGTAAGGAAAAGAAAAACGCTCCTGTTATTACAAAAACGTATAAAACAGCATTTAATGGTGCAGCGATTACACTTCCTGCAAACCAAGTAAAAGATCTTTTAAAATCAGATGCTGTTAAAACGATATATAAAGATATAGCTTTTAATGTAGATCCAATTAAAGAGGATGTTCCAACAGATGTTGCTAGTAAAACAACTACATCAGTAGATAGTATTCCATATTTAAAAGTGGACAAGCTACATAAAGAAGGAATAACAGGTAAAGGTGTTAAAGTAGGGGTTCTAGATACTGGTATTGACTATAATCACCCTGATTTAAAAGACGCTTTTAAAGGCGGATACGATTTTGTAGATAATGATAATGATCCAATGGAAGCTACTTACAAAGACTGGCAGGCTTCAAACCAACCTGAAAGTAATGGTAATGGCACTTACTATACAGAGCATGGTACGCATGTATCGGGAACAATTGTTGGACAAAATAAAAATGATAGTGAAGTTTCGGTAGAAGGAGTTGCTCCAGATGCGGATCTATATATGTACCGTGTGCTTGGTCCATACGGAAGCGGATCATCTGAAAATGTAATTGCAGGTATTGATAAAGCAGTTCAAGATGGTATGGATGTTATTAACCTTTCATTAGGGGCAGGAATTAACGATCCGTATTATCCAACTAGTACGGCAATAAATTATGCTGTACTAAATGGCGTAACAGCGGTTGTTTCAGCAGGTAACAGTGGACCCAATGCTTATACTTTAGGATCACCAGGTACGGCAGCATTTGCTTTAACAGTAGGAGCGAGTGATGTACCAACGACAATTTCAACATTTGAAGGAAAAGTAGAAGGCGGATGGTCAACTGATCTTATAAGTATGGCTAGGAGCTTCGCTGATAACTTTAATAGTTTAGAAGGAAAATCTCTTGAACTAGTAGATGTTGGATTAGGAACATTAGATGATTACAAAAATAAAAATGTAGCAGGAAAAATTGCTTTCGTTCAGCGTGGAAACTTTGCTCTAGTAGATAAAGTGAAGTTTGCAAAACAAAATGGAGCAAAAGCTGTCATTATGTACAACAATGTTGATGGCCATGTTGGATATAACTTAGGTGAATCAATGGAATATATTCCTGCATTCTCAATGACAAAGAAAGCAGGAGAAGAATTAAAGGCCAAAATTGCAAATGGAAATACAACGTTCACTTTTACAAATTTAAAGGAAAAGTCTACTAAAGGTGATAAGCTAGCAGACTTCAGCTCAAGAGGACCAGTTAATGGAAACTACCAAATGAAGCCTGAAATCACATCACCTGGTGTGAGTGTTCTATCTACAGTTCCTTCTTATATTGCAAATCATGATACACCAGAAGACTATAAATACGCATATCAAAGAATGGATGGAACATCTATGGCATCACCATTTGCAGCTGGTGTGGCGGCCTTATTAATCGGACAAAATCCAAACCTTGAGCCAGCAGACGTTAAATCAATTCTGATGAACACTGCTGTTCAACTTAATGGAGACTATAGCGTTTTTGAAGTAGGAGCAGGTCGCGTAGATCCATATCAAGCTCTTCACACTCAAACAGAAATAAAGGTACAAGATGAAACATTAATTCCAGTTGGTGATAAATTATTAAAAGCAGAGAATGAAACAGGTGGGTTAAGTTTCGGTAGACAATTTATTAAAGATAATTCTCAATTGAAATTAAAGAAAGATATTGAATTTACAAACAATAGTAATAAAAAGCAAACATTCGATGTCAAGGTTGTAGATAACGCACAAGGAGCAAACGGATTAGAAGAGAATGGCGTAGTAGTAGATTTAGGTGACTCAATTAAAATTAATCCAAATTCTGCTAAAACAGTAAAAGCAACACTAACTGTGCCTTCTACAGCTAAAAAAGGTTTTTATGAAGGGTACGTTTTAATCACTAATAGCTCAAATAAATCAGAACAATACCGTATCCCATTTAGTTTCAAAAAATCAGATGAAGGCTTTGACACGCTTAGCATATCATCGCATGCGATCTCTCCATTATTTTATGGAACATATGACGCATTTAAAACATCAGCAACATCGTTAAAGTTCAATTTAGGTTCTCCAGTTAACACGTTAGATGTTGTATTACAAGACGGTAATACAAATGAAGATTTAGGACTTGTTGGCACGCTTAATATGAAAAGTGCAACGTCAGATGTCGACTACTTTATACAACAAGCATTTACTGGATCATATTACAAGTTTACAGGTGATAAAAAACAACCTGTATCATCAGAGATGAGTCAGGCTAAACCTGGACATTATAAACTGAAATTTATTACAACATTACCAAATGGTAAACAGAAAGTTAATTATGACGATATCTTTATTGATATTGACACACCAACATTAAAAAGTTCCCTAGATGGAGATTCACCTTTTATTGAGTATAAGCCAGGACAAGAGACTTACCCTTTTGAAATGGAGGTAAAAGATGCTGCTTTAACAGATATGCAACAAGCTGGTATTGATGTAGACGAAACATCAAACTTTGCAGTATATACGTATGGATTTCCTATTCCTAACGGTCCAATCCATATGGACAAGAACGGCAAGTGGGTTGATGAAGTACAAATGGATGAAAGTACACAATCACTGTCATTCAACTTAATTGGGTATGATGCTGCTGGAAATCAAGCAAATTGGAAAGAATACTACTTTGTTAAAGAAGGTACACCAGTTGCATATGCTAAGCATAACGTACAACTAGCTAGATCAGGAGATATTCTATCTGCATCTTTAGTTCTAGACAACGTACAAGGTGTAAAAGAAGCAACCTGGAATTTTGATGATGCTGGGGCTGTAGGTATTCCTTTCGTAAATCTTGTAGAGGCGTCTTTAACTAATAAATTTAAGGATAAAGCAGAAATTCAAGTAACTGGTAATAAAGTTAAAGTGAAGTTTAAAGAAGCAATGGTATTCGATCGCTCTGAAGTAATAAACGTAAAAGTAAAAGTACAAGATCAAGTTTTTTATCCAATCGGATATATTAACCCATCAGCTACTATCGTAGATGCTAATGGTCAAACCGTGAAGTTATTAAACGCAGGTAAACGATTCCAATTAAAACCAAAATTTAACCGTGTTCAAGGAAATATAATTCCTGAAGGGTATCTAGTGCAAGTAGAGGGTCAAGTACCTTATTTAGGATCTCGTGACTGGACAAAAGTAGGAGCAACATTAAAAGTAACAAATGGTGCTTATAGTTTAGATGCTACTAATTTGATTAGTAGAGGTAAATTTAATCTTGAACCACTTGCATTAAGCAAAGATGCCTATACATTTGAAATAAATGTTCCAGGTCACTTTATTACGAAGAAATCTCAAAAATTCGGTTTTGAATACAACAGCGTATTATATGGGAAATCAGAAACAACTAACATTAATTTAGTTGGTGGAGATGTTAACCAAGATAACGTAATCGATGTACAAGATGCACTTTATGTTCAAACTTACTGGGGAACAAACAAACGAAGTGCTGATATCAATTTTGATGGTACTGTAGACGCAAAAGATTTCGCTTTTATTGAGAAAAATTACTTGCAGAAAAATCCATCAGTACAAAATGCACCAACACCGAAAACGATCTATAAAAACCAAACGTTAGAAACGATTAAGAGTCAATTAGGCTTATAATCTTAAAACCCAAAGAAGCTGCTATTAATATTACTTAATAGTAGTTTCTTTTTTTTTTGAGAATAAACTCAAACTTTTTATTGGGCAAAAAAAGACTAATTCAATTAAATTGAATCAGTCTTTTTTAAATTCACCATTCATTTGGTTCATAATTTAATTCTCTAAACAACTGAGTTTTTTCTTTCTTAGATAAGTCTCTCCATTGACCCATTGGTAGATTGCCTAGATTAATATTCATAATTCGAGTTCTTTGCAATCGGTATACTTCATATCCAAGTGCCTCACACATGCGACGAATTTGACGGTTTAAGCCTTGTGTTAAAATGATTTGGAAATCAAATTTTGAAAGCTGTTTTACCTCACATGGTAATGTTTTTGTACCTAATATTTTTACCCCTTCAGACATTTTGGTTAAAAAGTCAGGAGTTATTGGTTTATCTACTGATACAATATATTCTTTTTCATGCCTATTTTCAGCTCGTAAAATTTCATTTACAATATCTCCATCATTTGTAAGGAGAATCAAACCCTCAGAGTCTTTATCAAGTCTTCCAATATTAAAGATACGTAATGGGTGGTTTACGAGATCAACAATATTGCCTTTAACACCTTTTTCAGTTGTACTCGTTATACCAACTGGCTTGTTTAAGGCTATATAAACATGGTTTCGAGCTAATCTAATATGTTCACCATTTACAATTACCTCATCGCCAGGTTCAACTTGGTCACCGACTTTGGCTACTCTACCATTTAATTTTACTCTACCTTCACTAATTAATTTGTCAGCTCCACGTCTCGAAGCCTTTCCAGACTCACTAATAAATTTATTTAAACGAATGTTAAACAACTCCTTAAATTCTAAATTATACTTTCAGAATAACATAGATAGCTTTTTAATGAGAATACCATTCGACTATTACTAAAAAGTACTTTTAAATAATTGTTGTTTACTACTATTTTATCCACATTCTTTGTATTATTTTCTAAATTATATAACAAAAATGTTTTTTATTGACAGACTGTAGGTCAGGTCGTATGATAGAAAAAATATATTAATATTTTCTCATATAAACTTGAAAATAAGGTTCAAGAGTTTCTACCTAGCGCCCGTAAACTGCTAGACTATGAGGAAGAGCTTTGGATTTTTGTTTTCTTTACATTGTAAAACTGCCTGCTTTTTCTCATGAAAAACGGGCAGTTTTTTTTATTTTAATATAATAAAGGAGTCATCACATGTTTCAACTTAAAGAACGAAATACTTCAGTTAAAATTGAAGTATTAGCTGGTTTAACTACATTTTTAACTTTGGCGTACATCATTATTGTCAATCCTATGATTTTAAAGGATGCAGGTGTACCGTTTAACCAGGCATTTTTAGCTACTATTTTAGCGACGATTATTGGTACTTTAACAATGTCATTAATAGCAAATTATCCAATCGTTATTGCACCTGCAATGGGATTAAATGCCTATTTTACTTATTCTGTAATTGGAGGACATAATCTTCCTTATTCAGTAGGTTTTTCTGCTGTTTTTATTACCGGAATTTTATTTTTACTACTTTCTTTAACATCATTCCGAACAAAATTAATACAAGCCATTCCTGCTAACTTAAAGCATGCAATCGCTGCTGGAATTGGTTTGTTTATTACCTTTATTGGTTTGCGTTTATCAGGTATTGTCGCAGATCATCCTACTAATCTAGTTCAAATTGGTGATTTTAGTTCTCCTAAGGTCGCACTTACATTGATCGGTTTATTAATAACAATTGTATTTATGGCACTTAACTTAAATGGCGCATTATTTCTAGGGATGATTACGACAGGTTTAATTGCATATTTTACAGGTCAGTTAAATTTTGCAAATGGTTTTGTTGCGATGCCTCATTTACCAAAAGGAATTTTAGTATACAACCCAATTGATTCCATCAAAGACATTATTGAATATGGACTTTATAGTGTAATTTTTTCATTCTTACTCGTCATGTTATTCGATACAACAGGCGCTTTACTAGCAATCGTTAAACAAGCAGGTCTTATCAAAAATGGTAAGTTAGAAAAGGGTGGAAGTGCATTCTCTGCTGATTCAATTGGAACAATTGTTGGTGCAATGTTAGGAACAAGCCCGACTGCAGCAACAGTAGAATCCTCTGCTGGTGTTGGTGCTGGTGGAAAAACTGGTTTAACGTCATTAACTGTTGTGGTCTTATTTGTAATCGCAGCATTTTTTAGCCCAATGATTGGTTCTGTATCAGAAGTGGCCGCAATTACGGCGCCAAGTTTAATTATTGTTGGCTGTTTTATGATAAAGAGTATTTCGGAGATTAAATGGGATGATTTTGAAGAAGCATTCCCGGCATTTTTAGTCATCGTTACTATGCCATTAACATCAAGCATTGCAAACGGTATTGCTTTAGGCTTCATTTCTTACCCAATCATGAAAATCGTAAAACGTAAATTTAAAGATGTGCACCCATTTGTTTATTTATTTGCAGTATTATTCCTAGTTCAATTAGTATTTTTTGCACATAAGTAATAGTGAACAGAAAAAGCAGGTAAAAGATATTGAAATCTTTTACCTGCTTTTTATAAACCTTGATTCATACCTATCTATCAACTTGCTTTATATTTTTCATCGAATCTATTAGTCGACTTTAGTTTCCAATAAACAGGCAAACCAATAATTGCAATACCAATTGATACAAGTGCATCTATTGGTGCATTTATAATCGTACTACCAACGATGTAAAGTGTACCTATAATTGCCACAATCGGAGTGATCGGATATAAAGGCACTTTATATAATTTCTTTCCACCTTTATCTTTTTTACGTAATATGAAGATTGCATTAAATGCTAGTCCATAAAATAAGAAGACTGCAAATATAGCCATATCAGAAAGTCGATCAGGATTCCAAAATATCATCATTGCTAATGCTAAAACAATTTGAAAAACAGTTGAGCCTACTGGTGTATTAAATTTAGGATGAATACTAGATAATACTTTTGAACCAGGTAGGAAGTTTCGTTCTGCCATTGCAAATGTAACCCTCGGGAATGTAAGAATTTTTCCATTTAAACAGCCAAAAATAGAAACTAAAATTCCGATGGCAAGAATTTTTCCGCCAATATTACCAAATAGTGAAGAAGCTGCTGCTGTAGCTGCATTAGGACCTAATTCAACAATTTTACTTGCAGATAAAACATGTAGCATTGCGATATTAACTGATAGATAAGCTAAAATAACAATCACAATACCAGAAATAATTGCTCTAGGAAGAGTCTTTGAAGGATTCTTCATTTCTCCTGCCATAAAGCCTACATTCATCCAACCGTCATATGCCCATAAAGTCGCTAATACTGCTGCGCCCATACTAAGTGCTTGAGTAGAACTACCACTCTCTGCATTAAAAACTGATACGTCCCCTTGAAGAATACCAAAAACAGCAATTAAAATAATAGGAACTAGTTTTCCAGCAGTTGAGATTGTTTGAATCAATCCACCAAGCTGAGTGCCTAGTATGTTTAGACCACCAAGTAATATAATCGTGATAATACCAATAACTTTGCTACTTCCCTGAAAACCGAAAAAATCTGCCAATAAAGAACCAAAATAAAGACTAAGAGCACCCATAACAGCTGGTCCGTAGACAAGGGTTTGTACCCAACCGCATAAAAATCCCCACTTCTCACCATAAACCTCTTCTATGTATGCATATAATCCACCAGTTCTCGGGATTTTTACACTTACTTCAGCGATCGTTAATCCACTTGCTAGTGTAATAACGCCACCGATAATCCAGGCTAAAAGAGCCATAGTGGAATTAGCAGTTGAAGACAGCACGATCCCAGGTTTCATAAAGATTCCAGAACCAATTACTGTACCGATTACTAAAGACGTTGATACGAAAAAGCCAATATTTTTCTTTAAATTTACTTCTTTTTCCACATTATACGCTCCTTCCAGGACTATATTTATAAAATTAGAAAGATTATAGCATATTAATTTTCTAAACTATTTTTTTCTGAAAAGTTAAATTTATGTCTTATGTATTTTTGATATAGCGGATAAGACCTATTATTTCTAATAAATCTTTCATGCTATTTATACATTATGACTAGATAACATATTGATAAAAGGTTATTAGTCTTAAATATAGAACACTATAATGTAGGTATTTCAGACCGATTTTTAGTTAATCATGGAATGCTATCTATTCTGGAGGTGAAGACGTGGAGGTTTCTTTTGAACGTGTGGTACATAACATATATGCTTTAGCGATATGGGATACCGAATGGAAGTCATATAATAATTGCTATTTTATAATTCAAGATAATGGAGTTACTCTCATTGATTCAGGAAAAGGGATCCACTCTAAGTATCTTAGGAAAGCTCTAGTTGAATTGGGGAAAACACCAGAAGACGTCCAACTCTTTTTAGCTACACATGGACATAAGGACCATATTGAAGGTTCTAGTATTTTTAAAAATGCTAAGAAATTTATCCATTCAAATGATAATGATTTAATTGATTCACTTGAATTAACTCAGTTTAGTAATGACCTTGAAGCTTTTGAAGTAATAAAGGAGTTTGAGCATGATTTAGTAGGGTACCATACTCCAGGTTCGGTCGTTTTTTATCATCGTCCATCAAAAATAGTTTTTACGGGTGATTTCATATGTTTCTTCGGTGATCCTTTATCAAAAGATGGACTGGTCTCTAAAGGAAATGACCTTAGAAATGAGTGGGTAAAATATTTGAGAGATGGTGGAGTCTCAACAGAACAGTTAGATCATTTTCTAGGTGGACTAAAAAAAGTAAATCAGTTTGATTGCAGTGTAATGTGTACTGGACATGGCGGTGTCCTAGTAGGAAATATTAGAGAGTTTATAAGTGAACTAATTGATGTCGGAGTTCAATCTAGTAATAGAGAATCAGATTGTTGACAAGTGTTTGCTTATAGGAATGATCGTTTAGAAAGAGCTTAATTTTTGCACTTTAAAAAGGTTAGAATGGAATATTCTTACCAATAATGAACTATATAGACTGTAAAAAGGTTTCTATAAAGTACTTATAATTACTTTAATGGGAGTGCATTGTAATGAAGTTAAAATCATTAATTGGGCTATTATTAGGTTCATTGACAACATTCTTCATTTTAAGTCTTCTAAGTAATAAACTTACCAATAAAGAGTACTGGTTTTATGCAATAATCTATCTTGTCTTTATGGTTTTAGCATACTTAGCAATTAATTTCATACGAAAAGTTAAGTCATCAAAGAAGACTGATTCATTTTGAATCAGTCTAAGAGTGTTGAAATATAAAACGGTCAATAGAGAAAACGGACATTAAATAAACATTTATTAATAATGAAATTATCATTTTTGGATGATCTATCTATTACTGGTTTTAATTTTAATATGTTTGAGAATTTTATGATTCCAATAACACTAATGAGGGTTTTTTAAGAAGTTAAAAATATTATGAACTAATTTTTAGAAAAACAATTTCATTTGATTTGTTTATTAATTAATGTTCGATTCTTATTGATCTACAAACTGATTAATAAACATCTGTTAGGATACTCTTAGTAAAGGCTATTTGTTTAGGTTTTATTGCAGACTTTTTTTAATGAATAAGTTGATTGGAACGGAGGGGTGCTCGACTCCTATGGGATATGCGGGAAGGCTGAGACCCCGCAGGCTTGCCGAGGAGGCTCAGGTCTCGCCCCATGGAAAGCGAGCATCCTGTAGTGGAAATCAACATCACTCTACTTCTTTACGAAAATTTGGTAAGTTAATTGACAAGGTTGTTTTTCAACAGCGTGAGACTGATTCATTTTGAATCAGTCTTTTTTATTTACCTGTTTTATCAAATTACTTATTATAAGAAAAATAAATGATGTTAATATTGATAATAAGTAAATCTGATACTAGGAGATAGAAAATGGATCAAATTCTTTTAGTTTTTATGGCGGTCGCTGAAAAAAGAAACTTTTCAAGAGCGGCTGAGGAGTTACATATGACTCAACCATCCGTTAGTCAGCAAATTCAATTACTTGAGAAGCATATCGGTGCAAAGCTTTTGATTAGAACGAATAAGTATGTTCAGTTAACGAAAGCTGGAGAAATCGTTTATTTGCATGCAAAGGAAATAACTAGTTTATACAAACGTATGTCGACACTTGTGAATGATCTGATGAATGAGGCTAGTGGTCATCTTAAAATAGGTGCAAGTTATACATTTGGTGAATATGTATTACCGCAAATTTTAGCGGAAATGAAGAGACTTTTCCCAAATGTCATCCCATCGGTGCAAATAGGGAATACTCGAGAAATTGTTCAGGCTGCACTTAGTTATCAAATTGATATTGGTATAGTTGAGGGAGAAGCGACGCATACAAATTTAAATATGCAACCTTTTGCAAATGATGAAATGTATATTATTGCTGGAACTAAAAGCGAAATTTATGCTATTGAAGCTGTGACATTGAATCAAATTGAAAATGAAACATGGATTGTTAGGGAAGAAGGATCTGGAACAAGGGAAGCGACTGAACGATTATTTGAATTATTAAAGATACGTCCTAAAAACATAATTGAATTTGGTAGTACACAATTAATTAAAGAGGCTGTAGAAGCTGGTATGGGAATTACCTATCTTTCTGAACTAGCAATAAAAAAAGAAAAGCAGTTAAATACCATTGATTACCTTAAAGTAGAGGGGACACCGATTCAACGGAATTTTTCAATTATCACAGATAAAATCGAACTTCAAACGAAATCGATGGAACTATTTATAGAGTTAGTGAAGAAATATTACGACAAATAAAGTAGGAATCCTTTTTTTATTTAGTTGAACATATAGTAAAACAAAGTGTTCAAACGATAAAAAGATAAAGGATAATCATAATGACTTTCAAAAAACAAAAGGGTAAAACAGTATTAATTACCGGACCAACGGAAGGAATAGGCTACGAGTTAACTAAATTATTTGCAAAAGATCATTTCAACTTAGTTTTAGTAGCTAGGAATAAAATTAAATTAGAAGAAATGGCTAATTCATTGATGAAGCAATTCAATATAAAAGTAATGGTTATTGCTGAAGACCTTTCTAAAGTAAATTCTGCTAAGTCCATTTTTGATCAAGTTTCAAAGTCACAACTGGAGATTGATATTCTAGTAAATAATGCTGGAGTTGCTCTATACGGAGACTTTGGTCGGACTGATTTAAATAAAGAATTAAAGATGATTCAGCTAAATATTGTTACTTTAACAGCGTTAGTAAAATACTTCCTACCAAATATGCTTCAAAAAAAGTCAGGTCAAATTATTAATATTGCATCTACTTCAGCTTTTCAACCAGGGCCAAAAATGTCCGTCTATGCAGCTTCAAAGGCTTACGTACTATCATTTAGTGAAGCTCTTTCAGAGGAATTAAGACATACAGGAGTTACTGTAACAGCTGTTTGCCCAGGACCAACTAAAACGGGAATTATAAATTCATCCGGTGGAAATAATTCAAAGCTATTTAAAGGTAAAATTATGACCCCCAAAAAAGTTGCGAAGTTGACTTATGAGGCAGTTAGTAAGAAGAAAACCATTGTTATTACAGGTATTAAGAATAAAATTTTAGCGCAATCTGTTCGATTCATTCCAAGATCGATTATTAGAAAACTTGCAATAAAACTATTGGAAGAAAAATAAAAAAATACAGTCAACAGGCTGTATTTTTTAGTAACAATTTAATTACGCATTACCCATAATAATCTGTTCAAGTGTATTTGCTACATCTTGTGCACTATCAGAAACAGATTCTAACATTTCATAAATCTCTTTGAACTGTATTATTTTGATTGGATCTTTTTCATTTTTAAATAGCTCTTTAATGGAAGTGCGTAATAACGCATCACATTGTGACTCATAATCCTTTACTTGGATTGCATGTACGCGCATTTCTAATAATTTCTTCCTTGAAAGTAATTGAATTGCTTTTAATATTTCGTTCGCAGCACTACGAATATTTTTTACAAATTTCACCATGAATTCATCGATTTGAACGATGGAGTACATTTCGAATGTTGCTGAACATTGCTCCATTCCATCTAGTACATCATCCATTTTATTAGCAAGTTCTAGTATATCTTCACGTTCAATTGGTGTAATAAATGTTTTGTTTAATTCAACGATAATTTGATGAACATATGTATCACCTTTTGTTTCATAAGCCTTCATTTCTGCAGAGAATGTTTTTAAATCAGTAGCATTTTTTATTTTAAAGTCATCAAAATAAATCGAACATTCATTTACATTATTTGCAATATTTAAGAGCATTTCAAAGAATGTATCATTTTTTTTACCTAGTCTCAAAGTATGATTCCTCCTAAAATCAGATTGATTTCAAATCCTTACATTATGTTGCTCAAGAAATTAATCTATTATAAATATTATCCATTAAAAAACAGGTCCAGTTCGATCAATTTTTGCCTTAACGGAAGTTTTGAACTTAACATCCTTATAATCTTTCTTCCAATTTAATTTTTTCCATAAAGTTTGATGAGAGCTTGAAATTCTTCTTCCAATCCCAAATGCATCACAATTAGCTTCTAGCAATGAATTAGTGATTTCATTTGCCTGTTTAGTAAGGAATTGTGAAATTTCTTTATTTAACTTGTCCTTGTTAAGTTTTTCTCCCACCTTACCCGAGTAGCTAGTAATTGTTAAATCAAGATTTAGATTTAGTTTACAAGTAATTTTTGACGTTTTTTTATCTATTTTTAAATCTAAATTCCTCTTAATATCTTTTGCCCTAAATGAGATTGAACGATTTTTCCCTAAATTTATAGCTATTTCACTATACTTAGTTATTTGGTCCATCATCAATAATAACAGGCTTCCCTTTTCATCAGGCAAACTAATTCCTGAGAACCGATCCCCATCAAATAAGTCTATTCCACCAATTGTAATTTTATCATTCTCATCTTTTTTTACATAAGGTAAAACCATATCACGACCCTCATCAGTAATCTGATTCCAAGCTGAAAAAACAGTCTCTTTCGGAATTTTTGTCGTTTCTTCAGCAGCTTCTAATCCTTTTAAGATTTCGAATGCAATTGGACTAGTTCCAGGATCGAGTGAAATAATGTCAGATGCTTTATCTTCTGCAATAACAATTCTAGTAGAAGGGGAGGCTTGCCTAGGTCGATAAAAAACCTCTAAAAAAGGGTAAATTCCTTTTTTTGCAAGTTCACTTCCAATTAAGATAATATGAGCTTTACTTACATCAATTTGACCAGGTAGTTTATTATTAATATCAATTGCCATTCCAGCTACATTAGAATTCTTTATTTTGACAAGTTCGTCTTTCACTTCAAATTGGCCGCCACCTTTATTTTCGATATTTAATGCTCTAACTGTTGCTAATATAGTATTGTCTTTGTCTAAGTCCAAACTGATCCCATTCACCATTTTTTTATCTACTAATAGATTCTGATCCCAACAACTAGCTAAAAAAAAGGTAAACAAACATAAGGTGATTAAGAAGGATTTTCTTATAATTGCTCACTCCTTTCAGTCTTAGAGATGATGAAGGATAGGCAAAAGAGAATGAGCGGAAGCCCAAATACTATTACATAACTCAAATAAGTTACATATTTGTTAAAAAGAGCTAGTTGTTCTTCATCGATTGGCAAAATTGTAATGATAAAAATAAGGATTCCATTTAATATAACAATTTTTTTGAATGAATTTTCATTGCTAATACTTTTCGCTGATAAAAACATGTAAATTATTACCGATGTTGTCATAGGCACGATCCAGACTGATAAAAAAATCAAATCTAAACGGTCGATCATTTCAAATGAAAGTACTTTAAATAGATATAAAACAGGTTCCCGAATTTGCAAAAGCTGTGTTGGACTAAAGCTTAATAGACAAAGGATGGTGAAATATGTATAGAATAGTGTCACCGTAATATTGGCAAAACTCGCAGTTTTAAAAATTCCTTTTTCTGAATCAAGAATAAAAGGAAATATTAGTAAAAGGCTTTCAAATCCTAACATTGAGAGTAATGATTTATGGCTTCCCAGTAGTATATTTTTCACACCAGAATGTCCAACTGGTAGAATAAAGCGAACTTCTTTTGGTAAATAAAAGGTAAAAAAGGAAAGAAAAAACAGTAAGATAATTAAGACGGAAGATATAACAAAAAATCTTGAAATGATTCTTAAGTCGCTAATTGTTAAATAAATACTCGATAAAACAATAATAAGCGATAATACCCACATAGGAGTAAGCGGGAGTAACCAGAGATTTATGGTTCTTATAAAAAGAATACAAGCCAAACTTCCAATCATAATAAAATAAATATAGATAAATAAATTACATAACTTCCCCACATATTTACCTAAAATTTTTTTTGTTATTTCCGTATAGATTTCATTTGGATATTTTCTTAGTAATAGCCAGTAGATGAATATTGTAATTTGAACTGCTAATCCTGCTACTAGCGTGGAAATCCAGCCATCACCTTTAGCTGTACTTTCAACCACATTTGGCAAGGAGAGTAATCCAATACCTATTTGACTTTGGACAATAAAAAAATAAAGCTGTAATTTAGAAATCGAATTACTATTCGTTATCATTTTTTCTTCCACACCCTAAACATTCTTTGCCGTTCAAGTTTTTGGGGAAGTGCATCAGTTGGTCTTGTATTTTGTTTCCATATAGGAAGTCTTATAAATGTATCCTTAATATCTTCCTTTCTAAAAGGTGCCATTGGTGAAAAGTACGGCATACCAAAAGATTTTAATTTACACATGTGCATAAAGATTAGCATTAATGATAAAGTAATCCCAAAAAAACCTAGTACCGACGCCATAATCATAGTTGGGAATCCTAATAATCTCATACTAGTTCCCATTTCACTGACCGGGGCTACAAATGATGCAATCGCTGTAAAACCAATCACAACAATCATCGTATTTGATACTAAATGCGCTTCAACAATAGCCGTACCAATTACTAATCCACCTACTATTCCAATTGTTTGAGCGATAGGAGATGGTAGTCTAATAGCTGCTTCTTTCAACAGCTCCAATATGATTTGCATCATAAATGCCTCTGCAAGAGGAAGAAATGGTACAAACTCTAAAGAGACTCTAATTGAATAAAGAATTCCGATTGGTAGTATTTCAGAATGGAAAGATACAATCGCGATATAGATTGCAGGTAGACAGATTGCAATAATAAAGCTAAAAACTCTTATAATTCGAAAAAACGATCCAATCAGCCATCTATGAGTATAATCATCAGGAGCTTGATAAAAAGCAAAAAAGGTTATTGGTACAATTGATACGGTAGGATTCCCATCTACAAGTAAATTTATTTTTCCATCCAAAAGATAGGATACAGCCCGGTCTGGTCTTTCTGTATTTAATACTTGTGGAAATGGTGAAAAAGTATTATCCTCAATTAACTCTTCTAAATGCCCCGTTGATTGAAGACTGTCTAACTCAACACCTGAAATTCTTTCTTCTATGACCTCAACAAGTTTTTGATTTGCAATTGAATCGATATAAACCATAGCAACTCTAGTATTCGTAATCTTACCAATCGTAAAATATTTAACTTTTAGCTCGGGTGTACGGATTCGTTTTCTTAGTAATTGTATATTTGTATTTATACTTTCGACAAAACCATCATGAGCACCATTAATATTTTGTTCATTAGCGGGTTCTTGAATTGCTCGTCCTTTATCATCTGGGGCTGCTGCTAGAGTTCCGAATGAATTATTTTCTTCTAAAATAAGACAAAATCCGTCTAATAAACTATCTCCTAATTCTGAGATATTTGTTGAGTTTTTAATCTCATATGATTTGACAATATTGCCTGTTTCATCCTTTGTTTCTCTTAAAATAGGTTCAATAATAAATGATTGAAGTGCCTCAATTTTTATCATCGATTCAAGAAACAAAATAGCAAAAATCTGAGTATTTTTATGGATAATCTTAACAACCAAATCTTCTGTATGACTTAAATATTCTTGAATCATTTCAATATTATTTTTAAGATTATTTGATAAAACTTCTTCTTTATTTGACTTCATTGTTGTTGTATTAGTTCTCATGTTGATACCTCTTTGATGGAAGGTCTAATTAGGTTTATTCTTTCCAAAATTAGGTTGTGTATGCGATTAATAAAAACGTATGATATTAGTTTTCTAAAAAGTTAAAAAATCGAATCTTGTAGAAATAAACTTGTTGACTTTTTATTTTTTGCATAATAATATAAGGACAATTAATTTAAATAAACATCCATATTTACTTTGCGTTGACGAAGAGTAGTAACGATTACGGAAACTAAAGAGAGCTGATGGTTGGTGCGAATCAGTGTGAAAGTAATCGCGAATGGACTTCTGAGCATTCAAACCGAACCTTAAATAAGTAGTAGGCTTTGGCGAGTAGTCTTCTCGTTACAAAAGACGGGTATTCAATGAAAAGTTGATTGGATACCGATAAAGCGAGCTGTTAATCAGCTAATGAAGGTGGCACCACGGGTCTCTCGTCCTTTTTAAGACGGGGGGCCCTTTTTGTATTTCTTTTAAATTAAATAAACATAAATCGATGAGTAAGAAGAGTAAATATTGGTGAATGTCACAGAGAGTTAGACAATGGTGGGAGTCTAATACAGGAACCTTTATCGAATGGGCTTACGAGAGGCATCTTGAACAGTAAAGTAGGGATGCACGGATTTCCACCGTTAAAAGGATAGGGTATCGGAATTATATGCAACTAATTCTCGTATCCGAAAAGTGGGATTCAGTTAAATCTGATCCAATCTGAGGTGGTACCGCGGTAGCAACTAATCGTCCTCTATATGCACAATCTTTGTGCGTATAGGGGACTTTTTTTATATTCATCATTAAATTCCTGGAGGTCGAACAAATTGTCAGTACAAAACAAAGCAGAAATAATCATTGAAACGATAATGGGGGATTTGTTTACACCGATTTCATTATTTAAGAAATTGACCGATAGCAAAAAGTTTTTATTTGAAAGTTCGTTTAAGCATCAAGATTCTGGTCGTTATTCATTTGTCGGTTCAAAACCTGCTTTTGAATTAATTGGAACGAATCAAGGTGGCCAAATCATCCATAACAACGGTCAAAAAGAAGAGTTTATTGGAAATCCTCTTTTAAAACTGAAAGAGCTAATACCAAAGCAGGATTACTTGGAAGCACTTGAACTTCCTTTCATTGGCGGAGGAATTGGATATGTTGGGTACGATATGATTCGCCAATTTGAAGAAATTGGTGATGAGTTGGAAGACGTGATTGGAATGCCAGATCTCCATTTAATGTTTTTTGAAGTCATTATTGTATTTGATCATTTGGAACAGAAAATTCATTTGGTTGGAACAAAGCTTTCCGATGAAACAAAATTAGAAGATTTGAAGAGCGAAATTCAGAAGTATAAGCAAGTAATTGTAGCTAACTCAAATCAAGAGGAGGAAGTAAAGCCAGTTGTATTTTCTACTTTCGAGTCTGAAGTTAGTAAAGCTGACTACATGTCCAAAGTAGAAAAGGCAAAGTCATTTATTCAAAAAGGAGATATTTTTCAAGTCGTTCTATCTCATCGAATGGGAGCAAAATTTGAAGGAAATCCATTTGACTATTATCGAAAATTACGAATCCAAAACCCTTCACCATATATGTATTATATCGATTTTGGTGATAGCGTTGTTGCTGGTACTTCCCCTGAAAGCTTAATAAAAGTTAAAGGTAATCAGGTCATAACGAATCCAATTGCTGGTACGAAACGAAGAGGGGAAACAGATGAACAAGACTTAAAAATTGAAAGGGATTTATTACAGGATGAGAAGGAGCTTGCCGAACATAAAATGCTTGTTGATTTAGGAAGAAATGATCTGGGCAAAGTTTGTGAGTTTGGAACAATCAAATTAGAAAAATATATGAACGTTGAGAGATATAAATATGTAATGCATATCGTTTCCGAAGTTAGTGGGGAAATAAAAAAACCACATACTTCACTTGATGCTCTTATTGCTTGCTTACCAGCTGGAACCGTTTCTGGTGCACCTAAGATTAGAGCAATGGAAATCATTAATGAATTAGAGCGTTCAAAGCGAGGGGTATACTCCGGTGCAGTCGGTTATGTATCAGTTAATGGAAATCTTGATTTTGCATTAGCTATTCGAACGATGATTATAAAAAATCAAATGGCCTATATTCAAGCAGGAGCAGGTATTGTTTATGACAGCAAACCCGAACACGAATATGAAGAAACCATTAATAAACTAAAAGCTTTTTTGGAGGAAAATCATGATTTTAATAATTGATCACTATGATTCTTTTACTTACAATCTTTATCAATTTTTAGGAGAGCTTGGCGAAGAAATGAAAATCGCTAGATATGACAAAATTTCAATTGATGAAATAAAAGAAATAAATCCAAAGGCAATTATTCTTTCTCCGGGACCAGGTAAGCCCGAAGAGAAGCAGGAAACGATTGAACTAATTGAAACTTTTCATAAGACTGTCCCAATACTAGGCATTTGCTTAGGGCATCAAGCAATCGGTTATGCATTCGGCGCAAAAATTAGTAAAGCTAGACAAATCAAACATGGAAAAACATCGAAAATTAGGCACGATGGTAGTAATTTATTTGCCTACATGTCCCAACCGTTAGAAGTTATGCGATACCATTCGCTGGTAATTGAAAAGGAAACGATACCGCCATTATTTGAAATTTTAGCATTTGCTATGGACGATCAAGAAATTATGGCTATTAAACACCGAAAATATCCAATTTACGGTATGCAATTTCATCCGGAATCTATTGGAACAGAATTGGGAAAACAGCTTTTATTAAACTTTTTAAATGAAATAAAGGAGGAATTAAAAGATGAAAGAGTACCTTCAACGCTTAGCTAATCGTGAGTCGTTTACAGCAGAAGAAATGCAAGTAGCTGTCGGTCGGATTCTACAGGATGATCAAATATCAGATAGTGAAATCGCAGCATTTTTAGTTGCTTTAAAAACAAAAGGTGAAACAGTAAACGAAATCGCAGGACTAGTAAACGCAATTCGAAATCATACGGTAGGATTTACTAGGAAGTTTCATAATGTCATTGATAATTGCGGGACGGGTGGAGATAACTCATCGAGCTTTAATGTGAGTACAACTTCGGCATTTGTTATTGCGGGAAGTGGAATTCCAATTGCGAAACATGGAAATCGTAGCATGTCCAGCAAAACAGGTAGCGCTGATGTATTAGAGCAGTTAGGTGTGGAGCTATCGATTCCAACACAAGCTTCCGAGGAGCTTATAGACGAAATAGGAATTACCTTTTTATTTGCACCATATGTTCATCCAAGATTGAAAAAAGTTATGAAGGTTAGACGTGAATTGCAAATTCCGACCATTTTTAACTTAATTGGACCTTTAACAAATCCAGTTGAATTAGAGACCCAACTATTAGGAATTTACAGAAGAGATTATTTAGAAGTATTTGCTGAAGTGCTAAATAAATTAGGACGTAAACGAGCGATTGTATTAAACGGTGCAGGTCATTTAGATGAAGCATCGTTAGCTGGTGAAAATCATATCGTCCTACTAGAAAATAATGAGCTGAAAAAGATGACCCTTCATCCGGAAGAAGTTGGATTAACTTATTACCCAAATACAGAAATCAAAGGTGGAGATGCAAAAAGGAATGCAGATATTCTTCTTCGAGTATTAAAAGGAGAAAAAGGAGCTTTTAGAGATACGGTTTTATTAAATGCTGGTTTAGCAATCTATACTTCAGGTATTGTCAATCAAATAACAGATGGTATTAAGAAGGCTGAAGAGAGCATTGATTCTGGCGCAGCTTATGAGAAATTACAAAAACTAGTCGAAAAAACTAGCAAACTGAAAAGAGAGGTTATATAAATGGAAACCATTTTAGATCGTATTATTTCTCAAAAACAAATCGAAATCAAAAGTTTAAGAGCGATTAGTCGGAAAATAGCGGATCAAAAAAAGAATTTATCATTAATTGAAAAGTTAAAAGCTGCAGACCATTTATCGATCATTGCGGAGTTTAAACGAGCGTCACCATCAAAAGGGGATATTAATACAAATCTTAATCCCGCAGAACAAGCAAAGAAATACGAAGAAAATGGAGCAGCCGCAATATCTGTTTTAACAGATACAACTTTCTTCAAAGGTTCCTTTAAAGATCTGAAAATCGTACGTGATTCCGTTAATATTCCGATATTATGCAAGGATTTTATTATTGATCCAGTTCAAATAGATATCGCAAAAGAGCATGGAGCAAACATTATTTTACTCATTGCTGCTGCATTACCTTATACAAAACTAAATCATTTATATCAATATGCTAAACAGCAAAATCTTGAAGTATTGATGGAAGTACATGACGAGGAAGATTTAGAAAAAGCACTAAAAATTGGCCCCCGACTATATGGCATCAATAACCGAAACTTAAAAACCTTTGAAGTGAACCTAGGAGTAACAGAAAGTTTAGCACCACTTATTCAAGCAACTGGGGGTTTCATTATTAGTGAAAGTGGCATTTTCAATGAGTATGATGCAAAACGAGTAAGAAATGCTGGAGCAAATGGAATTTTGGTTGGAGAGGCATTAATGAGGAGTAATGAATTATCATCCAACATGAGAGAGCTTATGGTTCCTATTCTAAAGGAGGCTAAGCAGTGAAAGTAAAAATTTGTGGCATTACCGATTTAAAAACAGCTCAAAGTGCAATAAATGCAGGAGCTGATGCAGTTGGATTTGTATTTGCAGAAAGTAAACGTCGTATTGAAATTTCTGAAGCAAAAAAGATCATCGAATCACTGCCAGATTCGATATTGAAGATTGGCGTTTTTGTAAATGAAACAAAGGAAACATTAGAATCCATCTACCAGGAAGTTGGTTTAACACATATTCAGTTACATGGAGATGAAACACCAGAATTTTGTCGCTCATTATCCTTTCCAGTAATCAAAGCATTACGAGTTCAATCGGAAAAGGACGTTGAAAAAATCGCAGAATATGATTGTGATTATATTTTAGTAGATAGCCCGAGTGGCAAATATCGTGGTGGTAATGGAACAACATTTAACTGGGACCTTATGGGTTCAAAAAAAATAGATAACTTGATTTTAGCCGGTGGATTGACGATTGAGAATGTAATACCTGCTAGTAGCGTCGTAAAACCAAAAATGGTTGATGTAAGTAGTGGAGTTGAAACGAACGGTAAAAAAGATCAGGAAAAAATAAAAAGTTTTATAAAAAAAGTAAAATTAGGAGGAATTTAAATGTCAACATACACACTTCCAGATGTGAAAGGTCATTTCGGTATGTATGGAGGGAAATATATACCTGAAACGCTTGTTCAAGCCATAACAGAATTAGAAGAAGCTTATTCAAAAATTAAAGATGATCCAGCATTTAACGAGGAAATTGAAAGATTGTCAAAGGATTACGTAGGCCGCCAAACACCTCTTTACTTCGCCGAAAATTTAACTAAGCATGCAAACGGAGCTAATATTTATTTAAAACGTGAGGACTTAAATCACACTGGTGCTCACAAAATTAATAATGCAATTGGTCAGGCATTGCTTGCGATTCGAATGGGGAAACGAAAAATCGTTGCTGAAACAGGAGCGGGACAACATGGTGTAGCAACTGCAACAGTTTGTGCCCTTTTAAATTTAGAATGTGTTATTTTCATGGGTGCTGAGGATGTTCGAAGACAAGAACTGAACGTTTTCCGAATGGAATTACTAGGCGCAAAAGTGATTAGTGTTGAATCAGGAAGTGCGACATTAAAGGATGCAGTAAATGAAGCCCTTCGTTACTGGGTTGCAAATGTAGATGACACTCATTATTTATTAGGTTCAGTAATGGGGCCACATCCTTTCCCTATGATGGTACGAGATTTCCAAAGTGTAATTGGAAAAGAAACAAGACAACAATTTTTAGCGAAGAACGGTAAACTTCCTGATGCAGTAGTAGCTTGTATTGGCGGAGGAAGTAATGCAATTGGTATGTTCCATCCATTTATAACGGATGAAAGTGTAAAGTTATTTGGAGTAGAAGCGGCTGGTCATGGAATCCATACAGATAAGCAAGCAGCATCTTTAACTAAAGGTGTACCAGGTGTATTACACGGTGCATTAATGTATTTACTTCAAGATGAAGATGGTCAAATACAAGAAGCCCATTCGATTTCTGCAGGGCTTGACTACCCAGGGGTAGGTCCTGAGCATTGTTATTTGAAAGATGTTGAACGAGTAAAATATGAATCAATCACAGATGAAGAAGCACTTGAAGCATTCCAATTATTAGCAAGATTAGAAGGAATAATTCCAGCATTAGAAAGCGCACATGCAGTAGCATATGCAATCAAGCTAGCAGCAACGATGAAGAAAGATGAAAATTTAGTCATTTGTTTATCTGGCAGAGGCGATAAAGATGTTCATACCGTTCGTGAGCGATTAAAGGAGGAAAAATAATGATGAATCGAATAGAATCCCAATTTTCTGAACGACTTAAAAAGGGGGAAAAACTATTTATTCCTTATGTAATGGCAGGAGATGGTGGTCTTGAAGTATTAGGAGGAAGGCTAGCTTTACTAGAAAAATTTGGTGCATCAGCGATTGAAGTTGGTATTCCGTTTTCAGACCCAGTAGCAGACGGACCAATAATTCAACAAGCGGGAATTCGAGCATTACAAGCTGGTACAACTTTAAGAGCTGTACTTGAAAAGATAAAAGAAGTTCGTAAAATAATTTCTGTACCTTTAATCGTTATGACATATATGAATCCTATTTTAGCTTATGGAATTGAAAGGTTCGTATCTGACCTTCAACAAGCAGGAGTAGACGGCTGTATTATTCCTGACCTACCAATCGAAGAAGAAGAAATTATCATTCATAAACTTGAAGAATTTGGTGTAGAACTAATTCGATTAGTCACAATGGCTACACCAAAAGAACGAATCATTAAAATTGCTGAAAAAGGAAGAGGCTTCTTATACACAGTAACAGTAAAAGGAATTACTGGTGTTCGAAATGAGCTAGACGCCAGCCTATCATCCTTTTTAAAAAGTGTTAAAGAAATTAGTAATAAACCTGTAATAGCTGGATTCGGTGTATCTACCCCAGAACAAGTAAATGAATTAAGCCAAGATTGTGATGGAGTCATTGTAGGAAGTAAAATTGTTGATTTATTTAATCAAAATAAGATAAATGAAATTAAACTTTTAATGGAATCAAGTTTAGTAAGCGAGGAAGTAATTTAATAAAAAGTGAATCAGGCTAGATCAGTGGCCTGATTTTTTTATTTTTTGGGTATTCTATCGAACCTAACCATGCTTAGCTCTGAAAAATAGCTGAATCTAGGTAATAATCGGTCTGTGTTAACCTTTTTAGATGAAAAAAATTGATTAGGATAGATATTATCATCTGATTTTAGTGGAATATTACCTAAAATACGGTAAGCAGTATGGGTATAATAGTGGTTTATTTGCGATTTTCTTAATTTTAATTGCAGATTTGCTATTTTTATTTGCGATTCCAGAAATTTAATTGCAGATTTGATTATTTTAATTGCGGTTATCGAAATTTACTTGCAGTTCCTCAAATTATTGCAGACTCTAGGAATTTAATTGAGAACCAATATACTTTATTTGTAGCTTTTTCACTAGATCAGAGTGTATTTCTTCATATAGTATCTGGGCTTCAACTATTTAACAACAAAGTATCCACAAAACTAGACGCTCCTCAAAAAAATGCATCACCAATTTATCCACTAATAGTTACATTATCCACATTTTTATTTGAGGTTTTCCACATAATAGCAGAGTATCAACAGAATTCTCACACTCCCAAAACTATATCTACAAACTATCCACAGAAATTTATAAAATCTAAAAAGATTTCCACAATTGCAGAGATCGTTCAATTTTCTCTTTAGGACATATGTCCTTCCCAAACAACCTTCAAATATCGTTTAATAATGAAGAAATCAATATGACAGGAGAGAAAAATATGAAAGGAATTTTATTAGCAATTGTTGGTGGAGCATTCATTACACTACAGGGTGTTGCTAATTCTCAAATAAGTAGTGATATAGGTACTTGGCAAGCAGCTACAATTACACAGTTTACAGGTTTTATTGTGGCTTTATGCGTACTACTATTAATAAAAGATAAAAAATTAGCTGAAGTTAAGAAAGTGAATCCAATTTATTTATTAAGTGGGGCACTTGGAGCATTTGTTATCTTTTGTAATGTGACATCAATTCATATTATTGGTGTGACATTTTCAATTTCTGTTCTTTTAATCGCACAGCTAAGTTTAACATTTATCATTGATAGTAGAGGCTGGTTCGGAGTCAAAAAGCTTACTATTAGTCCGTCACAATTTATTGGAATTGGTATGATGATAATCGGTGTGATTGTGTTAGGATCTTAAAAGTAAATTTACAGGAGGTGAAGTTAACTTGAAAATCACTAGTGATATTGAACAAATTAATCATTTTTTAGCTGAACATAATATTGAAGCAGTCTTTAATGAGGATTTAAAAGCTCATTTAACGCTTAAACGATTCATGCAAGGAGAACTTATTTGTTCTCAAGGAGACTCACCAAAAACTTTGTTTATTTTAGTAAAAGGGAAAATCAAAGTTTATACTTCTTCAGCGGAGGGTAAAACATTAATTCTATCATTTAAAACGCCTATTGAAATAATTGGAGATATTGAATATGTAAGAGGCTCTAACTATATAAATACGGTTCAAGCTATATCTGCAGTTGAGATGATTGCTGTAGATTATCGCTGGTTAAAAAAATTTGGTAAAGACTATGCACCGTTTCTTCAATTCTTATTAGAAATCATAACGGAAAAGTTTCTTATTAAGTCGAATTCAATGAGCTTTAATTTAATGTATCCAGTAGAAGTTCGACTAGCAAGTTACTTATTATCGGTTTCATACCACGAAGCGGATTTTATACAAAACGATAATTTAAATCCGATCAATCTTAAAGACGCAGCAAATTTAATCGGAACGAGTTATCGACATGTTAATCGAGTTATTCAACAGTTCTGTAAGGATGACCTGGTAGAGCGAAAAAATGGGGGTATCCTTATTAAAAATCGAGCCGGTTTGAGTATTCTTGCAAGAAATAATATATACGAATGATAATTTTAGGACTCATACAGAAATTTTTTGGAGGTGCAATTTATGCTTTATGGATTAATATTATCTTTAATAGCAGGATCACTAATTGGTTTACAAAACATATTCAATAGTAAAGTTAATGAACGGGCAGGAATATGGGTAACTACTACATTTGTATTAGGAATGGGCTTTTTAGCTTCTTTCGGAATGGGGCTTTTATTTGAAGGTAAGGAATTATTTGTTTTGCATAATATGAAAAATTGGTATTGGATTAGCGGAATAGTCGGTGTAGGTGTTGTTTTCTGCTTAACGAATAGTACTAAAATTCTTGGACCAACTTATGCGATCTCAATTGTTCTCACATCTCAATTATTGTTTGCAATGTTATTTGATTCTATGGGATGGCTAGGTCTTGAGAAAGTTCCATTTTCTTCTAAGCATCTAATTGGTGTTTTGCTTATTATAAGTGGTATATTAATTTTTAAATTAAGCGGGATAAGTTTGAAACGTATTAAGCTAGTTAAAAATCAATCTAGTAAAATATGAATTAAATAAATAGAGATGGGGAAATGTTATGAAAACATACAAAACATTATTATTTGATGTAGATGATACATTATTAGATTTTGGTGCAGCAGAAAAAGTAGCATTACAATCTCTATTTAAAGATCAAAATTTACCATTAACAGATGAAGTTAAGTCACGATACAAAGAAATTAATCATGGACTTTGGAAGGCTTTTGAAGAAGGTAAAATAAGTCGAGATGATATAGTGAATACACGTTTTTCAACTTTATTTAAAGAGTTTGGTATTGAAGTTGATGGTATTATGCTTGAACAGTCTTATCAAAACTATTTAGGTGAGGGAAATCAATTAGTTGAAGGTGCGTTTGAATTACTGACAAGTCTTCAGAATGAGTTCGACTTATATATTGTTACAAATGGGGTTTCTAAAACACAATATAAACGATTGAATGCAGCTCATATTTATTCTTTCTTTAAAGATATTTTCGTTTCCGAGGATACTGGTTATCAAAAACCGATGAAAGAATACTTTCAATATGTATTTGATCGAATTCCAAATATTGAATTAGATAAAACCTTGATTATTGGAGACTCATTTAGCGCGGATATAATTGGTGGGGCTGGATCGGGGATCGATACTTGCTGGGTCAATTCAAAAATGCTTCCAAATGACTCAGATGTAATTCCTACTTATGAAATTCAAAAACTTGATGAGCTGTACAACATTTTAAATATTGAACAGAAGGTTTTGGTTTCTTCATCTAACTAATGGACTCTTATAAAGCAAAGTTTTCAAGCAGACTGAATCGATGATTACTTTCTATACACATTTAAAGCAAAAAGTTTAATACTTTTTGCTTTTTTATTTTGCTGAATGTTGATTTGTACATTAAAAATAGTTAATAAAAATTTAATTGACTGTGAAGCGAAAAAGCTTTATTATCAAGAAGTGATAATGATTATCATTTATATTTAAGGGGAAAATCAACGATGAAGCAGGCTCTTATTAAAGTAACTTTAACAGCTTTACTATTACTAGTTTTACCGTTTAAAACCTTTGCTGCAAGCCCTGAAGAGGATTTAACACATGCAAATACTTTTGTGGAAAGTGCAATCCAATCTGCACAAAAAGGAGATTTTAAATCTGCTGAGCAGGAGTATAAAAAATTCAACGACGAGTGGCTTGATAAAGAGGATGGAATAAAAAATAAATCGATTGATGCGTATGGCAAAATCGAGGAAGCTATGGGTATGGTTCAGTATAACCTAGCACAAAAAACAGTGAATCAAAATGCACTTGTTACTGCACTTAAAGAATTAGAAGGGGTAAATGAAAAGTTTATTTCTCATCAATTCGCTAGTTCAAAATTAGATTCAAAAAGTACAGGTAGTGTTGAAGATTTAATCGAAATATTAAACAAAGCATTAGCAGAATTAAAAGATAACAATGTATCAGGAGCAACTTCGGAGATTGATCAATTTAGAAAATCTTGGATTAATATTGAAGGTGTTGTATTAACACAATCTCAAACAGTTTATACTGACGCTGAAAGAGATATGGTTACTTCTTATGCAATGCTAACTGCTAAAACGCCTGATGTGAAAGCGGCTACAAAAACAATTACAGATATGCGTGATTATCTATTACCATTAGCGTCTAAAACTAGTTATACAATGCTAGATGCTATTACAATTTTACTTAGAGAAGGCTTAGAAGCATTACTAGTAGTTGTTGCATTACTAGGATTTATTAAAAAGTCTGGACAAGAAAAGAAAAGCAAGTGGATCTGGTTTGGTGTTGGCTCTGGATTAGGTGTCAGTATCATACTAGGTGTTATCGTAAACATTTTATTCTCAGCAGGTGCTTTTGGAAGTAATAACTTTTTAATTGCTGGCTGGACTGGGGTATTTGCTGCTGTCATGCTCTTATATATGAGTTACTGGTTACATAGCAAATCTAATACGAAGCAATGGCAACAATATATTAAAACTAAGAGTGATAAAGCATTAAATACAGGTAGTCTATTATCTTTATCAATTCTTGCGTTTTTAGCAGTTTTCCGTGAGGGAACTGAAACTGTATTATTCTTTATTGGAATGGCATCATCAATTAAACTGTCGTCTTTATTAATTGGGATTGGGTTAGGATTCGCAATTTTAGCAATACTAAGCTACTTAATCTTAAAGGTTGGCCTGAAAATTCCAATGAGACCGTTTTTCCTTGTCTCAAGTATATTAATGTTCTATTTATGCTTTAAATTTGCGGGAATGGGTATTCATGGTTTACAGCTTTCTGGATTACTTCCAGCGACTCAGGCTCCTATTCCTACAATAGATTTCTTTGCGATTTATTCAACTTGGGAGAGCTTTGTACCCCAGATGATTTTGTTGCTATTAGCTTGTATTACTGTTATATATAATAGATTCTCAAATAAAAACAATAAAAAAAGTAGTAAAAATTCGGGGGGAACGAAAAATGTTATCTAATAAAAAACTAGTCGCAGCAATGGCTTTAGGACTATCTTTAACTTTATCTGCATGTGGAACGAAAACAGACGATGCAATTAAAACTGGTTCTGATGATATGATCAAAACGATTTCAGAATTAAAAACACAAATTTCGAATAATGATGAAGCAAAGGCAAAAGATAGCGGAGAAGCGCTTGAAAAATCATGGGAAAAATTCGAAGACTCAGTAAAAGATAAAGACAAATCACTTTATGAAAAAGTTGAAACGCCACTTCATATTATTGAAGCAGGAGTAAAGGTATCTCCATTGAATGCAGATACACTTAACCAGGCTGGTGACGAGTTGGAAAGTGTATTAAAAGAAGTTAAAGATCTAAAATAATAAAGATATAATTACTCATTGTTTTCTAAAAAAGCCTACATCGAATTTTCTTTGTGGGTTTTTTCTTGCTTTTTTTGCTCGATTTTGGGAATTTTTTCTTAGGTAAACCTTTTCATAAAATCAGGTAGACAATTAACTTGACTTAATTTAAGATAAAGATATTGATAAGGATTATCATTATTAATTGTTTATATATAATAAGTTTCGATCCGGGGGAATCACTTATGTTACTTTCAGAATTAAAAAAAGGCGAAAAAGCAAAAATAACGGACTTGTCATCACTAGGTGAGGCAGTGAAGAGACGTCTTTTAGATCTAGGGATAAGTGAAGGGGCTATGGTCTGCCTACAATGTACAATGCCGTTCAAAGGGCCTTGTATGATTGAAAATTGCGGACAATCACTTGGCATTCGATTTCATGATGCATCTGGGATAAAGGTAGAAAAAATATGTTAAATATAGCGCTTATTGGAAATCCAAATACAGGAAAAACTTCTCTATTTAATAATTTAACAGGTACATACCAATATGTAGGAAATTGGAGTGGGGTTACCGTTGAAAAAAAGGTAGGGACTATAAAAAATAAACTTGGAAATCTAATTGATTTACCAGGTATCTATTCTCTGAGCCCTCTTTCAAAAGATGAGGCCGTTGTTTCACATTTTTTTGTAAATGAAACATTTGATGGGATGATTAATATTGTTGACGCTGCTCAACTAGAGAGAAATTTAATGCTCACTCTTCAACTTCTAGAGTTTAATAAATCAATGATTATTGGTCTAAATATGGTTGATGTTGCTAAAAGGAGAGGAATTTCAATTGATCCTTCTAGTATCTCAAAGATATTAAAAGTACCAGTTATTCCAATTGATGCTAGATCGGGTAAGGGAACAGACGAAGTAAATGAAGTATTAGCGACAATTCCTCAATCTGAAGTTGAGTTTGAAATTGATTATGGAAAAATTGTTGAAGATGGTATTAAAAATATTATGACATTATTACCTACAACTTTATCTATTCCTAAAAGATGGACTGCAATACAAATCTTAGAGGGGAATAAAGAGGTAATCGAATTTATAGCTTCATCCTACGATTTTAGTAAAATTGACCAAGTAATTAAAATAACAGCGGAACAATTAAACAGTGAACAAGGTGTAGCACCTTCAAAATGGATTTATTCTGTAAGAAAAGAAATGATTTCAAATTTAATTGGTAGTTCGGTAGAGAAAGAATCGAATGAAGCAGTTACATTAACTGATCGCATTGATCGATTTGTGACACACCCAATTTTGGGTATTCCTATTTTCTTAGTAACAATGTTTTTAATGTTTAAGCTTACTTTCGATTGGTTAGGGTTACCCTTATCCGACGCATTAGATGGTTTTTTATCAGGACCTGTAACAGACTGGCTTACTAACGGCTTAAATGCAATTCATGCATCTGATTTTATCAAAGCAGTTATTCTTGATGGAATTGTTGCCGGTGTTGGTGGAGTTTTAGTCTTTGTTCCACAAATTTTTATTTTGTTTTTACTAATATCATTCCTTGAAGATTTTGGATATATGTCTCGCGCAGCTTTAGTAATGGATCGTTCGATGGAGATGGTTGGTTTAACCGGAAAGGCATTTATTCCAATGATTATAGGATTTGGTTGTAATGTACCTGGGGTTATGGCCGCTAGAACAATAGAACAGCCTAGAGAGAGACTACTCACGATTTTGTTAACACCATTAATGTCTTGTTCGGCGCGATTACCAGTATACGCACTATTCGTTGGAGCATTTTTTGCGAAAAATCAAGCAATAGTTGTTTTTTCACTGTATATACTTGGAATCGTAGTTGCATTAATTTTAGCTAAGGTTTTTTCATCTACTATATTAAAGGGTGAGTTTTCATTATTTGTCGTAGAACTTCCACCATACCGTATGCCACAAGGTAAAGCTTTATTTAGAAGCACATGGGACAAAGGGAAAGGCTTTATTCGAAAAGCTGGTACGTTTATTTTTGGTGGTTCTGTAGCTATATGGTTATTATCTTATATGGGCCCAAGTGGTTTCGGTGTTTCGATGGATGATAGCTTTTTAGCAATGATTGGGGGTATACTTACACCAATACTTTCTCCTTTAGGATTCGGTACATGGCAAGCAGGTGCTTCTTTACTAACAGGATTTTTAGCTAAAGAGGTTGTCGTATCTGCTATGAATATTATCTATCACGTGCCAAATGCACATTCTTTACAAGGAATACTGTCAACACAGTTTTCTGCACTTTCCGCATTTAGCTTTATGGTTTTTGTCTTATTGTATGTACCATGTCTAGCAACAGTTGCGACAATTCGTAAAGAGACAGGTTCAGCTAAATGGACATATTTCTCAGTTGGATATGCATTAGTTATTGCATATATATTAGCATTAATTATCTATCAAGTTGGAAGTCTCTTAGGCTACTAGAGAAAGGGGTATCTCCTTATGATTGTCAATATTATAATAGGAGCTCTTATTTTTGGATATGCAGGGTGGACACTTTTACGATATATAAAGAAAACGAAAAAAGGTAAATGTGGCTCTTGCTCGATCGCAAAAACTTGTAGTTCAAATTGTGATACAGTTAATTATTCAAAATAGCAATATGATTTTCTTTAAAGACAAAATTTAAAGGAATCAGTCTAAATACTTGAATAAATTTAGAGGATTAATTAAGATGATAAAGTAATTAAAGTAAATAATTGAATAGTACTAGGGGTGCCGTAAATGGTCGGCTGAGATTAAGACACAGGTAGTCTTTGACCCTTTAACCTGATCTGGATAATGCCAGCGTAGGAAAGTGAACGGTAGAATACATTTTTTGTATTCATAACATTGATTTGTTCGAGCACAAGTCCTTATGGGATTTGTGCTTTTTTGTATTTAAAATCAAGTTTCATCTTCTATCTGTAAGATCAAAGAGTTCTATTCATGAAATAGGGGGAAGAAAATTGAAAAAAGTATTAACGATAGCCGGCTCTGATTCAAGTGGTGGTGCAGGTATTCAAGCGGATTTAAAGACATTTTCAGCTCATCATGTTTTTGGAATGAGTGTAATTACAGCTGTAACAGCTCAAAATACGCAAGGAGTGTTCGCTGTACAAGATATGACACCAGAGATTATTGCAAGTCAGTTAGATGCAATTTTTACTGATATTGAAGTAGATGCTGTAAAAATTGGAATGGTATCTCAAATAGAGACGATTAAAGTAATTGCTGAGAAACTTAAGCAATATAAACCAAAGCAAATCGTAGTTGATCCAGTTATGGTTTCAAAAAGTGGATTTGACTTATTAAGTCCAGATGCAAAGGAAGCTTTAATTCAAGAACTCATTCCTTTAGCAACTGTTATTACGCCAAATCTTCCTGAAGCAGAAGTGATTACTGGAAGAAAAATTACAACGATTGAAGAGATGAAAGAAGCTGCTATTCAAATTCACTCATTAGGTGCAAAGAACGTCCTTGTAAAGGGTGGTCATCTAGAAGGTGAAGCGACCGATATTTGTTTTAATGGTGAGGAGTTTACAAGCTTTAACAGCGTTAGGATTAATACAATTAATACCCACGGTACAGGTTGCACTTTATCATCAGCGATTACATCTAATTTAGCAAATGAACTTGAATTAAATGAGGCAATTAGAGAGGCGAAAAACTATATAACATTAGCAATCAAACATTCCTTTTCAATTGGAAAAGGAGTAGGTCCTGTCCATCATTTCTACTCATTGTATGAAAAGGCAGGCGTTCAACATGTCTAAGCAAAATGCAAAAATGACGAAGTGGAACTTTACAACACTTTGGTTTGGTGCGGCAGTTTCTGTAGCGGAAATTATGACTGGTGCCCTAGTAGCACCACTAGGTTTTAAGAAAGGTTTAACAGCCATTTTAGTAGGGCATTTACTTGGTACACTATTGCTCATTTTAGGTGGAGTCATTGGTTCTCAGCAAAGATTGTCAGCAATGGAATCTACAAAAATTTCATTTGGTAGTTACGGTAGCTATTTGTTTTCGATTTTAAATGTTTTACAGTTACTAGGCTGGACGGCAATTATGATTTTAACAGGGGCTCGCTCTATCAATTTAGTTACAATAAAAGATTATAAATTCGATCACTTATGGGTTTGGTGTTTAGTAATTGGAGTATTAATCGCGATCTGGTTGTACTTTGGACAAAATGCTTCAAAAAAACTTAATAGTTTAGCCGTTTGTTTATTATTTGTTCTAACAATTGTACTGTGTTTTGTTATTTTTAAAAGTGATAAAATCTTAACTCAACCAAGCACTACTGGATTATCTTTTGGAGAAGCAGTTGAATTATCGGTCATAATGCCACTATCGTGGATTCCATTAATTAGTGATTATACTCGATTTGCAAAGACAACAAAGGATGGAGCAATTGGTAGTTTTATAGGTTATATGTTTGGAAGCTCTTGGATGTATATTATTGGGCTAGGCGCAGCACTGGCATTTAATGAAGTAGACCCGGTTGCTGTTTTAATGAGTGCAAATCTAGGATTATTTGCAGTTGGTATCGTTGTCCTAGCGACTGTTACAACAACATTCATGGATGCTTATTCTGCCGGAATATCAGTTACAACCATTTTTCCAAAACTAAATGGAAAACATATAGCCCTTATCGTTACAGCTATAGGAACATTATTAGCCGTTATTTTCCCAATTGAAAAGTATGAAGGATTTTTATATACAATTGGTTCATTTTTTGCGCCGCTATATGCAATTTTATTAACGGACTATTTTATCCTAAAAAGAACAAGTATAAGTAAATCGTTGAAAATTGATTGGATTGCGGTTATTACATGGATTTTAGGAGTTTTTATTTATCGTAAGTTTGTACAATTAGATTTCTTCCTTGGGGCTACTGTACCAAGTATGATTTTAATTTGTGTCATTTATATAGTTGTTCAGTTTGTTATTAATAAGCTTGTTCCAAAGCAAATCGGGGGAGAAAAAAATGTTAACTATGAATGAAATGAGTCAAATTCTTGAAAGCGTGAAAGAGAAAAAGCCTTTAGTTCATCACATTACAAATTATGTAACTGTAAATGATTGTGCAAATATGGTGTTAGCTCTAGGTGGATCACCAGTTATGGCAGATGATTTAGCCGAAGTAGAAGAAATGGTATCTTTTGCATCAGCTCTTGTTATTAATATTGGAACATTAAATGAAAGAACAATCCAATCAATGATTAAAGCTGGTAAAAAAGCTAATCAATTAGGCGTACCAGTTATATTAGATCCTGTTGGTGTAGGAGCAACTACTTTACGTACAGAAACGACTGCTAAATTATTGAAAGAAGTACGTTTTGCAGTAGTTCGTGGAAATATGTCAGAAATTAAAATGATTGCTGGCTTAAATGTTCAAATTAAAGGTGTGGATTCTGTAGCTGGTGAAGAAGACGGCGTTGAAATTGCGAAATCTCTATCAGCGAAATTAGGCTCAGTAGTTGCAATTACAGGTGCAGTAGATATAATTGCAGAACAGGACCGAGTATGTACCATTTCAAATGGAGATAAAATGCTAGCTGATGTAACTGGAACTGGATGTATGAGTACATCACTAATTGGAACTTATGCTGGTGCAACGACTGATTATTTCCTTGCAGCTGTTTCCGGTATTACTACGATGGGACTATGTGGAGAGCTTGCTAAGGCTCGCCTAACTGAAGGGCAAGGAATCGGTACATTTAAAATAAACTTATTTGATGAAGTATCTAAAGCTTCTGTTGATACACTTCTAACGGGAGGAAAAATCGAATGGCTATAACAAAAAGTAAAATAGATTATAAGCTTTATTTAGTAACGGATCGAGATGTATTAGGATCAAGAGATTTAGTTCAATCTGTTGAAGAAGCAATTAAAGGTGGAACAACGATTGTACAAATAAGAGAAAAGAATTGTAGTAGTCTAGACTTTTACAAAGTTGCTTTGCAAGTAAAAGAAGTAACTTCAAAATATAATGTTCCATTGATTATTAATGACCGTTTAGATATCGCATTGGCGATACAGGCTGATGGCTTGCATATCGGTCAAGAAGATTTACCTTTAACTGTAGCTAGACAGATTGTTGGGGAAGATATGATTATTGGTGTATCTGCATCAACATTAGAAGAAGCAATGATTGCACAGGAACAAGGTGCGGATTATGTTGGTATTGGTTCAGTGTATCCGACGAGTACAAAACTAGATGCAAAATATTTAGCACGAGATGAGTTACGAAGAATACGTGAGGCAGTAAAAATTCCAATCGTAGGCATCGGTGGAATTAATGAAAAAAACGTTTCTGAATTAATGGAAACAGATATTGATGGTGTTGCAATTGTTTCTGCGATTTTAGGAAAAGAAGATATTAAATCGGCTGCTGAGCATTTGAGTATGTTGGTTAATAAAAAATAAATTTGTATCTGGGTATCTATTACATCGTTATTTGATGGATAGGTGCCCTTTTTTATATAAAAGTATGTATTATGGGGAGATATATTAAAATGTGAAAAAATTCACAAATTATTCAATTATATCCCAGCCTTGTAACGATGTTTTCAGGTAAAATCTTCCTCAATGAGTAAATCAGTAGAAAGGGAGATTAGTAATGAAAAAGCTATTAGTCGAAGAAAAAATTATAATAGGGTTTATATTATGTATCGTTTGTTTAGGAATTTTATTACCAAAAGGCAAGGCAAATTCGTTTCAATTTAAACCGGGAGACATACTTATTTCAAAGAGTACAGCTCCTGGGGTAAGTGGAAAGGGGATAGTAGGTCATGCAGGGATCGTGATTGATTCTAAAACTGTGTTGCATATTGCTGGACCAAACAAAAAGCCATCAAAGATTTCGATAACCGAATGGCTTAGTCAATCTAAGAATCCAAGTACAAAAGTAATTAGATCAAAAAATGCGACACTGGGAACAAAGGTAGCTCAAAAAGCTAAGGATAACTTTTTAAATAAAAATATACCTTATGATTTAAACTTTACTCCAAATCCAACTAATATTAAAAAAACTTATTGTAGTGAATTAGTATGGTATTCGTATTACAAAGCAGGTTTTGAATATAAAAAGCCTAGTACTTTATCAATGGGAGGTGGAGTTTTTAAAACAGTTTGGCAGCGTCCTTCAATTATCAAACCATACGACTTCTTAAATAACTCAGCTTTACCGTATAATAACTTTCATATTGTAAAAACATTTAATTGGTAAAAAAGAGGTCGCCTCCTTTTTTTAAGGGGTTTTACCTTTTATTTTTTCATATTCTCTAGCACTATATTCAACCCCATGTAAAATATAATAATCCAATTTTACTTTATTTTTTTGGTGGTCTTTATAATAATAATAAGTTCCCTGATCACCCATTATTTCAACACAAACAAACCACTTTTTGTCTCCTTTTGCTTTAATCCAATCATAGACGGGTTTACTCACTTTAATATCTTTTTTAGCAACCCCTTTTTCTGTCACAAGATAATCTTCTACAGTATCCTTAGTTAAATCTAATTTAATATTTATATACAAATAAGAGCTGATCACTTCAAATGCAATAACTACAAATATAACTACTATTTTCTTTCTCATAGCTAGACCTCCTTAGGATTAATAACTTAATAGTAAGGCATTAGTCTAAAATTAAAATGATATTTGGAAAACATTCATAAAGTATCCACTTATATACAAAAATTATTGTGTATTTTTGTTAAAACATACCGAAATAAAAATAAAAGGAGGTAGAATTTTAGTGAAACAATTTAAGAAAAAAAGACTTGGATTAATTTTGTCATATGGAATTATTTTTTCTATCTTCGACCCATTATCTGCACTGGCAGCAGTTGTTCCTTCAAATAGCCGTCCTAGTGTTACTTATAGATCGACTAATGAATTTGGCAGTTCTGAACTTTTAGGTCCCTGGAAAGATAAAAAGTGGAATTATTACGCCTATTCTTATAAATATAATGGATGGGATAAAGATGCATTTGAAGCTGTAAATGCACAAGCGACAGTTACATTATCTTCTACTTCAAATTCTACTTATACCCTTTCCGGTTCTACTGAATTTGGAATTAAAAAAATTGCCGAAGCAAATCTAGGGGGAACATTTGGTAAGAGTTGGGGAAAAACATCAACTGTAGAATTTACTGCACAAAAAGGTTATATCTATGAATTATGGAGTGTTAATAAAATTAAGGTAGAAAAGTACAAATACACTTACAAACCTTTACTTGGCTCAAAAAAGACTTTGTACAGCAGGGCGAATGATCGTGACAGAACGTATAAATGGTTTTTCAGATATACTCGCAAATAGTTTATTCTTTTTGAAATTTAAATTAGGAAAAAAAGAAGTGAGGAATATTATTGAAAAAACAGCTTTGTTTATTTATACTAACCGCTACACTCATTGCTATATTTACAGCATGCAACTCCCAAAAAAATAATCACCCTACGCATCTCATGCTTTCTGCTGTTGCTAAATTAGAAGGAGAAATTAAAAAAGAAAAAAATTATTTATTCTTTAATAAAAATGATTATACGAAAAGAATAACTTTATATTTCTACGATAATTACAATAAAGCACCAATTACAAATGTTAGATTATTTCGTGATAATGTATTAGTTAGTAAAAAAACGAAAGTAATTGATACATCAATTCATGATAATGGTATATTTACATTTGAATTGCGTGAGTATATACCTTTCTTTAATAGTATCGAATTAAGTAATCATAATGGTAGACTTTTAAAATTAAAAACAGGCGATTATCATTTTGAATTGGTCAATCTGGCAAATAATATAGAAAATGATTACCGGTGGTACTTAGAAAGTTATAACACAGGTGAAGGTAATTTTAAATTTGAAATGGATGCTAATTTTAGCAGGAAAAATTCTCAAAAAACAAAGTATGAGTTAAATTCTGCATATAAAAAGTTAAAAGGATTTAGTGTGGTAGAAATTCCCACGTTTAAAGAAAAGAGTAATACTTTATTCTTTAAATACTCTGCAACTAGTTCAACCAAAGAGGCTGGTTCCTATGAAGTTTTAGTAGTTCAGAAGAATAGTAGTGGACAAGAGTATTTAATGGGTTCTGTTATTGTTCCATTAAAGGAATAATTACTAACTAGAAATAAGTCACGTCATTAAAAATAAGGTGATTTTTGTTTTTTTATGAAAGTAAGAGCAAGGAAAAACTCTTTTAAGAGGAAAACATGGTTGTCATTAAAAGGGGCCATCGTTGGCCCTTTGTTTTTATTATTTACTTAACATCATGAAACCATAAGAGTAAATAGATTTTCCTCTCTTTTGCACTTGGTTCATAACCTCTTTTATACCAGTAATTTCTTGTTGGGATTCTTGTTTTCCAGTTAGAAGACTATAAACATCTATTGTATACTTTTCGCTTTTAGGATTAAATCTAAAATAATAAACACGATCATCTTGGAAGTAAACTTGCTCGTTATAACCAACTTTAGTTTGATCAGCATCAACAAACGAGAATTTTTTTTGAATTTGTTCTGATTTTGTATTAAATGTATAAACATCACCTAATCCATCAACAAAATAAAGCTCATCTTTGAAGATATATGCAGATTGTCTAACATTAAATACGATCGTTTCAATTACGTCGTTCACTCCAGCATAATGCACAAGTGGAAAGATATCTTGTTTTTTTGTTTGTTTATTTACCCTTATTAAAAGGTCATCTTTATTATGATCATCTTTTGCTGCTCCCATAATGACATAAAAATAATTTTGATCAGCTAACACTTCTGATTCCGCAGCTACTTCACTAGGAGTTTCCACCTTAGCTAAATCCTTAAGGCTAAATTCATTATCTAAGATTACTTCCTTTAACTCAAACTCTTTAGGCTTAGTTTGGTCGTTAGCTAAAACGTAAACATTGTCACCTTCTACACCAGAAGACACAAGGTAACTAGGTATAGTACCTGTTTTAAATCCATTTGCATTTCCATATCGAACATCGGAATCATATCCGCCCTTTTTATTAAATCCTGTATTATAAATGCTAAAGAATAAATCTTTACCTGGTAAATAGCCAGAACGTTCTCCTGTATACTGACTTTTCTTTAAATGAACAGTCTTATACTTCTCACCGATCAGTTGTATTCGATTTTTATCTTCTATAAATACTTGACTAGTGCTTTTAGTGATGTTACCCAACTCTAAACCGTCCATTTTAATACTGTTCGCTTGTCCTTTCTCATCAACGAACATTGCATAGCTAGTACCACCATCATTTGAATCTTGGTCAGCGGTAGTTGAAAAGAAAAGTACTGCTCGTTTATCTTTTAAGAAACCAGCATTTGTTAGTTCATCTTCATTTACCGAAACCTTTTCACTTGGGTCCCATGCATACAAATAAAAACCATATCCCCCACTTATGATGAGTGCCAATATTAGAATTGTTAGTATAATTTTTAGTTTCATAATTCCTCCAACGTATGTTAGTAATACTTAGAAATATCCTGTATCTAATTATCTGTTCTAGGAAGTTTCGTTACTTCTGCAAAAGTCGAGTCGAACTAAATTTTATGAGAACAGATAGTACTTCCAGTAAGAACATTTTCTATTATATTAGTATTTTCTAATAAAACTACCATATTTTTTCAAAAGGGTAATGTTTTATCATTAATCATTCTCGTTATTAAGTATTTTAGTTAAAAAGGAGGAGGCAAAAAGGGATAACGGTGAAAGTAATAAATTGATATTATTCGTTCAACATTCTTAGAGGTAAAATAATAGTAAAGTGGCATTAGTGAGGTGGAGATAGTGAAAGCAGTTGTTGTGACCGAGTTTGGAAAACCAGAAGTTTTAAAGGTTGTTGATATGGAAGTACCATCAATTAATTCGAAACAGATATTAATTAAAGTGGAAAAAGCCAGTGTGAACTTTGCAGATGTAAAAGCAAGATACGGAAAAAAGGGCAAAGGAAAATTCCCGTTTATTCCTGGTTTAGATGTAGCTGGAACAATTGAAGTCGTAGGTGCCGATGTGAAACAGTTTCAAGTTGGACAACGAGTAGTTGCTTTTCCAGTAGGTGGTTCATACGCTCAGTACGTTGTAGCAAATGAAAATTTAACATTCAATATACCTGAATCAGTTGGATTTGATGTAGCTGCAGCTTGTCCAACTGTATCATTTCTTTCGTATAAACTCTTAGCTGATTTAGCTAGAATTGAAAAAGGAGAAGCGGTATTAATTCATTCTGCTGCTGGTGGTGTAGGTACAACTGCTATCCAAGTGGCAAAGATTTTAGGTGCTGGTAAGATTATTGGAACAGTAGGAAGTGAACAGAAGATAGCGTATGCATTAAACGCTGGTGCGGATCATGTGATTTGCTATGAGAAAGAAAACTTTTCAGAAAAAGTAAATGAGTTAACTGATGGAATTGGCGCTAATATTATTTTAGATTCAGTTGCAGGTAGAATTTCAGAACAAAGCATTAATTGCTTAGCTAAATACGGGCGACTAGTTCATTTTGGAAATTCCAGTGGTGAAGTTGGCCATTTTAAAACAAGTGAATTACATTCAAGCTGTCGATCTGTCCTTGGTTTTAGTTTAGGTACAACTAGGAAAGAAAGACCAGAGTCATTGAAGGAAACGGCAAATCAAGTATTACGATATATAAACGAAGGACTTCTAAATATAAAGATAGGACACTATTTTTCGTTAGAAGATGTAGTTAGTGCCCATAGATTAATTGAAAGCAGACAAAGTACTGGTAAAATATTATTAGATATCAATAATTAATCAAGAAGGACATATCTCTGTACTTAGGGGTATGTCTTTTTTGTTTTTAATAAATAGGTCGCAAGTTAATATTGCACAATCTGAGGATGTGAATAAACAGTAGGTGTATCTAGTTGAAATGATTAATTTTTTGATAGATTTAAACAAAATGAGAGCAACTTGCTAGTTTTCCATTTGAAAAGGTCAACTATTGTACCATTTTTAGTGTGTAATACCTTAACTGGTGTGGATAATTTTTCATTTTAATTGCAGATTTAACGAATTTAATTGCGGTTTTGATGATTTTAATTGCAGATATCGTTATTTTAATTGTAGATTTGCCATTTTTATTTGCAGTTCTCTGAGATTTATTTGCACTAACTGTCTTCTTATTTGCACACCCCCAAGACTTATTCACAGCCCACCGTTCAACAGTAATTCAGACTACATCCCCACGATCCTCCCACTTTTCCTAACCTTTCCTCTTTTGTCTCAATTTGTCGAACATAGATTAAAGGGAAATGGTAGAAAATATCGAATATTATCAATTGTAAGACTAAAATATTTATTTCTTATACACGAAATATGGGACTCCACTGCTATTTGCTGCAGTTGGAGACATTCTTACGTTTTTTAAAACGTACCTAAATATTAAAAGGAGAGTGACTAACACATGGATTTTTTATTATCTAAAGAACAGCAAATGATTCAAGAAATGGTACGAGATTTCGCAGCGAAGGAAATTGAGCCTTTTGCAGAGGAACTTGATCGTGATAGCAAATTCCCGATTGAAACGTTCAAAAAAATGGGTGAATTAGGTTTATTAGGAATTCCGTTCCCTGAAGAATACGGCGGTAGCGGTGGCGATACGATTAGTTATGCGTTAGCTGTAGAAGAAATAGGGCGTGCATGTGGAGGAACAGGTTTAAGCTTTGCTGCAACATGTTCATTAGGTGCTTCTCCAATTTATTATTTCGGTACAGAGGAACAAAAGCAAAAATTCTTAGTTCCTATGGCGCAAGGAAAAACACTTGGAGCTTTCGGTTTAACTGAGCCAAATGCGGGTTCTGATGCTGGTGGAACACAAACAAAAGCGGTCTTAGACGGTGACGAGTATGTGATTACTGGTGAAAAATGCTGGATTACAAATGCTCAGTATTCTAACACAATTATCGTAACTGCTTATACTTCTATTGATGAAAGAGGAAAGAAAAATATTTGTGCGTTTATCGTACCAACTGACTCAGAAGGATTAACAATTACAGATCCTTATGACAAGATGGGTGTTCGTGCTTCTAATACGACTCAAATTGTATTAGATGGAGTACGTGTTCCAAAAGAAAATATTCTTGGCAATCCTGATAAAGGTTTTGGCCAATTCTTATATACATTAGATGGTGGTAGAATTTCAATTGCAGCACTTGCTGTAGGTATTGCACAGAAGGCTTTTGATAAAGCATTAGTATATGCAAAAGAACGTAAACAATTTAAACAACCTTTATCTAGTTTCCAAGCTATTCAATTTAAATTAGCTGATATGGCTATGGGAATTGAGTTAGCAAGAAATATGGTGCATAAAGCTGCATGGTTAAAAGACAATGGAAAACCGTTTACGAAAGAAGCGGCATTCGCTAAGTTATACGCATCTGAAATCGCTTCCAAAATTGCGAATGAATCATTACAAATTCATGGTGGATATGGTTACATGAAAGAGTATGGCATCGAACGTTTAGTGCGTGATGCTAAGTTACTTGAAATTGGTGAAGGTACGTCAGAAATTCAACGTATGGTAATTGCACGTCAATTAGGATGCCGATAAGGAGAGAGAATATGATCAAAATACTTATTGCAAACCGCGGGGAAATCGCATGTAGAATTATTGAAACATGTAAAAAGCTTCGTTATCAAACTGTAGCAGTTTATTCAGATGCTGATAAGGAAAGTTTGCATGTTAAGTTAAGTGATGAAGCATTTTCTTTAAAAGGTAATCATACAAAAGATACGTATTTAAACGCAGATTTAATTATAAAAATTGCAAAAGAAAATAATGTAACAGCTATTCATCCTGGTTATGGTTTCTTATCAGAAAATAGTGATTTTGCTAGAAAATGTAAAGAAGCAGGTATTTTATTTGTAGGTCCTAAGCCAGAGCATTTAGAGATGATGGGCGAAAAAATTAGAGCTAGACAAATAATGGAGCAATTAAACATTCCATTAATTAAAGGAAACTCTCACCCAATTCAATCAGTTGAAGAAGCGAGAGAAATAGCAGAGCAAATTGGTTATCCTGTTATGTTAAAAGCTTCTAGTGGTGGCGGCGGAATCGGTATGAAGTTAATCGAAAACGAAGCACAGCTAGAAAAAGAATTTTTAACAACACAAACGAGAGCACTTCAATTTTTTGCGAATGATGATGTATTCATTGAAAAAGCGATTATTAAACCGAGACATATTGAAGCACAAATCGCTGCTGATTCTCATGGTAACGCTGTTTTCTTTTTTGAAAGAGATTGTTCTATTCAAAGAAGAAACCAAAAAGTTGTTGAGGAAGCACCATCACCATTCCTTTCTCCACAAGGTAGAAAGAAACTTGAAGAATATGCCCTAACAATAGCTAATCAAATGAAATATGTAAACGTGGGAACAATTGAATTTTTAGTTGATGAAAAAGAAAATATTTACTTCTTAGAAATGAATACTAGATTACAAGTTGAGCACGGTGTAACGGAAGGAATTACAGGAATTGATCTAGTTGAATGGCAGTTCCGTATCACATTTGGTGAAACACTTCCAATTCGTCCAACTCATGTAGAAATGAATGGTCACTCTATCGAAGTAAGGGTGTATGCTGAGGATCCTAAAACTTTCTTCCCATCGCCAGGAACAGTTCAACACTGTAACTTCCCAGAGGAGATTGGTGTACGTATTGATACACATCTTTATGATGGATGGGTTGTATCACCGTTTTATGATCCACTATTAGCGAAAGTGATTGTTACGGCTAATACAAGAAAAGAAGCTGTAATTCAACTGCACAATTATCTTAAAAAGGTAGAAATTGAAGGTATTAAAACAAATCTGCCGTTTTTGATTGATATTCTATCAACGGATGCATTCCAAGAAGGCGACTATACAACAAGTTTTATTAGTGAATATCAAAAAGTGAAATGAGGTAATTAAAAATGGAAAACTTAACTGCAATGATGGCTGGAAGCGTATGGAAATGTCTTGTATCTGTAGGAGACGAAATTAGTAGTGATCAAGATTATGTAATCTTAGAATCCATGAAAATGGAAATTCCGCATACTGCTCCTTATAAATGTAAAGTCGTAAATGTTTTCGTTAACGAAGGAGATTTTGTAAACGAGGGCGACTCTTTAATTCAAGTTGAAAAACTAGGTTAGGAGCTATTAGTGATGAAGCTACCTCAATCGGCTTTTATAAGAGAAGTAGGTCCACGTGATGGTTTGCAAAATGAAAAACAGTTTGTTTCCACTGAACAGAAGCTTGAGTGGATCAATTTATTAGTAGAGAGTGGTTTGTCTTATATTGAAGTTTCTTCATTTGTGAGACCAGACTGGATTCCTCAATTAAGTGACTCGGTAGATCTATTTACGAAGCTTAAGAAAAAAGATGGGGTTACTTATGCAGCTCTTGTTCCTAATAAAAGAGGGCTAATGAGTGCATTTGAAGTAGATGCAGATGAAATTAATTTCTTTGTATCTGCTAGCGAAACACATAATTTAAAAAACAAGAACGCGAGTATCGAGCATTCAATGAACGATATTCGCTCTATGATTACAGAATGTAAAAATAATAAAAAGACCACTAGAGCATATATTTCAACTGTCTTTGGTTGCCCATATGAGGGTGCTGTAGACCAAAAAAAGGTGATCAGACTTGCAAACCAATTACTTGAATGTGGAGTAGATGAAATTTCCTTAGGCGACACAATTGGAATTGCTAATCCTCTTCAGGTAAATCAATTTTTAGAAAATCTAGTTAAAGAAGTACCAATTAATCGAATTGCTATGCATTTCCATGATACTTATGGTCGTGCTATTGCAAACTTATATACTTCTTTACTATTTGGAATTGAAAAATTTGATTCATCAAATGGTGGACTAGGTGGTTGTCCATATGCACCAGGAGCTAGTGGAAATGTAGCTACTGAAGATGTTGTTTCATTACTACATAATTTAGGAATTACAACTAATGTGGATGAAAAGAAACTTCAACAAGCTACTTCATATATCTCTGAACAAATGAACTTAACACCAGTTAGTAAGCTATTTTCCGTATGGAATGGTTCAAAGGAGAGTATTTAAATGGAATCAAGTTTATTAGTAAGTGATATCGGTCATATTAGAATTCTTACATTAAATCGTACAAATGCAGCTAATTCATTATCACGTGAGTTACTAGATGCTCTTCATAGCCAAATGGATGAGTTAAAGAAATCATCTGTACGTGCTGTCATATTTACTGGTAGTGAATCATCTTATTTCTGTAGTGGTGCTGATTTAAAAGAAAGAAGAGGCATGACTGAGAGTGAGGCTCGAGAAACTGTTGAAAAAATCGGGACACTTTTTGAAAAAGTTGAAAGATTACCTATGCCAACAATAGCAGCAATCAATGGAGTTGCCTTAGGTGGTGGACTAGAACTTGCTTTAGCATGTGATTTAAGAATTGCTCATAAAGAAGCAATCGTTGGTTTACCAGAAACATCTTTAGCGATTATTCCAGGTGCTGGTGGTACACAAAGGCTTCCACGTTTAATTGGACTTGGAAGAGCGAAGGAACTAATCTTTACTGGCAAACGTTTAAATGCACTTGAAGCTGAAGGCTACGGAATTCTAGAACATGTTGTTGAAATAGATGAATTACAAAATAAGGCGCTTGAAATGTGCGAAACGATCGCAAGTAAAGGTCCTCTTGCAATCCGTGCAGCAAAAAAGGCGATTCAACGCGGTTTCGATCTTCCTTTAGATTTAGGACTAAGATTAGAAACTTATGAATATGAAACTTTACTGCATACAAACGACCGTATGGAAGGTTTAGTAGCATTTCAAGAAAAGCGTAAGCCGCAATATAAAGGAGAGTAATTGCATGTCAAACGAAGCAACATATCAAGCTCGAAAAGAACAAATACTTTCTGGTGGGAAAGAAAAATATCATGAGAGCAATGCCAAAATTGGTAAGCTCTTTGCAAGAGAAAGAATTAATCAACTTTTAGATAAAGACAGTTTTGTAGAAGATGGTTTCTTTGCAAACTGTATGAATGACGAATTTCCAGCAGATGGCATCGTAACAGGAATCGGTAAAATTAATGGCCGTACTGTTTGTGTAATGGCGAATGATTCGACTGTAAAAGCAGGTTCATGGGGCGAAAAAACAGTAGAAAAGATTATCCGCATTCAAGAAACATGTTTAAAAATGCTTGTACCTCTAATTTATTTAGTGGACTCTGCAGGTGCACGTATTACCGATCAAGTATTTATGTTCCCAGGTAGACGTGGTGCTGGACGTATATTCCACAACCAAATTAAGCTATCAGGTCAAGTACCTCAAATTTGTTTATTATTTGGACCTTCTGCTGCAGGTGGAGCTTATATTCCTGCATTTTGTGATTCTGTATTTATGGTTGAAGGTAATTCTTCAATGTACTTAGGATCACCTCGTATGGCTGAAATGGTAATTGGTGAAAAAGTTACGCTCGATGAAATGGGTGGAGCTAGAATGCACTGTTCAGTTTCAGGCTGTGGAGATGTATTATGTGAGTCAGAAGAAGAAGCGATTGCTAAGTTAAAAGATTATTTATCTTACTTACCGACTAATTTCAAGCAAGGGGCACCTGTTGTTGAGGCGAAAAATCCTGTACAAAAGGAGAAGTCTTTAGCAGAAATTATTCCAAGCAATCAAAACGTACCATTTTCTATTTATGAATTTATTGACCGAGTAGTTGATGAAGATTCATTCTTCGAAATTAAAAAGCTATTTGCACCTGAACTAGTGACTGGTTTTGCTAGATTAGATGGACGTAGCGTAGGGATTATCGCTAACCAACCGAGAGTTAAAGGTGGCGTATTATTCCATGATTCAGCTGATAAAGCAGCTAAATTTATTAATTTATGTGATGCTTACCATATTCCTTTATTATTCTTAATGGATGTACCTGGCTTCATGATTGGTACTAAAGTAGAGCGTGCAGGAATTATCCGCCATGGAGCAAAAATGCTTTATAGCATGAGTAATGCTTCTGTTCCAAAAATCTCAGTTATCGTTCGTAAAGCTTACGGTGCTGGACTTTACGCAATGGCAGGCCCAGCATTTGAAACAGACTGTGTAATTGCATTCCCATCTGCTCAAATCGCTGTAATGGGTCCTGAAGCTGCTGTAAACGCAGTATATGCAAATAAAATTGCAAACTTACCAAAAGAAGAACAAGCTGCCTTTATCCAAGAAAAACGTAAAGAGTATGCTGAAGATATCGATATTTACCGTTTAGCGTCTGAGCTAGTTGTAGATGTAGTCATTCAACCAGAAGAACTACGTACAGAGCTAATTAAACGTTTTGCATATTACTCAGAATCTTATGAAACTCCTGCTACGAAAAAGCATGGTGTTTATCCTGTATAAAAGATGATGAAACAGCCCTAGAGATAGGGCTGTTTTTTTGTATTGATATAGAATGAAATGATTAATTAGGATTAGTTAGAGGACATACTTCACAAATATCTATATGAAAATTCAGGTAGTCATATTTAGCTCTTAGTGGAAGAATTTACATTTTAAACAAACGTTTGATTAAACATATTCTCCTAAAATTTTAGATTTAGAGGTAATTTATGTTTTATTAAGAAATTATAATAGTAATGGAAGTATTTTTATATACTGCTACTAAAAGGGGGGGGGATTACATGAGTAAATTAGATCAGAAGCTAAAAGAATGGCACGAGAATAACTTACTAGATGAAGAATCATTAAATCGAATAGTTGAGTATGAAAGGCACCGGGCTAAAGCTGAAAAGCAATCATTTTTAGGGGATATTGTGCCATTTTTAATTGCCTTACTTGTAGCATTTTCAATTTTAGCGCTTGTGGGTAGTAACTGGAACGACTTTAGCCAAACCATGAGATTAGTCATTATTTTTATAACATTATTAGTTTTCCATGCAGTTGCTTTTATAAGCTATCAAAAGGGAAAAGAATTGTTTGGACATTGTTTAAACTTTATTAATGTAATTGGGTACGCATGTGCATTTGTTTTAATTGTACAAATGTATCAATTTACAAGTAACAGTCCAGTATTTTTGATCACTTGGACAATGCTCGCGTTTCTTTACTATTATGTGTTAAAGCATAAAATGTTTTATTATCTTTTCTTAGGAATCGGATTTTTTAGTTTGAGCTATAGTGCTGGATTAGAAACGGCACATGTTTATCTTCTTCAAATTCCATTGTTACTTTGCTCAATTTATTTCTTGAAAATCATGAAGAACAGGTGGAATGCCAGCTTTAATTATTCATTTATGGGATATATTGTCATTATGTTTTTCCAAACATTTTCAGATCGCCAATATATAACGCCGATTATTGTAGTAGTGTTTATTCTATGGTTCTTAAATGAGCGCGGCGTTATAGATTATGTTCTTCTACCTGTATTTACAATATTTGTATGGCTATTTACTTTTATTACTTCAATTTTTGGAGGATCATATGATGCAGTTCACGAGATGCAAAAGGAATTTTCGCATGGATTTTTAAAGCCGATTGCAGTACCACTGTTTGATACGATCATTCTATTAATCCTTTTACTAGCAATCTATACTGTTTACAAGAAATGGAAGGACAATATATCGTTTAATAATTATCTTTGGATCTTCTTATTTATATTCTTATTACCGATTCTAGGAGTTCAAGATAAATTAGCAAATATGATTGTAGGCGTATTAATATTATTTGCTTATTCATGTATACGTTTATTTAAAGGTGTATCAGGTCAGGAAAAAGGAAGCATTATTATAGGCTTTATCACATTTGCTACACTCGTAATTGGAATTTATACAGGATTTGCCGTTTCGTTTATAAGTAAATCAATTGTGTTTATTATCCTTGCAGTAATTTTATATTTTGTCTATACCCAATCGAAAAAAGCAAGAGGTGATGAACATGCAAAATAAGAAGAAATTACTTTTGCTTTCAATCATTCAATTTGTTTTATTACTAGCTTTACTTGGAAACATAATGTACTTTAAGCAATCAGCCGATACGTTTAAAATAAATTCACAGAGTTTGGATCCTGTAGAACCTTTATTAGGACATTATGCAGCCCTTTCATATGATTTTGACTCAATAACAATGAAGGATTGGAAAGGTAATGGTAAGCCGAAAGAAGGGGAAAACGTTTATATCGTCTTTCAAAAAGGGCAAAACGATATCTATCAATTAAATTATGTAACGGATCATCGTCCAAAGCATTCAAAATACATTAAAGCTACTATTCAATACACATATATTGGAGAAGAAAAAGAAATTGTAATCAATCATAATCTAAGTCGTTTTTACATCCCTGAAAGCCAAATGGACAAATACAATAAAGGTGGGTCTAAGTATATTGTTACAGTCCAACAAAAAGGAGATCGATCAGTCGTTAAAGCTGTTGATGTACAATGAAGCAACCACTCAATTGAGTGGTTATTTTTTTAGTAACTTTAATGAGTTTTGCAGCAAAACTAAATGGATTTTGAATTTAAGACATATTAATTGAGAAACCATCTATAAAAAATAGAAATATATGGTATTATTTAATGTATAAAATGACGGAGATTTTAAAAGATGAATAAAATTATCAAAATAATATTATTACTATTAATCTGTTTGTATTTAATGATTCTTACTGAAAGAATTCTATTTAAATATTTACCAGTATCACAATTTATTAGCCATTTAGAATTTAATTTCACTAGAGATCATTGGTGGAGATCAAATAACTTTATTCCATTCAAAACGATTACTTTTTATTTGTTTTTGGCTGATATTAATTTTGATATTAGAATTAGTAATTTGGCTGGCAATATTATCGGGTTTATGCCATTTGGCTTCTTGTTGCCGTTAATAGTTAAGAAGTATGATCGTTTGAAATCAATTTTAAAAGCGACTTTCATTTTAAGTTTAACTTATGAAATACTTCAGTTATTATTTGGGCTAGGTAGCTTTGATGTTGATGATTTGATATTAAATACACTTGGCGGTGGATTAGGTTATTTAGTTTTGAAAATAATAAAATTGATTTTTAATTTGAAGAATAAACAAAGGGTTAATACATCTAAAATGTATTGAAGAATTCTATTTCTAAACTCCCTTTCAACAATATAAAAAGAGCTCACATCATAAAAATGAGCTCTTTTTGTATTACGCTGAAATTTCATCACGTTTTAATAAATTAGCTTTTGCTAAACGTTTTCCAATAATAACACCTAATGCAGATGCTACATATGCTTTTACTAATCCAAGAATAATGAAAGGATAAAAACCGAAAGCCATTGCATCGTGCCAGCTTAGAGAAGCTGCAATCTTTAACCACACAGTACCAAAAACTAACGTAACAAACATTCCGATCGTATTTGCAATCATTGCATTTAAGACTGTGAACTTAGTTTTTTCAATATAGTAAGCGATGATGAAAATAGTTGGAATAAATCCAATTAAATAACCGCCCGTTGAACCGACTAGTACGCCAAACCCCGCAGCACCACCTGCGAAAACCGGAATTCCGATTGCTCCAAGTGCTAAATAAAGAAGTAACGAGATTGTTCCGTATTTTTTACCTAAAATCGTTGCTGCTAAGCCGATTGCTAGTGTTTGTCCTGTGATTGGAACAGGAGAAAAGGGTAAAGGAATAGATACTTGAGATAGTATACCAATAATTGCTGCAAATAAAGCTGAATTAATAAGCATTTTTAATCTTTCTTGTTGCATTGCTATATCTCCCTCTCTGTATGTTAACTTATTTTATTTATTAGTTAACATATTATAAATTAATTATATTTTATATAAGAAGATTGTCAATATGATTAAATTTAAAGAGTATTACTCTAGGAAAATGTCTAGTCCCCAATTAAATAAAAAAAGAGTAACTCGAATACGATTACTCCCCTTTCAAAACTATAATTTTTTTCCTGCTTAATTTAATTAATAGCGAGTTCTTTTAATTAATTTGATTACACCATAAATAATTCCAGCAATCATTAAAATTGCAACGGGTAAAACTACAACCATTCCTAACATAAGTTCTCCTAAAATAAATAATTAGATAAATATTTCTAAGTAATTAAGTATACAATACCAAATATTTCCAAACGGTTCAATATTCGAAAGAAATTTATTAATTTTTAATCTGCAAAAACTTTGTAAATTAATCGACCAATTTTGAGCATGTAATTTTAACTTGCAGTATGTTTGCTCAAACACCGATACCATATGTTAGTTAACTCAATAAAAGGAAACATATCTATACATTTATTAGAGAAGTTAGTAAATGTGTCGGGGACAAACTTTATTAATATAATATTATTTTCTTTTCTTTCAAAAAGATGAAGCTGATTAAACTAAGTGAATTTTCAACGGAAAATTAAGTGAATATTAAAGGGCGAAAATATTTGGCGTGAATAAGATTACGGTACTAGTAAATAATCTGGATAATAGACTTTATCGTTTTATTGATTGACAAATCCTTGTTTAGGCAAGACAGAAAAAGTGTGATACTACTATAAAACGAGATACGTAATTAATATTTAGTTTGTGAGTCTAAAGTATATTTCTAACTAGATACTTCTATAGGTAAAGGACTTTATTATATTAGAATAATAAAAACCTCAAAAAAATAAAAGTTAAAAAGTGTTGACATTTACGAAGAATAGGAATAAAGTATGTATTAATTGAATCACGAAAAGCAATGATAGGAATTTTAGTAGTGTAGTTTTCCCTGTAACAGAGAGCTGGTGGTTGCTGCAAACCAGTACATAGAACACATGAATTACGATCCTAGAGCATCTTCCTCGAAACGAATTGTGAGGGGAAGACGGTGAAGAGCCGTTATGAAATGAAGATATTAGTATCGTTTTTAATACTAATAATTTAGGGTGGTACCGCGAATATTTCGTCCCTACTGTGCAAACAGTAGGGACTTTTTTATTTTAAGAATATAATTTAATTAAATAATAATAAGCAATGAATGGAACTAAAGTAGTGAAGTTTTCCCTGTAACAGAGAGCTGATGGTTGGTGCAAATCAGTACATAAAACGTCATGAATTACAATCCACGAGCTTCTTCTTCGAAACAAATTGTGAGGGGAAGACGGTGAAGAGCCGTTATGAAATGAAGATATTAGTAAGTTTTAGTAAAACAGCTAATAACTAGGGTGGTACCGCGAATTTAAAGTTCGTCCCTACTGTGCAAACAGTAGGGATTTTTTTATGTTCAAAAATCTTGGATTCATGTATAGATGTAACGGAATATGCTACTAGTGTGAGAAGAACTAAGGTAAAACATAAGCTTGTCTTTTTTGAGTTGTCTAGTTCCAGGCGTTAGCCCCTCGAGGTCATAAGCCAAAGTCCAATAAAGGTAAAAACCAACCTTTACCGGCCTTTGTCTTATGCTTGTCGGGGCTGAGCAAACGCCTTCCACATTTCGTGTTGTCTAGTTCCAGGCGTTAGCCCCTCGAGGTCATAAGCCAAAGTCCAATAAAGGTAAAAACCAACCTTTACCGGCCTTTGTCTTATGCTTGTCG